>CAXTTN010000020.1:0-17778 GCA_964247105.1 uncultured Pseudonocardia sp.
AGCTCGCCGCCCGGCTCCGCCTGGTGGTGGGCCGGCTCAACCGCCGCATCCGCATCGACGGGCACGAGTCGATCCCGCCGCTGCAGCTCTCGGCGCTGGTCACCGTCGAGGAGCACGGCCCGCTGCGCCTGTCGGACCTGGCCCGGCGGGAGGCCGTCACGGCGCCGACCATGAGCCGGGTGCTCGCGTCGCTCGACGAGCAGGGCCTGGTCGTGCGCACCCCGGATCCGCAGGACGCCCGCGGAGTGCTCATCACCCTGTCCGCTGAGGGCGCCACCCGCCTCGGCGAGGTGCGCAGCCACCGCACCGCGCTCGTCGCCCGCCGCCTGGCCCGCCTCGACGCCGACCAGCTCGGCGCGCTGGCTGGCGCGATGCCGGCTCTGGAAGCGCTCCTGGTCGACGACTGACCGCCCGCCGACGCGCGCGTTGTGCGTGTGGCGCGTGCGGGGGAACGCGTGCGGGGCGGAGCTGGTCGCGTCCGCGGTCGGTATGGGGCCGCGCTCAGGCGGGCTCGCCGTCCACCACGGTCCGCAGCTCGTCGTGGAGCAGGCCGACCCGCCCGGCGATCCGCGACGACTCCGGGAACGGCTCCTCGTACGCCCAGACCGCGTCGGTCAGCTCACGGCCGCCGCCCAGCCGCACCGTCCAGTAGCGGGCGTCGCCCTTGTACGGGCAGTACGTCACCGTCGAGGTGGGTGCCAGCGTCGCCTTCACCTCGTCGGGGGAGAGGTAGAAGCGCAACGGGAGGCCCGTCTCGGCCACCACCAGCGGGTGGTGCGACTCGGCCACGAGCTCGTCGCCCGCGAACACCTGCACGTGCCGGCTCGACGACCGGACGTCGACGCGGTGGTAGGGGTCGGTGAGCGCTCCGACCTGCTCGTCCTCGTCGAACCAGGCATCGGCGGCCGCCCAGTGGAGCGACGCGTAGCCGGCCAGCCACGGCGCCTCGGGCGTCGGCCGGGGGTAGGCCCAGAGCGCGTTCTCGACGGTCCGGTCGCCGACCACGAGCGAGCGGTAGGTGGCGTCGCCCTTGAACGGGCAGTGCGTGGAGAAGTCGGTCGGCACGAACGCCGACGCGTCGAGATCGGATTCGGGCACGTACAGCCGTGGCGGCAGCGCCGTCTCGTGCAGCAGGACCCCGTGGGTGGTGTCGAGAACGGTCCGGCCGGCGAACTCCGCCCGCACGCGGCGCGGGAACGGGTGCTGGAACAGCTTGTGGGCCGGGCCGTCGATGCGGTAGTTGACCGACGCCGGCGGGTTCGGGGCGAGCGGCGCGTCGCTGCGGGTCAGGGTCATCAGGGTCTCCTCGCGATCAGGCACTCCTACAGCGCCAACGCGCCGGGCGCCCGTACATTCCGGGCATGACCGCGCCGTTCTCCTCCTACGCCGCCGAGATCTACCTGCGGGGCCTCGGCGGCGAGCAGCCCGCCCTCCCCACCGATCCCGCGCAGCTCGAGGTCGCGGCACGGGCCGTGCTGGCCGACGGGCCCTACGGCTACGTGGCCGGCGGGGCGGGATCGGGAGCGACGATGCGCGCCAACCGCGCGGCGTTCGACCGGTACGGGCTGGTGCCGCGGATGCTGCGCGACACCACGGCCCGCAACTGGTCGACGACGCTCCTGGGCACCACCATGCCGGCGCCGCTGCTGCTCGCGCCGATCGGCGTCCTGTCGATCCTGCACGCCGAGGGCGAGCTGGCCGTGGCGCGGGCCGCCGCCGAGCTCGGGGTGCCGATGGTGCTGTCCACGGCGTCGTCGCACCGCATCGAGGAGGTCGCCGAGGCGATCGGCGACGGTCCGCGCTGGTACCAGCTCTACTGGCCCACCGAGGACGCGGTGACGATCAGCATCCTCGCCCGCGCGCGGGCGGCGGGGTTCACGGCGCTCGTCGTCACCCTCGACACCTGGACGCTCGGCTGGCGCCCGATGGACCTCGACGGCGCCTACCTGCCCTTCCTCCGCGGCGTGGGCACCGCCACACCGTTCTCCGACCCGGCGTTCCGGGCCGGGCTCGCGAAGGCCCCCGAGGACGACCTGATGGCCGCGGTGGGCCGCTGGGTGCCGATGTTCACCGGCACGGCACTGCGCTGGGACCGCCTGGACCTCATCCGGGAGCACTGGGACGGCCCGATCGTGTTGAAGGGCATCCAGCACCCCGACGACGCGCTCCAGGCGCTGGACGCCGGCATGGACGGCATCATCGTGTCCAACCACGGTGGCCGGCAGGTCGACCGCGCCGTCGGGGCCCTGACGGCGCTGCCGGGCGTCCTCGCCGCCGTCGACGGCCGCGCACCGGTGCTGTTCGACTCCGGGATCCGGACCGGCGCCGACGTCGCGGTGGCCCTCGCGCTGGGCGCCGACGCCGTCCTGCTGGGCCGGCCCTACGCCTACGGGCTGGCGCTGGGTGGCCGGGACGGCGTCCGGCACGTGGTGCGCAGCGTGCTCGCCGAGCTGGACATCACGCTGGCCCTCGCCGGGTTCGGCGACCTCGCCTCGCTGCGCTCTGCTCCGGACGCCGTCACGCGGATCGGCTGACCGCTGCGGCGCGCCGGGCCGCGCCGATGTCATAGTGGTGTCCGGTGCTTCCGAGTGCGTCGGGGCCCGGGAGGGAGGCGGCGTGCAGGGGGTCACCGCGCTGCTCGCCGGCCTGCTCGACGCGGTGCGCCGGTTGCTCGCCACGGACGTGTGCCCCGGCGGCTGGCCGTGGGCGGTCACGGCGCTGGGCATCGGCGTCGGGTTGCTGCCCACCGTCGGAGCCGTGACGGTGGCGCTGCTGCGCAAGCGCATCGGGTCGCGGTACGGGCTCGGCGAGTCGTTCGTGCTCGTCGTCACCGGTGTCGTCACGGCCGGTCTGCTCCCGCTGCTGGTGTTCACGGCCACCGGACGCGTGTTCAGCGCCGCGGCCGCCGGATCCGCCGTGGCCGGGCTGAGCCGCTCCGGGGTGCGGGAGCTGGGCGCCGACGCCTGCTTCGTGATCGGCACCCAGGCCGAGTACCTCGGCCGGGGCAGCGTCGCGGACGCGTTCTCCAGCGGCAGCCTGCGCCTGGTCCTCGCCGTGTTCCTCCTCGTGCTGGCCCCGCTGGTGACCACGGTGTTCGTGCTGGTCCAGGCGCGGATCGCGCTGCGGCGGGGGCC
This sequence comes from uncultured Pseudonocardia sp., assembly GCA_964247105.1. Lineage (GTDB taxonomy): Bacteria > Actinomycetota > Actinomycetes > Mycobacteriales > Pseudonocardiaceae > Pseudonocardia. Next base: position 3,135 of record CAXTTN010000020.1, read on the forward strand.
GCGGTGGCCGTCGAAGTCGTTCTGGATCCCCACCGCGCTGGTGGCCCTGCTCACCGCAGGCGTGCCCGCGGGCACCGCCGGTCACCTGTGGCTGGGCGCGGGCGCGGGCTCGTTCCTCGGGATCTTCCTGGTGCTGATGGCGGGCACCCCGTCGCACGCGGTGGTGCACCGCTCGCTGGCCCGGCCCGATCCCGCCCGGCCCGATCCCGGGCGGCGCCTCTCCGCGACGCCCGGCCCGCCGCCGGGCCGTCCCGTGGCCGCCCCGAACCGGTCCGATCAGCTCGCCCAGCGCTTCGCCGCGCGCACCCCCGAGCCGCCCGTGGTGCCGGCGCCGCGGTCCGCGCCGGCTCGGGCCAACCCGCCCACGCTCCTCGGCGCACCGCCGTTCCCGGTCTCCGCGCCGGCCGCCAACGGGGCCCCGCGGTTCCGCCTGATCCGCCGGCTCGGCTCCGGCGGGTTCGGGCGCGTCTGGCTCGCCCAGGACGCCAAGCTCGGCCACGTCGTCGCGCTCAAGGCGGCCCACGCCCCGGACGCCGAGACCGAGCAGCGCATCCAGCGCGAGGCCCGCGCGCTGGCCGCCGTCCGGCACCCGCACTGCGTCCTCATCCACGACCTCATCCCGGCCCGCAGCGACCCGGGCCTCGCGGAGCTCGACGGCATGGTGATCGTCATGGGCTACGTCGAGGGCTCGTCGCTGGGTGACCTCGTCCGGTCCCGCGGCACGCTCGACGACATCGCGGCCGCCCGGATCTGGCTGAGCCTCGCCGGCGCGCTCGACGCCGCCCACCAGCGCGGGGTGCTGCACCGTGACGTCAAGCCGGGCAACGTCGTGGTGGACAGCGGCGGGTTCGCGCACCTGATCGACTTCGGCATCGCCCGCAAGTCCGGCGACGCCACCATGACCCAGACGGGGTTCGTGCTGGGCACCCCCGACTTCCTGTCCCCGGAGGCCGCCTGCGGCGAGCGCGCCACCCCGGCGTCCGATTCGTGGCAGCTCGCCGCCACCGTCTCCTACGCGCTCACCGGCAACCCCCCGCGCGGCGGGCACGCCGACGCCGTCTCCGGGTTGCGGGCCGCCGCGTCCGGGGCGCCGCTGTCACACCTGCCGCGCCGCACCGCGCACCTCGCGTTGCTGCAGGCCGCGATGGACAACGACCCCCGCCGGCGGCCCGCGCTGGTGGACGTGCAGCACGCGCTGAGCGAGTGGCTGCGGCGCGTCGGGGCGGGGGAGTCCGGGCCGGTGACGGCGGGCACCCGCGTACGGTGACGCCAGCCCGGTCGGGCCGGATCGCCGGTGTCGACGCCGCCCGCGCGGTGGCGCTGGTGGGGATGTTCGCGACGCACCTGCTGCCCCTCACCGACGGCGGGCGGGCGACGGCGACCGGCCTGCTGGCCGACGGCCGGGCCTCGGCCCTGTTCGCGGTGATCGCGGGCGTCGGGGTGGCGCTGTCGACGTCCGGTGTGCGGGCCCCCGCCGCCGGACTCGCCGTGCGCGGCCTGCTCGTCGGGCTGCTCGGGCTGGCGCTGGGCGGGCTCGACCCGCCGGTGGCGGTGATCCTGGCCTACTACGGCCTGCTGTTCGTGGTGGCCACCTCGATGCTGAGGCTGGGCGCACGCGCGCTGGCGGCGCTCGCGGTGGCCGCGTGCCTGGTCACGCCGGTGGTGTCGCAGCTGCTCCGCTCGGGCCTGCCCCCCGGTCCCGGGGCACAGCCGGGGGTGTCCGCCCTCGCGGCGCCGGGCGACCTGCTCCTGACGCTCGGGCTCACCGGCTACTACCCGGTCCTGACCTGGCTGACCTACCTGCTCGCCGGGATGGCGGTCGGACGCCTCGACCTCCGCCGGGCCCGGGTCGCGGCCGGGTTGCTGGCCGGGGGAGCGGCGCTCACCGTCTCCGCCGCCGTGACCTCGGCGCTGCTGGTGGCCCGGAGCCCGCTCCCGGCCGACGCGCTGGCGGAGCACCGCTACGGCACGACCCCCATCGGCAGCTGGTGGTGGCTCGCCGTGGACCTGCCGCACTCCGGCACGTCGCTGGACCTGGCCGGGACGACGGGCTCGGCCCTCGCCGTGCTGGGCGCGATGCTGCTGGTCGAGCGGTGGGCGGCGCCGCTGCTGTGGCTCCCCGCGGCCATGGGCGCGTTCCCGCTGACGGCCTACACGCTGCACGTCCTCGCGGTGGCGGCCGTCGCGGCCACCGGGCCGGCGGTGTGGGTCGCCCACGTGCTCACCGTCGCGGTCGTCGGCACGCTGCTGCGCCTCGCCGGCCGCCGCGGCCCGCTGGAGGCGCTGGTCGGCGCCGCCTCCCGGCGCGCGAACCGGGCCGCGGAAGCTGTGCTCGTCCGCCGAGGTCGGCGGCGTGGTCGCGCGCCCACCCGGCCCGGTCCCGACCGCTACCGGTAGGCCGCGACGCCCAGCGCGACCGCCAGCCCGAGCCCGGCGAGGCCGATGCCGACCCGGAGCACCGTCGTGGGGAGCCGCCGGGCCACGACCGGCCCCAACCGGCCCCCGGCGAGCACCCCGACCGCCAGCGGCAGGGCCGCGAGCCAGTTCACGTCCGCGAACAGGGCGAACCCGATCGCGGCCACGCCGTTGGCCAGCCCGAGCAGCACGTTCTTCAGGGCGTTGCCGCGCAGCAGCGACACCGGCAGGCTGACCAGGATCAGCGCGAGCATCAGCACCCCGGCGGCCGCGCCGAAGTAGCCGCCGTAGACCGACACCGCGAAGAGCCCGGCGAGCACCCCGGCGTTGGCCCGCGGCGGGCCGTCCACGGGTTCGGGGACGGGCCGGAACCACGGCTGGAACAGCAGCACCACCGATGCCCCGCCGACGAGCACCGGCACGATCCGCTCGAACGCCGAGGCGGGCGTCACCAGGAGCAGCCCGGCCCCGAGCGCTCCGCCCGCGGTGGTGAGCAGCGCGAACCGCCGCACCGTCGCGCCCTGACCCACCAGCTCCGGCCGCGACCCGACGACGGAGCCGATCGAGCTGAACGTCAGCGCCACCGTGTTCGTGACGTTGGCCGTCACCGCCGGCAACCCGGCGGCGAGCAGGGCGGGGTAGGAGAACAGCGACGCCAGCCCGGCGATCGACCCGGACAGCCCCGCGCCGACGCCGGCCGCGACGAGCAGCAGGAACACGCCGACGGTCATCGCCGCCGACCCTACGCGGTGCTCACCGGGCGGCGCGGACGTAGCGCGCCAGGTGCTCGCCGGTGAACGAGCCCGCCGCCTGCATCAGGGCCGCGGGCGGGCCCTCGAACACGACCGTGCCGCCCGCGTCGCCGCCGTCCGGGCCGAGGTCGATCACCCAGTCGGCGTGCGCGATGACGTCGAGGTTGTGCTCGACCACGACCACCGAGCTGCCCCCGTCCACGAGCCGGTCGAGCAGCCCGAGCAGGTGCCCGCAGTCGGACATGTGCAGGCCCGTCGTCGGCTCGTCGAGCACGTACACGTTGCCCTGCTCGTGCAGCCGGCTCGCCAGCTTGAGGCGCTGGCACTCCCCGCCCGACAGGGTCGAGAGCGGCTGGCCGAGCGTCAGGTACCCGAGCCCGACGTCGACGACCGCCGCGAGGCGTTTCGTGATCTCGCGGGTGTCGAAGAACGCGAGCGCCTGCGCCGCGGTCATGTCGAGCGCGTCGGAGATCGACCGGCCGCCGACGGTCAGCGCCAGTACCTCGTCGGTGTAGCGCCGGCCCTCGCAGTCGGTGCAGGTGGAGCGCACGCCGTCGAGGTAGGCGAGGTCCGAGGAGATCGCGCCGAGCCCGTTGCAGGTGGGGCAGGCGCCCTCGGAGTTGAAGCTGAACAGCGCGGGCTTCACGCCGTTCTCCTTGGCGTAGAGCTTGCGGATCGGGTCCATCACGCCGGTCCAGGTGGCCGGGGTGGACCGGCTGGACGTGGCCACCGCCGACTGGTCGACGACGATCGTGTCCGGGTGCTGGGGCACCAGCACCTCGCGTACCAGCGTCGACTTGCCCGACCCGGCCACCCCGGTGACGGCCACGAGCACGCCGAGGGGCACGTCCAGGTCGAAGCCGCGCAGGTTGTGGACCTTCGCGCCGGTGACGGTCAGACGCCCGGTGGGCGTGCGCGGCGTCTCCCGCACGACGACCGGCCGGTGCAGGAACTCGCCGGTGAGCGTCCCCGAGCTCGCCAGCCCGGCGACCGGACCCTCGTAGACCACGCGCCCGCCCTCGGTGCCGGCGCGGGGCCCGAGCTCCACGACGTGGTCGGCGCGGGTGATCACGTCGGTGTCGTGCTCGACCACGAGCACGGTGTTGCCCTTGTCGCGCAGGTTGTGCAGCAGCGCGTTCATGCGGCCGACGTCGCGGGGGTGCAGCCCGATCGTCGGCTCGTCGAACACGTACATGACGTCGACGAGGGACGAGCCCAGGTGCCGCACCATCTTGTTCCGTTAGCCCAGGTCAGCGGCACCTGGCTAGCGGACTCGTGGGCGCTCGCCCGCTGGCGGTGATCGCGCGGCGCGGGCGTCGGCCGTGCGCGGGGCGCGCCTCGAGGGTGCGGTCCGGCGCGTGAGGCCACCAGCGCGGCTTTCGGGATCTGCACACGATGTGCATGATCCGCACACGGCGCACCTGCGTGCCGTGCGCGGAGCTGACGATCCGGACGTGAGCTACGTCCTGGCACCCGATCCGTTCGTCGGCGAGATCCCCGAGGCCGTGCTGAGCACGCCGCTACCGGGCGCCGGCTTCGACCTGGAATCGGTCGGGCACCTGCGCGAGCATCTGATCTGGATGCGCCTGCAGGGCCGCGAGGAGCGCACCCTGTTCTCCCGCCGGCGGTCCCTGGTCCGGCTCGCGGTCTTCCTCGGTCGCGACCCGGCCGCGGCCACCCGCGGCGACCTGCACGCGTGGCAGATCCACCTGCTCGCCACCTCCCGCTACCAGGTGGCCCACCAGACCGCGCTCATCTCCCCGTACTACACCTGGCTGCACGACCTGGGCATCCGCCCCGACAACCCGTCGCGGCTGCTGCTGCGGCCCAAGCAGCGCCGCGGCCTGCCCCGCCCGATCGGGGAGGAGGCGCTCACCGACGCCCTCCTGCACGCCAAGCCCCGGATCGTGCCGTGGCTGCTGCTGGCCGGCTGGTCGGGGCTGCGCGCCAAGGAGATCGCCGGGCTGCGCGTCGACGACTTCACCGTCGACCCCGCCGGAGGCCAGGTGTGGGCGCGGGTACTGGGCAAGGGCTCGCTCGTGCGCGACGTCCCGGTACCGGCGTTCGCGTGGCCCACCATCGCGGCCGCGCTGGCCGATCGGGGCCCGGCGTGGCGCCGCGAGCGCGGGTTCGGCCCGGTCACCCCCCACCACGTGTCGGACTCCTGCAACAAGCTGCTCCACCGCCGCGGGCATCCCGACACCCTGCACTCGCTACGCCACCGCGCCGCCACCGCGGCCTACCGCGCCACCAACGACCTGCGCCTGGTCCAGGACTTCCTCGGCCACCAGCACAGCGCCAGCACCGCGATCTACACGTTCGTCGCGCCGGACCGCGTTGCCGCCGCTGTCGCCGAGCTCCCGCACCCCACGCTGCCGACCCCGCCCGACGGGCGGCACCTGCACTCCATCAACCCCACCGCCAGCGGAGGAACCGCATGAGGACCAACCTGAACATCACCGACCAGGACGTCGTACACGTCTGCATGCGGACCTGGGCGCGGCCGATCGCCGATGGCTACTTCGGCGACATGGTGCCGACCCCGACCGTGTTCATCCACGTCGGCGGGATAGCCGACAGCAGCCTGCGACAGGCCGACGGCTACGGGCCGCGCGTCGTCTGCGAGGACGCAGCGATCGACGTCGATCTGGCCAGGGCGATCGATCTGCGGGACCAGCTGACGGCTGTGATCGCCGAGCACGAGCACGCAGAGGCCGGCCAGCACGCGGCAGGGTCGTGACGTCCCCGCTCGCCGAGGCGCTCGCTGACGCCGGCGCCGACGTCGTCGGCCAGCTCCTCGCCGCGCACGCGCCCGACGGGCGCGGGAGGTGCCGGACCTGCCGCAAGGACGGGCACCCTCCCACCTATCCCTGCGCCCTCGCCGACGCCGCCGCGGCCGCGGGTCGCCTGCTCGCCGAGCGTGCGCAGTGAGGCGCGCGCTGGGCCGGGCCCGCTGAGCCCCTGACATCTGGAGCGCAGGACCTCCTGCGCTCCTGCCTTCCTGAGGTCCGGACCTCCAGAGGTCCTGATCTCCTGAGCACCGGAGAACCTGATGATCCTGACCGTCTGCAACCTCAAGGGCGGCTCGGCCAAGACGACGTCGGCCGCTTTCCTGGCGCACGCCCTGGCCGAGCGCGGGCACCGCGTGATGGTGATCGACGCCGACCCGCAGGGCAGCATCACCCGCTGGGCCGAGCTCGCCGAGTGGACGATCCCCGTCCGCGGGATGCCCACCGGGCGGCTGCACGTCCCCGGCACCGGGGTCGATGTCGAGGCCGCCGGCCACGACGTCGTCGTCATCGATACCCCGCCGACCGACCGCGACCGCGCCATCGTCGAGTCCGCGATCCGGGCCGCGACCCACGTCGTCGTCCCGCTGGCCCCCACCGCGCTCGAGTACGAGCGGATGGCCATGGTCCGCGACATGATCACCGATCTGAGCCACCTCGGCCGGCACGGCGCCGCGCCGTCGACCGCGGTGCTGCTGACCCGGACCGTGCTGGGCACCCACGCCATCCAGGACTACCGCGACGCGCTGACCGCGGACGGCTGGCACGTGCTGCGCGCCCACGTGCAGTTCCTGCAGCGCTACGCGCAGGCCTTCGGCGGGCCGGTGGGCGGCGCGACCCGCAGCGCCTACGGCGACGCGGTCGCCGAGCTGGTCCACCGCGACCGGCGCTGGCTGGCGGCGGCCGGATGACCCGCTCCGGACAGGCTGCCGACCGGATCGCGGCGATCCAGCACCGCGACCGGCCCGCCGTCGACGAGCCCGTCGTGGAGCCCGCGCCGGCGCGGACGGAGCCGTTCCGGCAGACCCTCGACCTCGACCCCGACCTCTACGCCGAGCTGCAGCGCTGGCGGCTCGACGCGGCGGTCAGCACCGGCCGCGGCCTGATCAGCCAGCACGAGGTCGTGTACACCGCGGTGCTGGCGCTGGTGAAGGACGAGACCGTCGGCCGGCGGGTGCGCGCCCTGCTCGCGGCGGGGGGCCCGGTGCCCCGCACCCGCAAGCGCGCCTCCGGATCTCCTGAGATCCGGAGGTCCTGAACTCCGGAGGTCAGGATCGCCTGAGGTCCTGACCTGCGGAATGCATGCGGCGCCCCCATGCGTGCTGGAACACGCCGGGGACGCCTTGATCACCACCCTCGACCGCACGACGAGAGGTCATGACCCGTGCCCATCCTGACAGAGCACCCGATGCTGTTCCTGTTCGTCCTCGCCGCCGCGACGGCGGCGTGCATCGCGATCGACCGCACCCGCCACCACCCGGGCCCGGGCGGGTGGATGTCAGAGCGTGGCGTGCACCCGAGCGGCCAGCGCCGGCAGCGACGGCAGCCGTCCCGCGCCGGGGGAGCGGCCCAGGTCGCTCACGAGCCGGCGGACCGCGCTGCGGGTGTGCACCTCGCCGGGCGCGGTGCGCTCGGCCGTGAGCAGCGCGGTCAGCGCGCGCTCGGGCTTGCCCCACTGGGCCCAGGCCTGCGCGACGTCGACGAGCAGGCGGGCGCGGCGCTCCACGGTGGGCACCGCGGCGAGCGGGAGCCGTTGGGCGTGCGCGAGCGCGTCCCCGGCGTCGCCGAGGGCGAGCGAGGCGGACACGCGGTGGGACACGACGTTCGCGGTGACCGCGCGCTTGTCGTCGGCGGCGAGGCGGGTGGTGGCGTGCTCGGCGAGGTCGAGCAGGTCGCGGGCGCGGTCGCGGTCGCCGCGCAGCGCGCTGGCGTAGCCGGCTGAGCAGTGCAGCAGCGCCCACATGCTCCACGCCTCGCCACGGTCGCCCGCCGCGGCGAGGCGGCGCATGTCGAGCACGTCCCCCTCGAGCACGTCGACCGCCGCCATGGTGAGGCCCTCGGCGTGCTGGTGGTGCCCGAGGCGGCGCATGGCGCCGCCGGCGAGCCGGTGGGCCTCGGCGAGCAGCAGCGGGTTCCCGGCGGCCTGGGCGGCGCGGACGCCCCGGTCGGCGGCGATGCAGTGCAGGCTCGACGCCTCGAGCTTGCCCAGCACCCGCGACGCCAGGGCGTAGCTGCGGGCGAGGGTCGCGTGCGCGCGTGGGCCTGGCTGCTGCGTCGCGGTGGCCTCGGCCGCAATGATCAGCGCAGGCAGCGTCGTGGCCAGCGGTAGGTAGCGGCAGGCGACAAACTGCGCGCGGGCGGCGTCCAGCGCGGCGTCGAGGGTCGCCAACGGCACTGGAGCCACCGCGGCGACCGGCCCGACGAGCAGGTCGACCAGCGCCCGCCCCAGCTCCTGGGCCGGATCCGCGCCGGTCGATGCGGACACGGCGGGTGCGGTAGCTGCCAGCCCGGCAGCCAGCAGGAACTGGCGACGGCGCACGTCGTCCTCCTCCTGGGACGTCGACGACAAGGCCGCGCCCACAGTAGGGGGTCGACGCGCCGCAGCGCCGAATGTGTGACCGACCGTGTCCGGGGTGACACCCAGCACGGCGGGATGCAGGCCGAGCGCGGCCGCGAGCGAGCGCAGCACGGCGACGTCGCGCAGCGGTGAGCGGCCGGTCTCCCAGCGGGAGATCTGGCTGGCGCTGTAGCCGCAGCGACGCCCGAGCTCGCCCTGCCGCCAGCCGGCTGCGACCCGGGCCGCGCGCACGATCGCACCCACGTCGTGGCCGGCCGGTGCGTCGCGCATCGCGGGTCGCTTTCGCGGAGAGGAACGACAAGACTCCCCACAGTAACCGAATTGGTGGCGTCCGGAACGTCGGTTTGCAAGATCTGCACACCACGTGCACGCCGACTCAGCGGTGCGCTACGCACTGCAGCCGGGGCGTAACACGACGAACGGACCGGCCGAAGAGCCGGTCAGATCCTTCGACCCACGGAGCCGTCATGCGCGTCGCCGCGCTCGTCATCATGCTGTTCGCGCTCGTCGGGTGCGGCGCCGCCGCGGAGCCCAGCGCGGCGTCACCGGCCGACTCCTGCATCGGTGCCGGGTGCTCCATGACCCTGGCGCCCGAGTATGACTACGCACGGAATCCGCCCACCCCGACGGTGCCCGTCAACGTGACGATCACGCTCTCGGTCAAGTCGGTCCCCGGTGACTTCGGCGGCTACATCGTCAACCTGCACGACGGGAACCCGGCGAAGCAGACGACGTTCGACGTCGACAAGACCGGGAAGTGGTCCAGGACGATCACGGTGCCGAACGAGTCGATGGTGAAGCTGGACATCGCGCGCATCGGGGCGACGTGCACGATCACGGGAAGCGACGACCAGGTGCTCGTTACCGACGAGAACAGCTGCATCGTCGGCTCCTGAACGACGAAGAGCGCCCCACCCTGCCGTAGCAACAGGGTGGGGCGTCGTCGTCGAACAGAGCAAGGCGGGCACGATGAGCGGCATGGCCACCGAGCGCACCCCAGGCAGCGTGCCCGACCTCGACGGCATCTACCCGACGATCGGCGCCGAGGCGGCCGCGCGGGACGATGCCGCGCGGGACGTAGCGCGCACGTGGGTGGCCGCAGGACGACCTCGACACGTCGAGTTGCACGGCACGTTGCAGGTCGCACTCGACCGGCTCGCAGCCGCCTACGGGGTCGACATCCCGTAGCCTGCCTATCGCCGCGCTCCCCCGCGGTCCAGCACCACCGGACCCGGAGGACACCCATGGGCTCAGAGACCCGACCCTGCCCGCAGTGCGGGCGAGTGCCCGGCCCCGGCCTGGTCCTGGCCGGGTGGCTGCCGCGCATCTGCGGTGGCCACTCCACCACCTACTGCCGGCCCGACGTCGGCGGATGTGGCCACACCCGCCACGAGCCACCGCTCGACCGCGAGACCTGCCCGCCAGATACCGGACATGCGCCCCGGGTCAGGGCCGGTTGCTGAACAGGTCGAGCTGGTCGGGGTCGTCGTCGACGAGGTGGGCGTCGCCGTCGGCGGCCGCGGTGAGGACGGCCAGGCGGGCGGTGCGCCAGGGGCCGATCCAGCCGCAGGCGCAGCGGGCGCGGTGGTCACGGCCGAGGTGGTGGTGCTCGATGAAGCGCTCGTGGTGGTCGGGTGTGCCCCAGCGGGTCGGCCCGGTCCGGGTCACGGCTGGGCGTGGCGGCCGCGGTCGAGTCGGGTCGGCGCACCGGCCGGGTACGGGCCTGGTCGTGGCCCACGGAGAAGGGGCTGCGTCGGCGGCGGGTCGGCCTGGGGCGCGGCGTCCGGCTGAAGGGCTTGCAGCTGCGCCAGGACCTGGCCGAGGACGTCGAGGACGGAGACGGCGGCGGGGACGAGTGGCTGCCCGTCCGGGCCGCGCGGGTCGGTGACGGGGGTGACGTCGCGCTCGCCGTCGCGCAGCACCCGCACCAGCGTGACGAGGACGGTGCCGAGGGTGGTGGCGACCGCGCCGCCTGAGAGCAGCAGCTGGTCGATGTCGACGTCGCCGATGCGGCCCCCGGTCAGCGCCAGCGTCACCAGCACGCCGGTGACCAGGGCGCCGGTGATGGCCGGGACGGGGCCGCTGGCGCGGGCCGCGGCTCGCAGCGGGTACCGGGCGGTCATCGGGTCCTCACCACCAGCGCGGCCGCGGGCACCACGCCGGGCCGGCTGGTGACCTCGAGCGTGGCCAGCCGGCACGCCGCCGGCACGACGTAGGTGGCGGCGCGGTTGTTGGCCACGTCCAGCTGCTGGGCGTCGAGGACCCCGCCGGCGCCGTCCAGGGCGGTCACGACGAACCGCGCGTCGCCCCAGGTGGAGCCGAGCGTGATCCACGCCTGGTCGACGACCTGGGACGCGGCCGCCCCTTCGGCCATCACCGTCGCGCGGCAGCGGCCGCTGGGGTCGGGGGCCAGCGGGATGAGCGTGATCATGGCGTCGTCCTCTCGCACGGGATCGGGTCGGTCGGGCGGGATCGGCCGGCGGCCGGGCAGCAGCGCGAGGTACTCCCGCGCCTGCGCCGGGGTGCCGACGAACTCGATGTGCATGCGGTCGGGGCGGCCCAGGTAGTCGCCGGCGGGGGCGGCGGCGCCCCAGGCGAACCCGAGGCGGTGGCACTCGTCGCGCCAGCCGGGTGGGAAGTCGCCGCGGCCGGGCGCGCCGAGCGGGTTGCGGGGTGCCTCGACGTCGAACGCGACCCCTGCGGCGTGGTTGGACCAGGCGTCGACGTCGCCGGCGTACGCGGCGGCCTCGCGGCCGCGGATGGGGCGTACCGCGAGCCCCCAGCAGCCGGTCTTGTCCAGCGGGCGCCCGCGGCGGGCCTCGAGCCAGCGCAGCAGGTGGTCGACCGACGGCGCGACGAGCTGGTGGATCTGCCCGGTGATCCCGGGCACGGTCGTCATCGCGTCGAGCTGCGGCACGAACAGGTGCCGGGTGCCGTCGTGGCGCATGACGCCCCAGCCGCGGGTGACCAGGTCGGGCCAGGTGCGGAAATCGGTCACCGGCGCCATCGCGAATACCTCCCGAATAATATTTCGGCCGCCGTTAAGGTCGGCGTGCTCGGCGTGCGCGGCGGATCAGCTCGGGGATCGTCGTCAGCGAGCCGGGCGGGGCGGCCGCGGAGAGCGCGTCGCGCTGGGCGCGGGCGATGCGCAGCTGCAGCCGCAGCGCTTGCTCGACGACGGCGGCCTCCACCAGCTGGGCGTGGGTGTCGGCCAGCTCGGCGCGCAGCCGCCGCTCCCGCTCGGCGGCGGCCGCGGCGCGGTGACCCCACCACCAGATGCGCGGCGGTGTAACGCGGGCGCTCACGGCGGCGACACCCTGGGTGGCACCAGCGGATCCGTGCAGCCCAGCTGGCCGTAGGTGCGGGTGAGCACCGAGATGTTCGCGACGTAGGCGTCCCGGGCTGGGCCGGCCGGGCGGGTCGAGGGGTCGAACCCTCCGATCACCAGAGCCAGCACCGGGCACAGCGAGTCCACCCGCCGGTCCGTGGCCAGCCCCCGGTAGGCGGTCACCGCGGTCGCGCCGGCGAGCAGCAGCACCAGCACCACGGACAACGCCAGGTGCAGGAGCCTCTTCTCGCCGCGGACGGTGCGGTCGCGGAGGCTCTGCACGTCGGTGCGTAGGCCGGCGACCTCCGCGCGTAGCTGCTCGGCGCGATCCCCCAGATCGTCGGTCATGTCGCCCCCTTGCTTCTGCGGTCGGCCTCGAGGCGTAGCTCCGTCACCCACTCGTCGAGCCGGTCGGCTGCGGCGATCAGCTGCTCGAGCAGCGTCTCGGACTCCTCCACGATGGCTTCGCTGCGCTGGGTCCGCGCTGCGGCGTCGGTCATCGCCGGTCCTCCCGGATCTCCCCGAGCACCTCGCCGATCACCCGGGTGGCGTCGGCCAGCGTGCCGAGGTAGCGCTCCTGGATCGCTGCGTTGAGGCGGCGCAGCTCCTCCTCGAGGCGGTCCGCGCGGGCCCGCTCGGCGTCCGCGGCCGCGGTGATGCGCAAGAACAACACCCGCACCGCGAGCAGCGCGAGCAGCGCGATCGCGCCCAACGCGCCGTACTGCAGGAACGCGGATCCGGCCTCGGCCGACTGGGCCAGCACCTACACCACGTCGAGCCGGTAGTGCCGGACCACGCCGGCGCCGGCGCCGGCGGTGGAGATCTCCTGCTTGAGGTAGGCGCCGGCCTTCAAGTACAGCCCCGACCGCTCGGTGAGCACCGACGCCGGCCAGTCGAACCCGGCCGCGGCGGGCAGGGCGGCGGCGTCGCCGCGGCAGGCGTAGAGCCGCAGCCGGCCGCCGGATCCGGCGATCCGGTAGGTGAACTTCTCCCCGGGCGCGAGCCCGGTGAGGAGATCTCCCTGGCGGGGGCCCTGCCGGAACACCTCGAGAGCGCCGCCGCGGCTGTGGTTGACGCACAGGATCAGCGGTGGGGTGCCGCCCGGGCCGTGGATCTGCCCGACGATGACCTCCTTCCGGCCGACGATGGAGGTGCCGTCGCAGGACAGGGTGCAGGTGAGGCTGTGCGGCTGGCCGTCGTCGAACGACCAGCCGGCCTTCTGCGCGCGGGTCGGGCCGGTCATCTGGCGCAGCTCGGTGCGGGCCGCGCCCGATCCGGATGTCGAGATGCCCTTCGCGGGGGCGATGTACTCGACGTAGGGGCCGGACGCGTCGGTGCCGGTGCGGAAGAAGTCGGGGTGGGAGAACGTGGCCAGCTCGGGCTGGTAGACGTCCCACGGGCCGCTGCTGTCGGCCCCGGACGGGTCGGCGATGGGCAGTGTCAGGTACCAGCGGGACAGGTCGAGCACCTGCGCGGGCACGCGCGCGGCCGGCTGCGCCGGCGTCGCCGGCGATGGGGTCGCCGGCGGTGCGGGCATGGGGCTCGCGGTGGCGGGGACGTCGAGCGGGGCCGACAGCGGCGAGTGCCCGGCTGCTGTGCGGGCGGCGACGGCGTAGCGGCGGCGGGCGCCCGGCCGCAGCGGTGACCGGACCGACCGCGGCACGGTCACGGTGTCCTTGAGCGGGGTCGCGGTGTCCAGGACATCGAGGACGTCCCACGACACGACCCCCGGGGCGGGGTCCCAGTCCAGCTGCAGCCGGCCGTCGGGGAGCGTGGTGACGCGCAGGCCCGTCGGCGCGGCCGGTGCGGTGGGCGCCGGGCAGGGCGCGGGCACTGGGGACGCGGTGGGCACGCCGAGCTTCGCCTCCAGGCGCGCGAGCCGGTTCTGCAGGTCGACGATCACGGGATCCGTGGCCACGGCGTCCTCCTCATGAGTAGATCAGCCAGTTGATGTTGATGCCGGCCTGGCGGATGTCGACGGTCGACCCGGAGCCCGTCCCGTTCGTGGTACCCGTGTGGATGTGGGCGCCGTCGTTGTTGCCGTTGTTGTCCGCGGTGATCGTCGCGATCCCACCCGAGGCGGCGTTCAGGGCCTGCCCGACGTGGTGGCCGTGCGACCCGGACGAGCCGGTGGTGAACGCGTGGGTGTGGGAGGGCAGCTGCGCGGTCGACAGGACGATCGAGTCCGCGCCGGTCAGCGCTCCGACCGCTTCCGCCGCGGGTTTGCCGCGCACCACGCGCCCCCGGAAGTCGGGCAGCCCGAACGTCGTCGACCCGTCCCCGATGGTGAACAGCCCGGTCACGATCAGGGCCTGGTCTTGCACCCACTGCCACAGCACCGGGTACGTCGCCCGCGACACGGTCGACCCGTCCAGCAGCAGCGTGTCCGGCTTCGCCGCCGTGCGGATCGTGGGCTCGATGTCCCCGGTCGGGCGGCGCGACACCCGCGCCATGAGCGTGGTGCGCAGGTCGGCGACGATCTTCTTCAGCGCGCCGAGCTCATCGATGACGTCACCGACCGGGCGATCATCGGCCACCGGTCCTCCTCAGACGAACGTCGGGGTCACGGTCTCCAGGCCGGAGGACACGACCGACACCTTGATCGAGCGGAGCCGGAAATTGCCGGCGATGCCGAGCTGGTCGTCGAGCTCGTAGCGCACGGTGTCGCCCTCGTCGTAGTCGGCGACGTCGGCGTCCGGGGTGACCCGCACGCCCGGGCCGGGCACGAACAGGGCGTCGTCGCGGGCGACGACCAGGCCTTGGACGTGGCCGTCGAGGGTGG
>CAXTTN010000020.1:17788-37454 GCA_964247105.1 uncultured Pseudonocardia sp.
GGCTGCTCCGACACCGAGTCCCACGTCGCGGTGACCGCGGACGCCCCGTACTGGGCGAGGAGGTCAGCGTTGGTGGCGGTGCCGTAGAGGGTGCCCGAGTCGGAGCTGGTCCCGGTCCCGAACGCGACCGTGGCCGTGTCCTCCGGGGCGACGGAGAACATCGTGGAGGCGGTGGTGATGTTGCGGGAGTCGAACACGATCGCGGCCTCGCCCGAGCTGCGGTCGACGCCGCGCTGCGGGGTCCACAGCTGCAGTCGGCGCGAGGCGGGGTCGACGGCGACGTCGAACCCGGACTGCCGCTGCCCCATCTCCTGGACGCGCTGCAACACCTTGTGCAGCTCGGTGCGCAGGTAGGTGGCGTCGCGGAGCACCCCCGAGGTGCCCACCGCGGAGGTGTCGATGCCGTAGTCGCCGTAGGGGCGGCTCTGCCAGTGGTCGACGAGCGCCTTCACGATCGCGAGCTGGTCGACCTGGGAGAACACCAGGTCGGCGTAGACGACCATGCGGCCCAGGTAGGCCAGCAGGCCATCCGCGCTGAGCGTCAGCTCCTCGCCCTCGCGGCGGCCGCCGGCCAGCGGGCCGGCGAACACGACCTGGCCGTCGCGGAGGACCCACACCTCGGTGGCCAGCGCGGCCGGGCTGCGCAGCCGCTGCAGCACCGGCTCCGACAGCGACGACACCGAGCACGTCAGAGCGAGGGCCTGTGGCTTGGACAGCTCCCTGGTCCAGTCGATCGTCGACCAGCGGACGTCGTCGACGATCAACAGCGACGGCGGCGCGTTGATCACCGGGATGCGGGCGACGACGAGCACCTCGTAGAGCGGAGCGTCGCGCAGCGGCAGCAGCGACGAGGGCGGTGGCGTCGTTGCCCGCGGCGACGACCCCAGCACGCCGGCGACGGCGCCACCGGCCCTGCGGAACTCCCGCACCAGGGGACCGCTGCCGGTCGCGCCCACGGCGGCGGCGCCGGTCTTCGTCCGGAGGTTCTGCGGGCCCGAGCCGGCGAGCCCCATCCCGCCGCCGCCGGTCTTGATCGGCGTCTTCGGTCCGGACCCGGCGACGCCGACACCGCCACCACCGGTCTTCGCGTACGTCGCGGCGGCCGAGTAGACGACTGGGGCTCCGCCGATGCGCTTGACGCGCGTGCGACCGAGGTGCGCCACGGGTTGTCTCCTCTCGGTCGGTCAGGCGCGGCGCGGCGACTACTCGTTCCAGAGGATCCAGGTGTAGGCCGTCACGGAGGTGGCGGTGGTGATCCGCAGCCGCAGGTTCCGGCCGGCCGGGACGTAGAACTCCCGGCCGAGCGACCACTCCCACTCCCACGACGACGCCCCGGCCGGCAGGATCTTGTGCTTGCCCATGCGCGTCGCGGTGATCGTCCCTTCGGCGGACGCGTTGTACCCGGTCGCCGACGCGCTCAACGCCACGCTGGACACCCCGGCCGCGGAGGACACGTCGTCGTAGGGCTGCACTCCGGCCGCCACAGCAGCGGTCACGGTCGCGGCGACCGCGGCGGTGTCGATCAGCTCGACGTACGCCGCAGCGGTGAGCACGGTCGCGAACTCCACCCCGAACGCCACCACCGCGAGACCTCGTGTCGTCGCAGGCTGCACCTGCTGGTGGGTCTTGATCGTCGTCCCGGTTGACTGCCCGGCGGGGGCCGCGACGGTGTTCATCGCGCCGTTGGGGGTCCAGAACAGGGCCATGGAGGATCTCCTAGAAGCACGAGGAGCGGACACGCCGCGCCGGGGGTAGGACGAGCTGGGCCGGGGGCGCGGCTCGCACGAACAGCGACGACGCCGCCCACGTGCCCGATCCCGACGATGTCGCGGTGCGCGTGCCCGACACGCCGCCGTTGGGGCGCGGCTCGGAACCGATCAGTGCGTTGAAGCCTGCCGTCGAGTCGCTGACGCTGTAGGCCAGCCGCGCCCACGGCGAGGACGGGTCGCTCATGGTGGAGGTGTCGGCGCCCGAGGTCAGGGTGACGTCGTGCCAGGTGAGCAGCGTCCCGATCTCCGTCGACACCGACGGAGCGACCAGCGACGACGACGCGGTCGACGAGCCGCCGTGCGACGCAGCGAGAGCCTGTCCGACGTCGTGGCCGCCGACCGACACCGCGGTACGAGCCACACCGGTGGAGGCGTCGAAGGTCACCGTGCCGTCGGTGTCGCCGGGCCGCAAGGTCCGGGTGAAGATCCCGATCCGGCGTGACCCGCTGATCAGCTGGTCGGCCAGGGTCCCCCAGCCCGCCGAGACCGAGCTGAAAGTGCGCGACGCCGACACGCAGATCCGCACGATCCGCAGGCAACCGGGCGCGGCGATGCCGACAGTCAGCGGGTAGCTGGTCTGGGAGCCCTGCACCACGGCGGACGCATCGGACAGTCTGATCGCCACGCCGGCTCAGTTCAGCAGTGTGTAGGTCGGGGTGACCTTGACGACGTCGCCGACCCCGAGCGACGCGATCGCGGTGGCGTCGTCGAAGTTCGACGCGAGCACGCACACCCCGCCCGTCGACGCGGTGGCGACGAAGAAGCCGTTGATCGGCGTCGGGTAGCTGGCGCCGGCGGCGGCGAAGCTCTTCTGCGCCGCGGTCTTCCCGCGCCCGGTCTGGGACCACGACGTCTTCGCCGCGGTCGCCCCCCAGTCCGACGTCGGCACCGCGACCCGTGCGTAACCGCTGTAGCCGGCCTCGGTGATACCCGACGGCGTCGCGAGCACCATGCCCGCTGCTGGCACCGTGGACGCGGACTGAGACGTGAAAAGCCCCAGGTACAGGTTGGCGGGCGGGGTGCCCGCGGTGAGCATGATGTTCAGCCAGTAGTCCAGGCCCTCGTCGGGCACGATCTCAGCCACAGCGGCGGCTCCCTCGGATAGTGGTGGTTCAGCCGGACCAGGTGGATCAGCTGGAAGCGCGGCCTCGACGTCTGACGGGAGCGGGGCGGACGGTGGCGGTGGGGTGAACCCGATCTGGAAATCGCCGCTGTGCCGGTTCTCGTAGGCCATCTCCGACGGCTCGTCCTGTCGCGGCCGGCCGAGCTCGACCGCGACCAGCTCGGTCCCCAGCACCGTGATCGTGAGCCTCATCCCGACCACGTGGACCGGTACTCCAGCGAGCACACCGGCGCCACGCCGGCCGGCTCGACCTCGAACATCAGCTGGTTGATCCCGGGGTCGAGCACGAACGGCACCCGGGGCGCCTGCCACGCCCCGTACTTCGACGTGCCGTCGATCGTGACCGCCGACACCGGGGCGCCGGTGATCCGTGCGCGCATGTCCCCGACCAGGGTCGACCCGGCCCCGAGGACGGCGGCGACGTCGAACTTCGAGCCGGTCGTGACGTTGGTCAGCACCACCCGCGACGCCGGGACCGTGCCGGGCGGGCCGTCGACGCGGATGATCGGGTAGGCCCGCCCGGAGCCGGTGTTGATGGCCTGCACCAGCGACGGCGACACCCGGCTGGCGCTGATCGGGACCGTCAGCGTGCTGATCGCGGTCGCGTAGTGCCGGGGGTCGGCGGCGCGGAGGGTGAATTTCTGGTTGTGCAGCACGGTCTGGCGGGGGTCGAGGCTGCGGATGAGGTTGATCGGCCGGCAGTACAGCGACCGCAGCTCCTGGCCGGGGAGCCGAAAGATCAGCTCCCAGTCCTCGTCGCGCTGCGGCACGAGCGCGCGGAGCAGTGCTGCGAGGCGGGATTCGATCTGCGTGCGGGTGCCGTCGAAGTTGACCGTGAACAGCACCTGGCGGGCAGATTCCAGGTCGACGCCGCGCAGCGCGCCGTCGCCGCGGGGGAGGTCGTCGTCGGAGGTGCGGACCTCCCAGCCCTCCAGGCCCTCGACGGCCTCGACGCGGTAGTCGGTGCCGGCGCCGATGAGCAGCCCGGACCAGCCGCCGAGCCGGTACTGGTCGCCGAAGGGCCCGATCCGGGCGCGCACGCTGCGGCCGGCGTACATCTGCGGGGGCTGCAGCGACGACCGGAACCGGCCGAACACGGTGAGCTTGCCGCCGCCGCGCGACACCAGCTGCGGGGGCTGCGTGGTGGAGGTGAAGTTCGCCGGCCCGGTGGTGGAGCCCTTCAGCGTGACCAGCGCGGCGATCCAGGCCCGGCTGGTCGACAGCGTGCCGCCGAGCGCGTACGAGCCGGTGGCGGAGGTGACGAGCTGGTGGATCGTGGTGCGGGAGCGTTCCCAGTCCTGGGTGCCGCCGTCGGGGGTGACGTCCTCGAAGAGCTTCGTCAGCCCGCCGGAGAACCCGGACTGCGAGGTGGAGGGGTACTGGTTGGCCAGCACCCCGATGACGATCTCGTCCGCGCGTGACGTCGTCCCAGACGCCCCGGTCGTGGGAGAGCGCGACGACCCGGTGTTGGAGGCGAGCTTGTCGACCGCGGAGGCCTGCGCGACCCCGGACAGCTCCAGCGCGCGCACCGTCATGCCGCGATAAGCGTCGGCGTTCGCGGTGATCGACGACGTCGCGGGGGCGTTGGCGCGCCCCCACAGCGTCATCTGCAGGTCGTCCTCGGAGTTGTCGGCGAGCCGGGTGTACCCGGACCCGGACAGGCTGTGGGTGAGGTCCTGCCCGCCGGCAGTGGTGACCACGACCAGCAGGTACGAGCCCGGTGTGGTGGGGGCGGTGAAGGTGACCTTGACCGACGTGGAGCCCGACCCGCCCGAGCCCTGCTTCTTCGTGCTGTTGAAGGCCGACTGGACGAGCGCGGGCACGTCAGCTGCCCTGGGCGTGCTCGGCGACCCACTGGCCGATGTCGAACTGCACCGGCGAAAGGCCGCTCTTCACGGTGATGGGGGAGTCGAGCAGGTTGCTGTACTGGCAGATCCCGGTGTTGATCGTGGCCACGGTGAACGCACCCCACCCGATGATCAACCCCCAGTCCGCGGTCGGGTTCGGGAAAACGAACGCGGTGCCATTGACCTGCGTGGTGCGCCCCGACACCGTCGTCGACGCCGGAAAGTTGGTGGCGTTGTTGGTGACGGCGACCCGCGCGGCCGCGCCGACGGCGGGCTCCACCGCTCCGGTGCCGTCCGCGGCGGGCATGGTCAAGAGCGCGGCGATGTACCAGGTGACGGGGGTGCCGGAGCCGAAATCGGCGTCGAGCAGAGCCCGCAGCCGCGGGTAGGAAGCACCGGGCACCGGTCGACTCCTTCGAGTAGGCGTGCATGTAGGCGGGGAGAGCGCTCAGGAGGCGAGGCGGATGGCGAGCGCGGCCGCGCGGCCGGTCTCGACCGGGTTGCCCGAGCGGTCCTCGACGACGAAGGGGCGCTGCTTGCGGATCTCCGTGGCGAGGCCCTGGAAGTCGCCGCGCAGCTGCGTGACACCGGACGCGAGCGCGGCGACCCCGGCCAGCGCCGCGGTGGCCTGCGCTGTGGCGGCGCCGGCGGCGGACGCGCCGGGGCGGATGTCGGTCACGCTGGCCAGCCCCGGCCCGGCGGCGCCGGTCGTGCCGCGGATGGTGCCGTCCATCATCGAGGAGATCTGCCCCACGGCGGCGCCGGGCCGGCCGGACGCCGCGGCGTTCGCGGCCATGATCCGCGCCGCGCCGAGCGTGCGGGTCAGCTCCGGCACCAGCACCGACTCGCCGCGCGACAGCAGGGCGGGCACGGTGTCGCGGCCGGGCGCGTAGCCGGAGAGCACGGTGCCGCGGGCGGCGCGGATCGGGGCGACGATCCCGCCGCCGGAGAAGCCGATCACGCCGCCGCCGGCGAGCCCGCCGACGCGGGACGACCCGGCGGCGGCGTAGCTGGTGAGCATGACCTGGCGGGTGTAGATCGTGGAGGTCCGGTCCCGCGCGGCCGCGTTGATCGCGGCCTCCGCAGCCGCGGTCTTCGCGTCGACCTTGACCTGCGCGGTCTGCCCGTTGCCGTAGGTGACGGTCGCGTCGATCTTGCCGTTGGCCGGTTTCTGGTCCCCGTCGATGGTGAGAACCGCCCGCTGCCCGTTCCCGAAGGTCACGGTCTGGGTGATCACCCCGGACGCGAGGGTAGCGTTCCCGTCGAGGGTCATCGTGGCCTTGGCGCCGTCGCCGAAGGTCACCGCGGCCTGCGTCTTCGCCGTCGCAGGGGCGGTGTTCATGTCCAGGGTCGAGGTGGCCTTCGACCCGTTCGCCACCGCGAGGAGCTGCGCGAGGGCCTGCGCGGCGGGCATCGTCTGGCCGTTGATGGTGACCACGCCGCCGGAGGTGCCGATCGTCGACAGCAGCGCCTGCAGGGCCTGCTGGGCGGGCACTGCCTTGCCGTCGATGATCACGTACGAGCGGCCCTGCGCGATCTGCCCGAGCACGGTGTTCAGCGCGTCGGCAGCCGGCATCGGGTTGCCGTCGATGTTGATCGTCGCGCCGGACGCGTTGAGCTGGCTGGTCACCGTCTTCACGGCGTCCGCCAGCGGCTGCGCGTTGCCGTTGACCGTGACGGTCTTGTCCTTCAAGGCCTGCAGGTCGGCTTCGAGCTTCTCCACGGCCTTGGCCCGGTCGGCCTCGGCGATCACCGTCACGGTCTTGCCGCCGGGGAGCTTGACCAGCTCGGTGCGGAACCCGGACATCTTCGCGGTGGCCGAGATGGTGTCCAGCTCGGTCTGGGACATCGTGGAGGAGAGCTTCGTGAACGCGGCCTCGCCGGCGGCGGTGTCGCGCGGCATCGAGGCCAGGGTCTGGGCGAACGCGCGCGCCCCGCCGTCGGTGGCGCCCATCTGGGCGGCGAGGTCCTTGGCCTTGTTCGCCGCGTCGAGCTGGGCCTGAGCCAACGACCCGATCGCGTCCTTCGCCTCGATGCTGCCGGCGCCGCTCTTGCGGATGGCCTCGTCGGCGGCCTGCTGCGCGGCCGCGACCTGCCGCAGGCTGGACTCGTAGCCCAGGATCGACGTCGCCGCGGACGACATCTGGTCGGCCTGCGCCTTCAGCGCCTCGGTGGTCGACTTGGTGGCGCCCTCGACCTGCTGCTGCTGGGCCGCCAGGGCCGCCTGGTCTCGTGCCAGAACCCGGGCTGCCTCGGCCGCCTGCGGCGAGTTCCGGCCGTAGAGCAAGATCGCGTCGTTCAGGTTGTCCGTGGACACCTTCACCCGGGCCTGGGCGCCCTCGAGGGGGCCCATGGACTGGATCTGCTTCTCGATCGCCGCGGCGACGTTGTCGTGCGCCTGCGCGGCGAACTGCTCGGCGGTCACCGTCTGCGCGGTCAGACCGATGAAACGGCCCTTGGCGTCGAACAGCGCCGGCAGCAACCGGCTCTGCTGGGCGAGCTGCTCGGACTCCATCGCGACGGCTTGGGCCATCGACTGGCTCCCGCCGATCACCGCGTCCGCGGCCTCGGCTGCCTTGCTGCGCACGGCGTCGTAGGCGAAACCGACTGCGATCAGCGCCACCCCGATCAGGGGCAGCGCCGCACCGACCTTGGACAGCGCGGTCGACACCTTCCCTGCGGCGACCCCGACCCCGGTCGCCGCGACGGTCGCCACCCCCGAAGCGCCCTGGAACGCGAGCATCCGCGCGGAGAACCCGGCCGCCGCGGTGGACGCGGCAGCGAAGATCGGGGCGAGCAGGCCGAACGCCTTGAAAGCGGCGAACGCGGCCAGGGCCAGCCCGGGCAGCTTCCCCAGCGAGGCGAAGAAGGTGCCCAGGAACGTCTCCTGGAACTGCCCGAGCGGGATGAACAAGCCCATGATGCTGTGGGCGAGGTCCCCGAGCGCGGTACCGCCCTTGTCCGTGGTCGTGAACAGCATCTGGAACAGCGCGATCGTGGAGCCGACGATCTCCCCGGCCTGCTGCAGCGAAGCCAGCAGGATGCCGCCGATGACCTGCGCGACGCCGTTGACCGCCTCCCGGAACTGGGAGCTGCTCGCATACATCAGGCCGAAGATCCCCAGCAGAAGCTGTGCCGGGGTGATCGCCAGGACCAGCGACGCGGCGAACCCGCCCACGGCCCGGATCAGGGTCGGCAGCAGCTGCGTCACGAGCGTCATCGGTCGTGCTACGTACTGCAGTGCCTGAGCGAGCACGGTGCCCTGCAGGCCGAGCGCGCCCATCGCCGCGGCGGCGACGTTGCCGAGGATCATGCCCTTCAGGGCGACCCCGACCAGCCCGAGAACCAGGACCAGCGGGTGGAAGGCGACCACCGCGACGCCGAGGGCCTGCGTGAGGTTGATCAGGATCTGCGGGTTCTCCCCGAGCAGCTGCGCGAACCGGGTCAGCACCGGCCCGGCCAGGTTGAGCGCCGTGACCAGGCCGCCCACGACCGAGATGGCCAGCGCCTGCACCGCGGGTGACACCGCGGTGATCGCGGGGGCGAGCTGGCGCAGCACGGTGGTGATCAGCCGGGTCCCGGCCTCGCCGAGGGTGTCCAGGGCGCGCCCGAACGCGACCAACGCGGCGAACCCCTGCGCGGACTGGACGAACGTGCGCAGCTGGGTCGTGAGGTCGACCAGGGTCCCGAACAGGCCCGACCCGCCGGTACTGAACGCCCGGAACACCGTCACGGCGATCGATCCGACGTTCACGAGGATCGTGCCGAGCTGCCGCAGCGCGGTGATGCCGCCCTCGGCCCACCGGTCGAAGCTGCCGTCGCGGGTGATCCGGTCGGCCCAGACAGCGAACTTCCCGGCGGCCTGATCGATCCACGCGCCCAGGCGCGGCAAGTAGGTGGAGCCGGCCTTGCCGAGGGTGACCAGCCCGGTGACCGCGTTGGCCAGCGACAACCGCATGTTCCCGACGGCGGTCGAGGTGTTGGCGAAGATCGCCCGCACCTGCGAGACCGTCGAGGCCTTCTGCACCGCGATCAGGGCCTCGCGGCCCATGCCGTTGAACTCGGTCGCGACCGAACCCATCCCCGTGCGCAGCACCGGGATGTAGGTGCGGCCCAGCTGGTCGATCTCCCCGGAGATCCCCCGGAACAGGTTGCCTTGGACGACCTTCCCGACCCCGGTGAACTCCTCCTTGAGCTGCCGAACGGACACCACCGTCCGCAGCGCCGCGGGGGCCATGTCCTTCGTGGCCTCGGCCCACTGCTTGGGGTTGGCCGCCTTGACCGCGTCCCCGAACCCGGCGAACCCGGCCTTCAGCGTGAACACGGCGGCGGCGGCGCCGAGCAGCACGCCGGGCAGCAGCACCGCGGTGCCCGACAGCTGCACCAGTGACTGCACCAGGCCGCCCACGACCCGCGCGGCGCTCGCGGCGACGGCGACGCCAGCCAGCCCCACCTGCAGCACGTCCAGGCCGCGGCCGAGCTTGGTGACGACCACACCGGCCTGGTCGGTGGCCTCCCGGAACCGGGTCGCGATCGCGTCGGACCAGCGCTCGATGAACGCGATCTGCGAGGGGTCGTCCAGGATCACCGCGGCGCGGTGCAGGCGCTGCAGCGCGCCCTCCGCCTCACCGGACCCGCCGGTGAGCCGCAGCAGGCCCCCGGTGAGGGAGGCCAGGTTGACGCTCAGACCGCGGTCGACGTCGACCCGGACGCTGGTCCGGACGAGGTGCGGGATCGCGCGCAGCTGCACCACGACCGAGGCGACGGCAGCGACCGCCGACGCGATCCCGGCGATGTCCACGCTGGCCCGCGCCCGGCGGCCGTCGACCCTGTCCAGCTCGGTGTCGAGCTTCGCGACGGGCTCCGTCGACGCCCCGCGCACCTCAAGCTTCGCGGTCGCCGTGCGACCGTCGACCTCGTCGAGCTGCTCGCCGAACTGGGCCATCTTCGTGCCGGCGCCGCGGTCGGTGAGGTCGATCTTCACCTTGGCGTTGGCGCCGTCGAGCCCGTCGACGTCGACCCGGATCTGCCGGGCCTGCGCGGCGACCTTCTCCGCGCCGGCCAGGAAGACGGTGGCCTTGGCCTGGCGGCCGTTCAGGTCGCGCAGCTGCCGGCCGAGCGCGCTGAGCTGGGCGGCGATCGCGGCGAACTCGCTGCTCGCGGATTCCTTCGCGGTGACGTCGAACTGCAGGTTGGGCACGACACGCCGCCCCTTCTCCCGTGCTCAGCGGATCCGGAGAAGGGGCGGGCGGGTCGGGTCAGGGCTGGCGGTAGTAGTCCTCCGGCCGCGCCGGCGCCGGCGCCGGCGTCTCGGCGGGGGCACCGGGGTCGAACGGCGGCGTCCATCCGGTGGGCGGCGCGGGCACGTGCCGGCCGAGGTCGGGATCAACGCCCACCGCGTCGCGGCGGGAGACCGCCGGCGCCGGGTCCGGCTCGTCGGGGAGGAACGCGATCGTGAACGGCGAGATCGCCCGCGACACCGACTCCCAGGTGGTGTCCGGGTCGGCCTGCGCCCGTCCCAGGTACACCAGCGCGATCATGTCCCGGACCCGGAACTCCGACAGGCGCGCGCCGGCGCCGAGGCCGTCGGCCCAGCGGCGGGCCCACACGAAAACGCTCGTGTCGCCCAGGTGCTCCTCGAGCGTCTCCAGCACGTCACCGCGCCAGGCGGCGACGTCGAAGTCGATCTCGACCACCCCGTCGATGCCCTTGACCGTCAGCCGTGCAGCGTTCGCCATGCATCTACCCCTCGATCTGGCGCGCGGTCCGGTCGACCACGCGCTCCACCTGCTGCCCCCACGCCCGCCCGCGGAGCGTGGAGAAGAACACCTCCTGGCCGCGCTGCACTGTGCTCGCGGAGGTCCCGAAGATCGGGTGCGTCCACGTGCCGAGGCCGTTGAGGCCCTTGACCAACGCGTTGCCGTAGCGGGGGTCGACCGCGGCCGCGTCGACCTCGATCCGCACCCCGGATGGGATCGCGCTCGCCCGGGTCGCGGCGGCGACACGGGCGCGGAGCCCGGAGTGCTCCCCACCGGGCCCGGTCGAGGTCACCTCGACACCCATCCACGCCGCCCGCACCGCCGACACGGCGGCGTCGCCCTCGCCGCGCACCGCCGCCTCCAGCTCGCGCGGAAGCTCGACGACGGCCCGCTCGAACCGGGCCGCGAGCTTCTCCAGCTGCTCGCCGCCACCGACGTGGATTCGAATGATCATTTTGGTCATTTCCGTGTCGGGGTCAGCCGCATCGTCGTGCCCCGCCGCAGCTCTCCGGCCTTCTCGCGCTTCTCCAGCCAGTCCTGGCCCTGCGCGGCCACCTCGCACCCGCGGCAGTGATGCGGGCGGGCCTCGAAGACGTGCAGGTCTCCGCCCTTGTCGGGATCCCACCGGTCGGGGTGGGTGCCGCACGACGGGCACGCCTCCCGGCGGTGCCGTTCCCGCCATACCGCCTTGTCCCGATCGTCGGCGGTCCACACCGGTGGGCCGCCGAGGAAGTGGGAGTGGGAGATGCCGTGGGCGGTGCAGACGTCGAGCTCCAGGATCAGCTGGGCGTCTGCGGCGACCCTTTTCCCACGCTCACCCGCGGCTGCCGGGCGTTGAGCTGCACCGCGGTGGCGAACAGGAGCTCGAGCTCGCCCGGGGTCATCTCGCCTTCTTCGGCGACCTCGACCCAGCCCCGCACCCCGATCGGGTCCTCGCCCTCGTCCGGGACGACGCACGCGTCGAGGACGGCCGGCCGGAAGGTCGCGACGTGCCACTGCCAGCCCTGGGCGCGCTGCTCCTCCGACGGCGGGTGCTGGTCGATCAGCGCGTCCCACTGGGCGGGCGGGACGCAGCGCACGGTGAAGGTCTTGACCGGCTGCGCGGCCAGATCCGCCCGGGCCTGGGCGAGCCGCGCCTGCGCCGCAGCCACCTCGCTCGGGCCGTGATCCGCGGCTGCGCGCAGCCGGTCCTCGTGCAGGGCGATCGCCTTCTCGATGATCGCCCACGCTGACGGGCTGGCCGGCAGCGGCACCTGCTCGGTCGGGAGGTCCGCCGCGCGGGCCCGCAACCAGTCGCGTTGGCCGGTCACGGGATGGTGACGTTCTCCGACGGCGCCGCCGTGGACGAGAACTTGATCACCATCGTGTCCGGGTCGGAGCCGTTGGTGCCGTACTGGTACTTCACCGACGCGACCCGGACGGGCCAGACGTGCATCTTGCGGCCGGCGACGTTGCCGCCGGGGAAGACGACGACGAAGCCGGCGGTGTCCTGCGGCATGAGCGCGCGGGCGTCGGACCCGGTCACCGACTGGTACATCGTCAGGGAGCTGTCGTCGGCCTCGATGTTGCCGGGGATCTTGCGGGTGAAGCGGGACGACACGTCGGGGGTGGCGATCTGGTCGGCCTCGACACCGAAACCGGACGAGTCCATGACCTCGGGGGAGAGGTCGGTGCCGGCGTTGAGCTCGGCGCCGGTCGGCGACGCCGGGTTGGCGATGGTCACGACCCAGTACCAGCGGGCGGTTCCGCGGCTGGTGTAGCGGGTGGCGGCGGAGATCGCGGGTGCGGGCATCAGTCAGTCCCCTTCTTCGATGTGGCCCGCACCCGTGACGGCGCGGTCGTGGTGTCGTCGGTGCGGTCGTCGGGTGCCGGGTCGGGCGCGGCCGCGGCGTCGGGCAGGACGTCGGGCGCGGCGGCCGGCGCGGGCGGGTCCTCCTCGGACAGCGCGGCCTGCGCGTCAGCGGCCCGGGCGGCGAGCTCGTCGTCGGGGATGAGGTCCCACCCGGACTGCCGCAGCTGCGGCAGCGACTCGCGGGGTACCTCGGCCTCGCCGCCGGTGATCGGGTGGCGGACCCACACGGTGGCGCTCACGGCGTCGCCGAGCCCAGCTTCGCGGCCACCGTGACCGTGGTGACCGCGCTGTAGGTGACCGACGCCAGCCCCGTCGCTGGGTCGTTGTAGCGGGACGGCACCGGGATGAACCGCAGTGTCCCGGCCGCGACGGCGATCACCCGGTCGGCGACGGCGAGGGAGCCCTCGACGACCTCCGGGGTCACCAAGGTGACGTTGATCGACGAGCCCGAGCCGTTGTTGACGTACAGCTCGACGCACTGGCCGCCGACGAGCGTGTCGCCGCCGGCCGACGCGGCGACCGGTGTGACGGTCCCGCCGGCGTAGCCGGACGCGTCCTGGCGAGTGAGTAGGGCCACCCGAGCCTCCTAGTAAATTGATCTTTGACGTCGGTAGGTGAGGACGCGCACGGTGAACCCGACGACCGCCATCGAGCCGTCCTCGCTGCGCACGGGGAGCCACCACATGCGGGTCAGGACCGCGTCGGCGACGACCTCGTCGGCGCCGAGGCGGGGTTGCGCGGCGAGCCCGGTCTCGACCTGGTCGAGGACCTGGTGGGCGAGGACGGCGCGGGCGGCGACCTCGGCGTCGTCCTCGGTGTCGACCCCGGACCAGTGCTGCAGCAGGCAGTCCACCTCGACCGCGTACGCCGACGAGCCGAGGTGCTGGGTGAGCTGCGCCCGCACCGGCGGCGACCCGCCCGGGGTGGCGGCGGCGACGTAGAGCACGGTCTGCTCGGTCAGGACGTCCGGGACCGGCCCGTACAGGACCCGCACCTCCTGCCCGGTCAGCGTCATCGCGAGCGCCGTGCGGAGCGCGGCGACCGCCGCCCACTGCGGGTGCACCCGGTCATCCGGGGACGGCGTCGTCACCACAGCTCCCGGAACGGGAACCGGATCGGGTCCGGCCAGCACGACGGGTCGGGGAAACTGCCGCGCGGATCGAGCCGGGCATCCGGGCCGTCCTCGGCGGGCGGGCCGAGCAGATCGATCAGGCGCCGGCGCAGCGGCGCCATCCCAGCCGGGTCGGAGTCCTCCATGCCCGCCCCGCCGCCGGCGCCGTACCCGCCGCTGGGCGAGCGGGCACGTTGGGTGCGCCAGTACGCCGCCAGCACCACCTTGCACGCCAGCAGCTGCGTCGCGGTCACCGAGCCGGGGTCGAGGTGGCTCAGGGGCTGGCCGGTGCTGTCGGTGCCGAACAGGTGGCGCTCGACCCGCTCGACCGCGGGCGGGATGAAGTCGGCGAGCAGCTCGGTGTCGTGCTCGGTGCGGGCGTCAGCGATGTTGAGGAAACGTTTGGCCACCTGCAGAGGCAGCACGTCGAGCGCGGTCATCGCGGCCACTCGACGGGCACGCCAGGACCGCGCCCGGCTGGGTGACCAACCCGGGCCGTGACCCGCACGGCCGGCTGCGGCACCAGCGCTGGCGGGATCTCCCGCCGCGCAACCGTCGTCAGCGACACCCTGCACCTCGCCTCTGGTCAGCTCGTCGTCGACGCCGCGGCGGGCGATGTGCGGGGTGGGTGCGAACGTCAGCCCGGCAGGGCGGCGAGCTTGTCCTTGGTGAGGGCCTCGGCCGCCTCGCGGGACAGCCCGGTAGCGGCGACCGCCCACTCGACCCAGTCGGCCTTCGGGGCGCCCGCCGCCGGCCGCTCCGGCCGCTCCGGCCCCGCCGCGGCGGCGAGCTCCTCGGCGGGTGGAGGCTGGTCGAGGGCGGCGACCAGGCCGGTCTCGACCAGGCGCTGCGCCTCCTCGACGGACACATCGTCGGGCAGGATGCCGTCCTTGTACACGTACACCAGCCGGGGCCCGGCCTGGGCGATGACGAGCGGACCCACCACGACGTACTGCTGCTTGTCCGCCATGATCAGACCGCCGTGATCTTCCAGGCGCAGCCCGGCTCGATGACGACCGGGACGGTGACGCGGCGGCACCGCAGCTTCCACGCGTCGTGGTCGTCGTCGCGCATCGTCTTGACCTCGATCCCGGCGGCCGCGCCCTTGTAGCCCGGGCCGCCCAGCTGCTCGTCGGCCATGCCTCCGAGCTGCTGCGAGTCGAGCACCACGACCTGGCCGACGGTCGGGATGTTCGGCGTCTTGAGGTACCGCATCCCGTCGATCACGGGGAACTCTCCGGTGAGCGCCGGGGTGTTCGCCGACTCCCGCGGCAGGAACCCACCGGCGATGAACGCCGCCATGGCGTAGGTCCAGGAGAAGTCGTCCAGCACGACCGTGTCCGGGTCGTAGCCCTGGTTCAGCGCCGCGATGTTCGCCTTGGCCAGCGCGACGTCCCGGAAGATCTGGATCGCCGTCGCCGAGCTCCACGCCGCCGCCGCGGCCGTGCTCTGGGTGACCGCCGAGGCGATCGCGGCCAGGGTGATGCCGTCGATCAGCTTCACCATCTGGTTGACCATCTTCGTGAACGCACGGTCGACCGGGTCCCGGTTGAGGCGCTTGATCGCCTCGTCGGTGATCGGGACGTCCTGGCCCCACTTGACCGTCGACGCGACCTGCGTCGGTCCGATGCCCAGACCCGACAGCGGGTACTCCCCGCCCGGGCCGACCCGCTCGGGGGCGCGGTCGGTGTAGAGGGACTCACCGGGCTGCTCGTACTGGATCGCGCCGCCCACCACGGAGAAGCGGCCGGTCAGCAGGGCGTCGGCGATGAACCGCTGCTCCGCGATCGTGCGGAGCCTGCGCGCGACCAGCTCCGGGGACTGCAGCAGCCGGTGGATCGTCGTGTAGTCCCCGGACACCGTCGGAGGAGGCGCCGGGTAGGTGTAATGAGGCATGTCAGTCTCCGGTCAGCGGAAGAGGACGCGGCAGGTCTGACCCACCACGGCTTGGGCGGTCAGCGCGACGCCGACCTGCTGGCTGTAGGTGGTGCCGCCGCCGATCGGCGTGACCCGGCCGGTGGCCGCGGGGATCACGACGTCGCCGGCGACCACCGCGGCGGCGACGGCGACCTCGTGCACGCCCTGCGCGGACACGACCACCGGCGCGCCGGACGCAGCGTCCTGCAGCGCGATCCCCATCCACGCCGCGGTGGCCGCCGACACGGGGACGACGGTGTTCGCGGCCGACAGCGACACCAGCTGCCCGCCGGTGATCGCAGAGCCGGCGGTGAGGGTCAGGTCGTCGCCGGGCTTGAAGACGGGCACATAGTCGGACATGGGTCAGGACTCCTTGCCGAAGACGGATTCGTACAGGTCGTCGGCGACCGAGTCGCCGCCCGCGCCTGCGTGGCCGATCGGGTCGCCGACCGGGACGAGGCCGGGCGCCAGCGACGCGAGCACCGCGGCGACGCCCGGGTCGTGCTCGAGCTGGGTGAGCCAGTGCTCGCGCCGCGCGGGCGGGATCCGGCCGTCCTGGATCGCCGTGGCGACCAGGGCCTGGCGCTCGGCGCGTTCCTGGGCGGT
The DNA here is from genome assembly GCA_964247105.1 of uncultured Pseudonocardia sp. Lineage (GTDB taxonomy): Bacteria > Actinomycetota > Actinomycetes > Mycobacteriales > Pseudonocardiaceae > Pseudonocardia. Next base: position 33,773 of record CAXTTN010000020.1, read on the forward strand.
GCGGGCGTCGTCGCCGCGTTGCGCCGCGGCGCGCAGCGCGGACAGCTGCGTGGCGTCGATCGCGACGAGACCCGGCGGCAGCGACGCCGCGAGCGCGGGCGCGGCGCCGGCCGGCTCGCCGTCCCCCTCGCCCTCGCCGGCGCCTTCCTCCTCCGAGTCTTCCTCGGCGGCGAGCGCCTCGGTCAGGGCGGCGGTGATCGCGGCTCCGTCGGCGTCGTCGGCGACGCCGAGCGCGCTGCGGATCGCGGCGACCTGGTCGTCGGTCAGGGTCACGGGCATGGGGTTGTCCTTCCTGGGGGTGCTGGCGGGCGCGGCGACGGTGCCCGCGGCGGCCACCGCGGCCTTCCTGGGCGCCGGCCGCGGGGCTGGCGCCTTCTTCGGTGCGGGCTTCTTCGCGGGCGCGGCCTTCCGGGCCGGGGCCTTCCTGGCCGGCGCGGGGGCCTTCTTCGCGGCCGGGCCGCCGCCGAGCGCCCCGAACTTCTTCACGTCTTGGCCGCGGCGCGCGAGCTCGTTCGCGATCGCGACTCGCGCCGCCACCACCTTCGGGTCGCTGCTCTTGAAGCTGTACGCGGTCCGCGACAGCGCCTGCAGGTCGGCGTCCTTCAGGGCCTTCAGCTGCCCGGCGCGATCACCGGGCTTCGCCTTGAGCAGCGCGTCGTAGGCGGCGTGGGCCTTCGGGTCCTTCTGCGCCTTCGCCGCCTCGGCGGAGCGGGCCGTACCCAACGGAACGAACTGGCCGCCCGTGCTGGATCCTGCGGCGCCGCGCGGGTGCTTCGAGTTGAAGTCCCCACCCGCGCCCGGCGGCTGCTTCGGCGGTGGCTTCTTCGCCGCGGGCTTCGGCGGTGGCTTCTTCGCGGGCGGCTTCGCCGGCGCGGCGGCCGCCATCAACACGCCGGCGGCAACAAGGGCTAGAGGCGTACCCGACGCCGCGACCGTCAGCCTCGGTACGGGGAAGCCCGGCACGTTGACCGCAAGCGCAGCCATCAGCTCCCACTCGTCGTCGATCCGGCGCCAGTCACCGGAGATCGGCGAACCCCGCAGCGCGTACACCTGCTCGTCCGTCACGCCGGGCCGAATTGCGCCGGCACACCAGATCCCGTGCTCGTCCTCGCCCACCGCGACATCGGCGACCGCCGTACAGGTGTTGTCGTAGTGCTCGGCCGCGCCCGTCACCCCCGCGTCCTCCGCCGCATGCCCGGCGCCGAGCGTGATCCTGCCCGTCGCCACCTGCGTGCCGTCCGCCGTGAGCACTGCGCCGGTACGGAACCACCTGTAGCCCGACCGGGACCGGGGCGCGGTCTGCGGGTCGTCCATGCCGACGTGCTGGATGCCGAACTGGGCGATGTGCCCGTACACGCGGCCGTCGGGGTCCACGTGCAGCGCCGTCGGCCCGGTCAGCTGTGGGTCGGCGAACCATGTCGCCGGCGGCTTAACCATCACCCGAGTGCGCCCACGATCGCGATGAACACCGCGTCCTTCACCTGCTGCTCCGGTGGCAGATCGGCGTAGGGCACCAGGCAGGGGTGCGTCTTCGCGGCTGCGTCCTTGACCGGGCCGTAGGCCCATCCTTCGCGGCGTTTGCTGTCGCACCACGCCTCGTGCTGCTGCTCCGGTGTGGCGCCCGCCTGGGCAGCTGCAACGCCTTCGATGGCGGAGTCGCGCTGCCAGTCGGGGGCGTCGGACCACTCAGGCGACGGTGCGGGGTCGCCGGCGATCAGCTGGAGAGCCCGATTGGCGGCGTGGCAGACCTGCGCGATGTCGACGTTGTTCATGTGCTCGTTCCCGTCGCTGATGGATCGGTTGAGGCCGCGGGGTCCGACTGAGGTGTTCTCGCGGTGGCTGGGTCCGCCATGGGCAAGCCGTAGGTCTGGCGGAGGAAGCCCTCCAGCGGCGCGTCCGGGTGCAGCGCGCCGGCGGCGACGAGCTGCTGGATCGCCGCGGCGGTGGTCTGGGCGCGAGTCCCGATCTCGTCGAACACGATCCTCGGGGCCGGCTCGTCCTGGCCGAAGTTGATGTCGACGAGGTCCTCGACGATGTGGGCGTTCGCGACGTCCGCGATCCGCCTCGCCACCGTCTGCAGCGACAGGGTGAAGAAGTCGGCGAACGTCGAGCCGAGCGCCCACGACCCGGTCTGGGTGCCGAGGTTGAGGAAGTGCGCCAACGTCGCCCGCGCGATTTGCTCGTCGTAGTAGCGGATCACAGGCTCGGCGTCGGGCAGCGTGCCCTCGACGCCCTTGAGAGCCATCTTCGCGCCGTTCGGGACCGCCGCGCCGGCGGCGTCTCCGGAGCGCCAGCCCTCGGCCAGCTTCTGGCCCGTGGCGAGGTCCTTCTCGCCCTCGGCCGCCTCGTAGAGCGGCACGCCCATGCCGTTGCGCTCGATCGTCTGCGCCTGCACGCGCAGCAGCCGGTCCTTGAGCAGCCAGAACTTGTAGGCGGGCCGGAGCAGGCTATGCCCGCGCCAGTTCCCGGCCTCGCGGTCGTGCACGTACGCCACGAGCTGGCTGACCGGGATGGGCTTGTCGGTGCCGGACTGCTCGATCGACACCAGCCCGCCGTCGCGGGCGACGTTGATCGCGGTGAGCGTGCGCGGCATCCGCGGCTCGAGCTTCCGCAGGTGCGCGTAGCCGTCGACGATGCGGTACTGCTGCTCGAAGAACATGTGCCCGATCGGCAGCGAGATCAGGGCGTGGAACAGGTGGTCGTCCCAGGAGAAGCGGTCCCGGGTGCGCAGCGGCGGGGGGTTCTCGGCGCCCACGACCGGCAGGTTCAGGTCCTGGCGCACGAGCTCGACGACCTCGTCGCGGGCTCCGGCCGGGTCGATCCGCCACGGGGTGCGCATCACCGGCAGCGTCACCGCGCGCAGCACGGACGCGACCTGGGCGTCCTGGCGGCGCATCCGGTCGTACACCGCGACGGACAGCGGCCACCGCAGCTCCGGGGTGGTCTCGTCCTCGGCGGAGGTCCACCAGCCCTGCGCGTCGGCCGCGTACCCGATCGGGGAGGTCGGGACGGCCAACGGTGCGGTCACGAACACCTCCTGGCCTGCGCTAGAAGCCGATGCGGGACAGGTCGGCGGTGTGCGATCCGGTCCCGGTCGCGGGGACCGCGACCGGCGCGGGCGGGATGTAGGTGCGGCGGGCGGCTTCGCCGGCGGCGAGGGTGACCGCGGTGACCGGGCTGATGTCGGTGACGGAGTCGTACTGGCGCGCCCACATCCGGCCGTCGCCGAGCGTCCGGGTGATCGCCGCCTTGACGGCGTCGTCCAGCTCGCGCTGGTCGTAGTGCCTCAGCGTCGGTGCGTCGCCGCTGACCGCGGCGCAGAACCGCCCGAAGGCGTGGGCGACGTCGACCGCGGACGGCGCGATGAGCGGCACCCCGGCTTCCTCGAGCTCGCGGTACAGGTGCCCGTGGGGGCCCTTGCGGTCGAGCACGAACGCCGCGTGCGGGTGGCGCTGGTAGAGCTCCTTGGTGCGCTCGACCATCCACGCGATCCCCGGGCGGTGCTCGACGACCTGCACGAGCAGCTCACCCCGGTGGCCACCGGAGACACCGATGGCTCCGAACGCGGCGTCGGGCCACGACGCCTCGAGCGCGAACGCGAGCCCATCGACCGGCCGGCCGGTGGCGCCGCCGCGGGCGCGCCAGTCGGCCTCGGGGATAACCAGCCAGCCCATGCCGGCGG
>CAXTTN010000021.1:0-5747 GCA_964247105.1 uncultured Pseudonocardia sp.
TCTACTGGGAACCACTGCGGTGACGCTGTCTCAAGTGATCTTGGCAGAGAGGGGGGGGTGCCGAGCCACGTAAGGGGGTGCCGCCGGACCGACCCGCCGACACCGCTCGACGGGGGTGCCGAGCCAGGCGGGGGGTGTCGGCGAAAGCCGCCCTACGCTTTCCCGGTCGAAGCACCGGCGGCAAATACCCCCCGGTGGTATGTTCGCCCATGGAGGTGGGGACCGTGAACGCGGCGGCACGGCTGGGCGGCTACGCCGCGGCGCTGGCGGTCGCCTTCGGCGCGGCCTGGGCCGTGGGAGCCACCGTCGGGCCGGCGCCCGTCCCCGCCCCGGCCGACCCCGCCCCGGTCGTCGCCGCGCAGCCCGCCGACGACGGCATGGCGGGCATGGACATGTCGGGAATGGCCGGGATGGCGGGGATGTCGCACGCCGCCGTCGTCACCGATGGCCTGTCGGCCACCTCGGCCGGCTACACCCTCGTCCCCGGCGGCACCACGTTCGTCCCCGGCCGGCCCGGCGAGCTGACGTTCACGGTCGTCGGCTCCGACGGCAGGCCCGTCCGGCTCGATCCCGGCACGCGCGTCTCCGTGGTCCGGCGCGACGCCGCGGGCTTCCAGCAGCCCCAACCGGTCCTCGGCCCGGACGGCGTCTGGCGCGCGCCGATCGTCCTGCCGGCAGGGGGCGTGTGGCGGCTGTTCGCCGAGGTCGCGCCGCGCGGCGGGCCCGAGCTGGTGCTCGGCGCCGACCTGTTCGCCCAGGGCGACTTCACGCCGGTCACCTTCACGCCGTCGCGGGTCGCGCAGGTCGACGGCTACCAGGTGCGCCTCGACGGCGATCTGGTCGCGGGCCGCGAATCGCAGGTGTTCGCCACCGTGAGCCGTGACGGGACGGCCGTCACCGACCTCGAGCCGCTGAACGGCACGTTCGGCGACATCACCGTGCTGCGCCGCAGCGACCTGGCCGACGTGCCCGCGAGCGCGGGCGACGGCCCCGCCCCCGCTCCGGCCGATCGCTCGGGCCCCGGCATCGCGTTCACCACCACCGTGCCCACCCCCGGCGGCTACCGGGCCTTCATCGCCTTCCAGCACGCGGGGGCCGTCCACATCGCGGAGTTCACGCTCGAGACGAGGGCGACGTGAACCAGGTCGAGCTCGTCATCGGCGGCATGACGTGCGCGTCGTGCGCCAACCGCGTCGAGCGCAAGCTGAACAAGCTCGACGGCGTCAGCGCCACCGTCAACTACGCCACCGAGAAGGCGCGGGTCGCGTTCCCGGCCGGCATGAACGCGGCGGCGCTCGTGGCGCAGGTCGAGGCGGCCGGCTACACGGCACACCTGCCCGCGCCGCCCGCCGACCCCGGTCAATCCCAGACGGACCCGCCGGATCCGACGCGCGCCCTGCGCGACCGGCTGTTGGTCTGCGCGGCGCTGGCGCTGCCGGTGGTGGTGCTGTCGATGGTGCCGGCGCTGCAGTTCACGTACTGGCAGTGGATCTCCCTGACGCTGGCCGCCCCGGTCGTGGTGTGGGGGGCCTGGCCGTTCCACCGTGCGGCGTGGACGAACCTGCGCCACGGCGCCGCCACGATGGACACCCTCGTGTCGGTGGGCATGCTCGCCGCGTCGGGCTGGTCGCTCTACGCGCTGCTGCTCGGCTCCGCGGGCACGCCCGGCATGAAGCACCCGTTCTCCTTCACCGGGGGCGGCGGCGCCGACGCGATCTACCTGGAGGTGGCGGCCGGGGTCACGGTGTTCGTGCTGGCCGGCCGCTACGTCGAGGCGCGGTCCAAGCGGCGGGCCGGGGCGGCGCTGCGCACGCTGCTGGACCTGGGCGCGAAGGAGGTCACGGTGCTCCGCGACGGCACGGAGACGAGGGTGCCGGTGGCGGAGCTGGGCGCCGGCGACCGGTTCGTGGTGCGGCCCGGCGAGACGGTCGCGGCCGACGGGGTGGTCGAGGACGGCCGCTCGGCCGTGGACGTCTCCATGATCACCGGAGAGTCGCTGCCCGCCGAGACCGGCCCGGGCGACGCGGTGGTCGGCGGCTGCACCAACAGCTCGGGGCGGCTGGTCGTGCGGGCCACGCGGGTCGGCTCCGACACCCAGCTGGCGCGCATGGCCCGGCTCGTCGAGGACGCCCAGAACGGCAAGGCCGCCGTGCAGCGCCTGGCCGACCGCGTCTCCGGCGTGTTCGTGCCGGTCGTCATCGCGGCCGCGGTCGCGACGCTGGGGTTCTGGCTGGGCTCGGGCGCGGGGGCCGCCACGGCGTTCACCGCCGCCGTCGCGGTGCTGATCATCGCGTGCCCGTGCGCGCTGGGCCTGGCCACGCCGACGGCGCTGCTGGTCGGCACCGGCCGCGGCGCGCAGCTGGGCGTGCTGATCAAGGGCCCGGAGGTGCTGGAGTCCACCCGCCGCGTCGACACGATCGTCCTGGACAAGACGGGCACGCTCACCACGGGCCGGATGGCCCTGCTCGACGTCGCGCCGGGCGAGGGCGTCGGCGAGGACGAGGCGCTGCGGCTGGCCGCGGCCGTCGAGCAGGCGTCGGAGCACCCCGTCGGGCGGGCGGTCACCCTGGCCGCGCTGGAGCGCTTCGGGACCCTGCCCGACGTCGCGGAGTTCGACAGCCTGCCCGGCCTGGGCGTACGCGGCGTCGTCTCCGAGCTCACCGGCGACGTCGTCATCGCGCACGCCGTGCTCGTCGGGCGGCCCGCGCTGCTCGCCGAGCACGGCGTCGAGCTGCCCGCGGAGCTGGAGCTGGCCGTCAAGGAGGCCGAGGCGGTGGGACGCACCGCCGTCACCGTGGCGTGGGACGGCGATGCGCGCGCGGTGCTCGTCGTCGGCGACGAGGTGCGGCCGACCAGCGCCGAGGCGGTGCGCAGGCTGCGCGCGCTCGGGCTCACCCCGATGCTGCTGACCGGCGACAACGCCGACGCGGCCCGGGCGGTCGCGGCCCGCGTCGGCATCGACGAGGTGATCGCCGAGGTGCTGCCGGAGGAGAAGGTCTCCACGGTCACGCGACTGCAGGGCGAGGGCCGCGTCGTCGCGATGGTCGGCGACGGCGTCAACGACGCGGCCGCACTGGCCACCGCCGATCTCGGCCTGGCCATCGGCACCGGCACCGACGCGGCGATCGAGGCGAGCGACCTGACCCTCGTCCGGGGCGACCTGCTCGCCGCCGTCGACGCCATCCGGCTGGCCCGGCGCACCCTCGCCGTGATCAAGGGCAACCTGTTCTGGGCGTTCGCCTACAACGTGGCCGCGCTGCCGCTGGCGGCCGCGGGCCTGCTGAACCCGATGATCGCCGGGGCCGCGATGGCGTTCAGCTCGGTGTTCGTCGTGACCAACAGCCTGCGGCTGCGCACCTTCCGCGCGGCGATCCGGTAGGTCCCCCACCCGGAAGAGCTACCAGCCGGTAAGGTGGGCCGCTCAGCACGGGAGGAGGGTTCGCCATGAGTGAGGCGACCACACAACGGGGCGCTCGCCTGTCACGCAGCGCGCGCCGGGCCCAGCTTCTCGTCGCTGCGCGTGACGTCTTCGCGGCCCAGGGGTACCACGCCGCCGCCATGGACGACATCGCGGAGAAGGCGGGCGTCAGCAAGCCGGTGCTCTACCAGCACTTCCCCGGCAAGCTGGAGCTCTACCGGGCGCTGCTGACGACCTACGCCGACGAGCTGGTCGACCGCGTCCAGAAGGCGATCGTCGCCACCGCCAACAACGAGGAACGCGTCCACGCGGCCGTCTCCGCGTACTTCGACTTCGTCGCGGGCGAGGGCCAGGCCTACCGGCTGGTGTTCGAGTCCGACCTGCGCGGCGAGCCCGAGGCCGCCTCCGTGGTCGACGGCGCGCTCACCCGTTGCATCGACACGGTCGCCTCCGCCGTCACCACCGACGCCGGGCTGGACGGGTCGCGCGCCCGCCTGCTCGCGGTCGGGCTGGTGGGGCTGAGCCAGGTGGCCGCGCAGTACTGGCTCGACTCCGACCGGGCCGTGCCGCGCGACGAGGCCGTGGCGCTGATGTCGAGCCTGGCGTGGCGGGGGCTCGCGGGCTTCCCGATGGTGCACGACTGACGGGCGGCGCGGGCGGTCACGGGACCCGCGCCACGAGCGCTCCCTGCACCAGGGCGCCGATCCGCCCGGCCACGCCCGCCACCCGCTCGACCGGCACCATGTGGCCGGCCTCCGGGAAGATCGTCAGCTGCGCCGACGGCAGCGCGGTCGCGATCCGGCGCGCCATCCGGACCGGTGTGAGGCGGTCCTTCGAGCCGACCAGCACCGCCGTCGGGATCCGGGCGAACCTCGCCAGCGCCGCGTCGCGCTCGTGGGCCTCCAGCGCGGGCCGGAACCCCGACACCGTCGACGGGCGGCACTGCGCCACCGACTCCACGGTGATCCGCGTCGCCTCGGGCCCGGAACGCGGCCCGAGCAGCAGCCACCGCACGCCGGGCGCCAGCAGCCGCGGGGTGCCGAGCGAGCGCCGCGTCGCCCAGCCGGACGAGCCGTACATCCGCCGCTCCCCCCGCTGGACCACCGCCGCCACGCGCGGGTGCAGGCCCATCGTGTGGCCCGCGAGCCCGCCCGCGGCCGTCGACACCAGCGCGACGCCGCGCACCCGCTCGTAGACCTCCGGGTGCCGTTCGGCGAGCGCCATCAGCGTCATGCCGCCCATCGAGTGGCCGCCGAGCACCAGCGGCCCGTCGGGCGCGGTCGACGCGAGCACGGCCGCCATGTCGTCGGCGAGCTGCTCCAGCGTCATCGTCGACGGGTCGACGGCCGCCGAGCGCCCGTGGCCGCGGTGGTCGAAGCGCACGACCCGCGCCGGGGTGCCCGCCAGCAGCGAGCGGGTGACCGGGCCCCAGCTGCGGGTGTCGAGCGTCCAGCCGTGGGCCAGCACGACCGTCACCGGCGCGCCGGCCGGCCCGTCGACCACGACATGGAGGTCGACGCCGTCGGCACCCTTCACACCAGGTACGCCTTGCGCCACAGGAACTCCGCAGGCCCCCCGATGAGCTGCTGCTCCCGCAGGAACGGCACGAGCTGGAGAACCGTACCGCTCTCACCGGCTACCTGACGACGATCATCTGGGGCGGGCTGTCGAGCGCGCTCGGGCCCGCCGAGGCGACGCTGCACGACGCCTGAGTTGCAGCATGGTGGCTTTACTCCAATGTCGTTGGAGTGAAGCCACCATGCTGCAACCGGGACGGGCGGGCGCTCAGCCGATGGCGAAGCCGACCCGGCGGCCCTCCTCGGGGGCGATCTCGACGTAGGAGATGGCCTTGGAGCGGACCAGGTACTTGCGGCCCTTCTCGTCGGTCAGCCGCAGCAGACCGTCGCCGCCCAGTGCCTCGTCGACCAGCGCCGAGACCTCGTCGGCAGTCTGGTCGCTGGACACCACGAGCTCGCGCTGGCTCTCCGCGATGCCGATCTTGACCTCCACCGGAAACCTCCTGGTCGTGACGTTCGAACTTCCTGGGCGAACTTCCTGGGCCCAGGCTAGCCGCGCCCCCGGCCCCCGGCTGCGCCCGGGCTTGCGCCGACGGCGAACCCCGCGAGTCGACGATCCCGGCACGCGGTGTTCGCCGTTCGAGCACGTGCCGTATCGGCGAACACGCCGTGCCGGGAAGGTCGACTCGCGCTGGTCAGTTGAGGCCGAGCCTGACCATGCGCTTGCCGTGGTTGGACTGCAGGCGCCGCAGCAGCGTGGCGATGCCGGAGAGATCGCCCGAACCCGAGATGATGAACTCGGCCAGCTCGTC
>CAXTTN010000021.1:5757-30486 GCA_964247105.1 uncultured Pseudonocardia sp.
CTCGCCTATGCACTCTCGGCCTCCCTGCGGCAGCGCATCGCCCGGCCCGTTACAGATCTCGCGCAGACAACGTCCACAATATCCCGCACGCAGGATTATTCGCTCCGCGCACAGAGACATTCCAGCGATGAACTCGGCCAGCTCGTCGCGCTCGGCGACGATGTGCTGGGCCTGGGTGACGGCCTCGCCGAGCAGGCGCCGCCCCCACAGCGCGAGCCGGTCGCGCACCTGCCGGTGCGACGCGCAGGCGGCGTGCACCTCGCGCTCGGCGAACGCGCTGTGGCCGGTGTCGGCCAGCACCCGCTGCACCAGCTCGCCGGTGGGGCCGGGAAGCCAGCCCGCGACCTCGCGGTAGAAGTCGGCGGCCAGCCCGTCGCCGAGGTAGACCTTGACCAGCGACTCCAGCCAGCTGCGCGGCGCGGTGGACGCGTGGTAGCTGTCCAGGGGCCCGACGAACGGCGCCATCGCGTCCTCGACGGCCACGCCGAGCCCGTCGAGGTGATCCTCCAGCAGCCGGAAGTGGCCCATCTCGGCCGCGGCCATCTTGGCCAGCGCGGCCCGGCTGCTGAGGCTGGGCGCGGTGCGCGCGTCCTCGGCGAGCCGGTCGAACGCCGAGAGCTCGCCGTAGGCGAGAACGCCGAGCAGGTCGACGGTGGCCCGCGCCGCTCCGGCGTCGCGTGTGGCCTCGCCGTCGGCAGCAGTCACCATGAGCCAGACCCTAGTGCCCCGCCGGGGGAGGTTCGGCACGGAACTCGGCGGCCCACGCGCCCGCCCCGGGGCCCCGCGGTGCAGATCACGCGACGCGCGGGCACGCCGACCTGCCCCGACACCGGCGCACCGGGTACCATGTGCGTCAGCGCGGCGCCCGCTGTGGGTGCGCGCTCTACCGCGGCCGGCGAACGGCACCCCCGGGATCGGGCCGCACACGACCTGGTGCGTGCAGCGCCTCGTCGGCTCTCCCACCGCGATCGCCGCGAGTGGTCGACGAGCCGACCCCGGCATCTGTGCGCGGAGAGAGGCGATCATCCTGTCCGTAGAGAGCGACACCACACCCGAGGATCTGCTGGACGAGGCCCACCCCTTGCAAGGTGACGCGCCCGTCAAGCCCGAGTCCCCCACCTTCGCCGAACTGGGCGTCCGCCCCGAGATCGTCCGGGCGCTGGCCGAGGCCGGCATCGTGCGCACGTTCGCCATCCAGGAACTGACGCTCCCCCTCGCGCTCGCCGGCGAGGACGTCATCGGCCAGGCCCGCACCGGCATGGGCAAGACGCTGGGCTTCGGCGTGCCGCTGCTGCAGCGCGTCGTCCCGCCCGCGGAGCAGCCGGCCGCCACCGCCGAGGGCGAGGCCGCCGACCGCACCAAGGACGTGCCGCAGGCGCTGGTCGTCGTACCCACCCGCGAGCTGTGCATCCAGGTCGCCAAGGACATCGCCGACGCCGGCAAGCACCTCGGCATCCGCGTCACCGCGATCTACGGCGGACGCGCGTACGAGCCGCAGCTCGCCGCGCTGCGCAAGGGCGTCGACGTCGTGGTCGGCACCCCGGGCCGGCTGCTCGACCTCGCCGAGCAGCGGCTGCTCGTGCTCGGCCGCGTCAAGGCCCTCGTGCTCGACGAGGCCGACGAGATGCTCGACCTGGGCTTCCTGCCCGACGTCGAGCGGATCATGCGGATGCTGCCCGAGCAGCGCCACACGATGCTGTTCTCGGCCACCATGCCGGGCCCGATCATCGCGCTGTCCCGCGCCTTCCTGAACCGGCCGACGCACATCCGCGCCGAGGAGTCCGACCAGGGCTCCACCCACGAGACCACGCGCCAGCTGGTCTACCGGGCCCACGCGATGGACAAGGTGGAGCTGCTCACCCGGGTGCTGCAGGCCGAGGGCCGCGGCCTCACGATGATCTTCGCGCGCACCAAGCGCACCGTGCAGCGCGTGGCCGACGACCTCGCCGACCGCGGTTTCGCCGCCGCCGCCGTCCACGGCGACCTGGGCCAGGGCGCCCGCGAGCAGGCCCTGCGCGCGTTCCGCTCGGGCAAGGTCGACGTGCTGGTCGCCACGGACGTCGCCGCCCGCGGCATCGACGTCACCGACGTCACGCACGTGATCAACTACCAGTGCCCCGAGGACTCGAAGACCTACGTCCACCGGATCGGCCGCACCGGCCGCGCCGGCAAGGAGGGCGTGGCCGTCACGCTGGTCGACTGGGACGAGCTCCACAAGTGGAAGACGATCTCCGACGACCTGGGGCTCGACAAGCCCGAGGCACCCGAGACGTACTCCACGTCCGAGCACCTGTTCTCCGACCTGAACATCCCGGCGAACGCCAGGGGCCGGCTGCCGCACTCGCAGCGCACCCGCGCCGGGCTGGACGCGGAGTACGTCGACACCGAGGGCGATCACGGCGGCCGCAAGCGCGGCGGCGATCGCAGCGGCCGCGCCAAGCCCGCCGAGGAGGTCGTCGCCCCGCGGCGGCCGCGCCGCGAGCGCACGCGCACCCGCGGCCGTGTCACGGCCGAGGGCACGGACCCGGCAGCCACCGACGCGGCCACCAGCGCGCCCACCGTCACCGACGCGCCGGGCCCGGACGGATCGGGTCCCGCACCGGACGGCCCGCACGCCGAGGGCGACGCCGCCAAGCCGCGCCGTCGCCGTCGCCGGGGTGGCGCGCGCCGCCGCCCGGGTGATGCCGGCGACGCCCCCGAGCAACACGACGCCGCGGCGAGCTGAGCCCCGCCGACGGTGTCGATCAGCACGCCCCCCGCGGCGCCGCCCGGTTCTCCCCGGCGGCGCCGCGGGGTGCGTCCGGAGCGCCGCCGCCGCGGTGATCTGATCGCCGCGGTGGTGATCGTGGTGCTGGTGCTCGTCGCGGCGACCGTGCTGTGGCGCACCAGCGCCGTCGTCGGCACCACCGACAGCACGGCCGCCACCCCGATCGCCGCCCCGCCTTCGGCGTCCCGCCTCCCCGCCGCGTTCGGCGTGGCCTGGCGGGCGCCCAGCGCGGCCACCGCGGCTCCGGTCGTGGCCGGCCCCGCGGTCGTCACCGCCGACGGTGGAACCGTCGTCGGGCACGATGCGCTGACCGGCGCGGAACGGTGGCGCTACTCCCGCGACGTCCCGCTGTGCGCCGCCGCGGCCGGTTTCCCCGACGCCGATTCGGGCGGCGGCCGGCTGCTCGCGCTCTACCAGGGCCCCACCGGCTGGTGCAGCGAGCTCACCGCCCTGCACCCGACCACCGGGGCGCGCGCCACGTCGAGCAATCCCGACATGCACCCCGGCACCCGGTTGCTCGCCGACGGCAGCTTCGTCACCGCCACCGGCCCGGACTACCTGGAGGTCTGGCGCTCCGACCTGGTCCGGACGCTCGAGTACGGCGCGGTCCCGACCCCGGTGCAGGTGGGCGCGCAGCCGCGCACCGGCTGCACCTACGGCTCCACGGCGCTGATGGCCGGGCGGCTCGGCGTGATCGAGCGCTGTCCGGACGAGTCCACCGACCGCATCACGGTCGTCAAACCGGACGGCGCCGAGGCCGAGAAGCCCGAGGTGCAGTTCTCGGTGCCGCTCCCCACGGCCGATGCCGTCGTGGTCGCGCTGTCGGCCGACCGCGTCGCCGTCGCGCTGCCGAACCCGGCCCGCCTGATGATCCTCGACCAGACCGGCGCGCAGGCAGCGATGATCGCCCTCGACGTCCCCGACCCCGACGTGGCCACCGCCATCGAGCCGAAGGGCGGCCCGGCCGCCGTCACCGCCGACGGCCAGCACGTCTACTGGTGGACGGGCACGCACACGGTCGCGCTCGACGCCACCGGCCTGGCCCCGGTCTGGACGACCCCCGCGCTGGGCCCGGCGGTGGACTACGGCGGGAGCCTGCTCGTGCCCGTCACCGGCGCGGTGGCGGTGCTCGACCCGCAGCGCGGCACCGCGCTGCGCACCATCGGGGTGCAGCGGAGCGAGCCGAACGGGCCCGTGCGGCTCGCGGCGGCCGGTGAGGTGCTGCTGGAGCAGCGCGGCGCCGAGGTCGTCGCCCTCCGGCCGGCCTGAGGGCACCGGTCGCCGCCGCCGGTCCCGGCCGATCCATGATCAACGAGCGACCGCCGGACCGCACGACGACAGTGGACGGCGTGGGCTACTTCCCCTCCGGCAGCGCCACGCGGCGCGTGATCGGTGATCCGGCCGCGTTGGTCGGCGGGTTCAGCGCGCTGTTCCTGCAGGCCCTGCACCCGCGCGCGATGGCGGGCGTCGACCAGCACTCCTCGTTCCCCGACGACTTCTGGCCGCGGCTGGAACGCACCGCGGGTTACGTCACCACGCTCGCCTTCGCCGACACGGCCGCCGCCGACCAGGCCGTGGCGCGCGTCCGCGGCATCCACCGTCGCGTCCGGGGCACCGATCCCGTGACGGGCCGCGCGTACTCCGCCGATGATCCCGACCTGCTGCGCTGGGTGCACGTCACCGAGGTCAGCTCGTTCGCGGCGGCCGTGCGCAGGCTCGGGCTGATCGACGCCGCGGAGGAGGACCGGTTCCTCGCCGAGCAGGTGCGCGCCGGCGCGTTGCTCGGCGCGGTCGACCTGCCCGCGAGCCGTGCCGAGGTCGACGCCTACTTCGCGGCGGTACGGCCGGAGCTCCTGGCCAGCCCGCTCGCCAAGCGGACGGCCCGCCGGCTCGCGTGGGCCCCGCTCCCCCGGCGCATCGCGCTGCCGGCGCGGCCGGTCTGGACGGCCGTGGCCGCCGTCGCGATCGGGCTGCTGCCGCCCTGGGCGCGCGATCTCTACGGCCTGCCGCGCGTGCCCGGCACCGATCTCGCCACCACCGCCGGCCTCTACACGCTCCGCGCGGGCCTGCTCGGCTTCAGGAGAGCCACGGGGCGGCCGACACCCCCGCGCTGACCTCTCACCCCGCCTCCGGGGCGCCGAGCCTGCCTCGGGTGCGCCAGACGAGCCCGCCCGCCAGTACCGCGAGGGGCAGCGAGATGGCCAGCTCGCTGAGCACCGAGATCCGCAGCGTGTCGCCGAGCAGGGAGCCCTGCAGGCGCAGCGAGTCGTTGGACAGCCCGTGCATGGCGATCGCGAGGATCGTGCTCCGGCCGGCACGGTGCCAGAAGTACGTCATCACCACCGTCAGCAGGACGATCTTGAGCGTGAACGCGGCGAGGTAGGCGAGGCCACCGACGCCGTAGTCGGTGAACGCGGTGTACTTGACCGGGTAGTGCCAGGCCGCCCAGGCCAGACCGAGGACGACGCTCGCGGTGACCGGTCCGCGCCGGCGCAGCAGCAGCGGCAGCGCGTAGCCCCGCCAGCCGCTCTCCTCGAAGACGGCGCCGCCGTCGAGGAACATCGCGACCAGCAGGCCGCCCAGCAGGGCGAACGACGGCTCGGGCGGGGCCCACTCCCGCGGCCCGAGCACGAGCGCGTTGAGGGCGGCGGTGGCGAGGCTGAGCGCGACGAAGGCGCCGAGCATCTGGCCCCAGACCAGGACGCCCCGGCGGGCGCCCACCTCGGGCGACCAGAAGCGGAAGCGGCTCGCCACCGCGGCCAGGCTCGCCGGTCCGCGCCGCACCCTCCCCGCCACCACCAGTACGGCCAGGTCGGGCGCCGCCACCTGCAGGACGGCCAGCGCGACGCCGAGCGCTGCGGCCGGGTAGAGGATCACGAGGCGAGCCGCGGTCAGCAGGTCGGTGTTGAACGCGATGCCGGTCGCCGTCAGGGCCTCGCCGACAGCCGCGTCGGCGCCGGTGAGAACCAGGACCGCCGCCAGCACCACTTCCAACGCCGTGGCGATCAGCCAGAACCGGAGCACGGCCCGGTGCGTTCGAGCATCGTCGTCCATGGCGCCGACCCTGTCGGTCGACCCGCCTGCCCGGCGCCCCCCGCAGGTCCTGAACTCCTCCCCCGCGGGAGGGAGAGGAGATGTCGACCCGCGGCGCGAGGTGGCACGGTGGCGGGGTGAGTGCCGCAACCGTCCTGCCACGGCCCCCGTCCGTCGGCCGCCGGGTGCTGGACCCGCTGGTGGCCCCCGGCACGTGGTCGGGGCTGCTGTACCTGCTGGTGGGGGCACCGATCGGGCTGGGCTGGCTCGCGCTGGCGGCCGTGGGGTTCTCGGCCGGTGGAGCGACCGCGGTGCTCGGGGTCGGCCTGGTCGTCCTGCTCGCGACGCTGTCGCTGAGCCGCGGGCTGGCCGAGGCGGACCGGCGAACGGCGAACGCGCTGCTCGACGCCGGCATCGCCGCTCCCGCTCCACGGTCTCCGGCGCCGGACCGGGTGGTCCGTGCGCGCCGGCTGGTCGCCGACCCGCGCACCTGGAGGTCGTTGGCGTGGCTGCTGTTCCGTGCCGTGGCCGGGGCGGTGGTCCTGGTCGGAGCGCTGGCCACCGCCCTCGTCCTGCTCGCGCTCCTCGTCCTGCCGTTCGAGGACGGGTACCTCCAGTGGGGTGATCACTGGCGGTCGCTCGGCGGCTGGCCGAACGCCTGGACGCCCCTGGTCGGGGTCGCGGGCCTGGTCGGCAGTGTCCACGTGGTGCGGCTCCTCGCCGTGGTGCACATCAGGGTGGCGCGGGTGCTGCTCAGCCCGGACGTCGCCGACCGGGTCGCCGGGCTGGAGCAGGAGGTGCTCCACGCCCGCGAGCGCGCGCAGCTGGCCAGGGACCTGCACGACGACATCGGGCACGCCATGACCCTCGTGGTGGTCCAGGCCGAGGCGGCCCGCGCGGCGCTCGACGGCGACCCCGGTTACGTCCGGCAGGCGCTCCTCGACATCGGGGCCGCCGGTCGCCAGGCGCTCGACGAGCTCGACTCCGCCGTCGGCGCCCTGCGCGGGCACAGCGCGGCCCGCCCGCGGGAGCCGGGTCTGGCCGACCTGTCGGTGCTCCTCCGGCGGGCGCGCGATGCCGGGCTTCCCGTGCAGGTCCAGCTCGTCGGCGCGGTCACCGAGGTCTCCGGGCCGGTCTCGGAGACGGCCTACCGCGTGGTGCAGGAAGCGTGCACGAACGTGCTCCGGCACGCCGGGCTGGTGCCGACGACCGTCACGATCGAGGTGTCGGACGACACGGTGCTCGTGCAGGTGGCCAACCTCCCCGGTCGCGGCGGCGCGGCGCGCCGCACCGGGAGCGGGCTCGCGGGGCTCGCGGAACGTGTCCGCCTGCTCGGCGGGACGTGCGAGGCCGGTCCGGGCCCCGACGGTCGGTGGCTCGTCACCGCAACCCTCCCGAGGGGGCTCGGGTGACGCCGGCGGCGGCGTTGCGGCTCGTCGTCGTCGAGGACGAGCCGATCGTCCGGGCGGGCCTGCGCATGCTGCTCGACCAGCAGAGCGACCTCACGGTCGTGGCCGAGGCGGCCGACGGGCAGGAAGCGGTCGAGGCGGTCACCGCCACGAGGCCCGACGTGGTGCTGATGGACGTGCGCATGCCCGTCCTCGACGGCATCGAGGCGACGCGGCGCATCGTCGCCCTGCCCGACCCGCCCCGGGTCCTCGTCCTGACCACGTTCGCGCACGACGACCACCTTCTCGACGCGCTTCGCGCCGGGGCGTGCGGGTTCGTCCTCAAGCGGGCGCTGCCCGAGGAGCTCGCCCACGCCGTCCGCACCGTCGCCCGCGGCGACAGCCTGATCCTGCCCGAGGCCGTTCGCCGCATGGTGCTCACCGACCACCGGGACCGGGCCGAGCGGGAGCGGTGGGCCTCCGCGCTCGCCCGCCTGACCGCCCGGGAACGCGACGTCCTGCGGTTGATGGCGGCCGGGCTCACCAACGCCGAGATCGCCAAGGAGCTCTTCCTCGGCATCCAGACCGTGAAGTCGCACGTCGCGGCCGTCCTCGCCAAGCTCGGAGCGCGGGACCGGACCCAGGCGGTGATCGCCGCCCACACCAACGGCTTCGTCGACTGAATCCCGCCCTCAGACGAGCCACTGGACGGCCAGCACCCCCGCGCTGACGGCGATCACGCCGACCGCGGCCAGCGTGCCGCGCGCGCCCGCGCGGCGGTCGGCGTAGACCTGCCCGGCGACGGCCACGACCGCCCCGGCCGCGTGCCAGGCGAGCGTCGAGGCACCCGGCCCCGCCACCCCGGCTCCGACGGCCACCGCCCAGACCGCGAGCAGCGTCACGGCGGCCGCCGCCAGCCCGCCCGCGAGCAGGCCCGAGAGCCCGCGCAACCACCCGGCTCGCCTCACGGTTCCAGCAGTGCCCACGGCTCCCGCTCCGGTCCCTCGGCCCGGCCCTCCGGGCAGTTGCGGCGGAGGTCGCAGCCGGCGCAGCGGGGCGCGGGGCGCGGGGGGAACAGCTCCTCCGGATCACCGCCCGCCGCGAGGGCGTCCGTGGCGCCGGCGAGCTCGCCCGCCGTCGCCTCGGCGGCGCGGACGTGCTCCCGCAGCGACGCGTCGTCGTGGCGCCACGCCGCCACCGCACCGCTCGGGACGTGGTGCAGCTCCACCTGCCGGCAGGTCCGGCGCAGGGTGCGGGCGGTGGCCACCGCGTAGAGCGCCAGCGCCCGCGACGAGCGGGCGTCGTCCACGGTCGGGGCGCGGCCGGTCTTGTAGTCGACGATCGCGAGCTCGTCGCCGCGGCGGTCGATGCGGTCGACCCGCCCTCCGGCGACGATCCGCTCGGTGGCCACCGAGACCCACTGCTCCAGCCCCAGGGCCTCGGTGTCGTCGAGGTCCTCGGCGTAGCGGGCGACCCAGCCACGGGCGCGTTCCCGCTGGACCGTCGCCTGCGCCGCGTCGCGGAAGCCCTCGGCCGACCAGTGCCGGTCGACCAGCGCCGCGGCCCGCTCCGGGGTGCGCTCCGCCACGGGCAGGTCGAACAGGGCACGCAGCGCGAGGTGCACCACCGCGCCCAGCGTCGCCTGCGCCCGGGCCCCGCCGCGGGGCGGCGACGGCCGGTCCAGGTAGGTCATCCGGTAGCGGCGCGGGCAGTCCTCCCAGGTGGCGAGCCGGGAGGGAGTGACGCGTACGAGCGGCGGGGCGACCTCGAAGTCGAACCCGAGCTGCCCGGTGTCCTTCACGATCCCGCCCCCACGCGCCGACGAGTGGCACTTTCGTCCGATAGGTTCACACGAGAGTGCCACTCGTCGGCTGCCGTCACGCGAGGACCCCGACCCCGGTCGCCCGCGACACCAGGTCCTCGAACGCGTCGGGCGCGGTGGTCTCGGCGGCGAGGGGGGTGGTCTTGTTGGTGCCGTGGTAGTCGCTGGACCCCGTGACGACCAGGTCCAGGCCGGCGGCCAGGTCGCGCAGCAGCTCGCGGTCCTCCGGGGCGTGGTCGGGATGGTCCACCTCGACGCCGCCGAGGCCCTTCCCTGCCAGGTCGGCGATCACCGACGGCTCGACGACCCGCCCCCGGCGCCGCGCCAGCGCGTGGGCGAACACGGCGACCCCACCCGCGGCGCGGACCATGTCGATCGCGGTCTCGACGGGGGTGTCGGCCTTGGGGACGTAGTAGCGGCTGCCGTTGTGCAGCAGCTCCGCGAACGCCTCGTTCACCGATCCGACGACGCCGGCGGCGACGAGCGCGCGGGCGAGGTGCGGGCGTCCGGCGCTGGTGCCGTCACCGACCAGCGCGAACACGCTCTCGACGTCCACGGGGTAGCCGTCGGCCGCCATCTTCTCGGTGATCGCGACCAGGCGCCCGACCCGCTCGTCGCGCAGCCGGCTCTGCTCGGCCACGATCGCGGGGTGCGCGGGGTCGAACAGGTACCCGAGCAGGTGGATCGAGACCGGCCGCCCGTCCCGGCCGGTGGGGCTCACGCACGAGAACTCCGCACCCCGCACCAGCCGCATCCCGGTCGGGAGGGCGGCCGCGGCCTCGTCCCAGCCGCCGGTGGTGTCGTGGTCGGTGATCGCGAGGACGTCGACTCCCGCGGCCGCCGCGGCGGCCACGAGCCGTGCCGGGCTGTCGGTGCCGTCGGAGGCGGTGGTGTGCGCGTGCAGGTCGATCCGGGGGCGGGACACGGCCCAGGCTAACGGCGCCAGCGCGGCCGGGCGAGCAGGCCCGTGGCGCGCGTCTTGCCCTTCTCGCCGAAGACGAGCTCCGACAGCGCCTCGTAGACCTCCTCGGGCCGCGGCATGTAGTCGATCCGGTTGAGGGCCTGGATCTGGCCCGCCGACTCGACGATCAGCGTGCCGTAGCCGAGCATGCGACCGCCGAGGGTGCGTTCGAACGTCAGGTCGGTGACCTTGCTCAGCGGCATCATCCCGACCTTGTGCACGATGATGCCCTCGGCGAGCATCACGCGCTTGTCGGTGATGACGATCCGCTCGATCCACCACATGATCGTGAGTGCCGTGAACCGCAGCACCGCGACCAGCGCCAGGTAGAAGGTGACGTTGTCGAAGAGCACGGTGGACGGCAGGTAGCGCTGCGCGATCACCAGCAGCAGCAGGAACAGCGCCGTCTGCGTGATGTGGTTCGACATGTACGCCCAGTGCTGGCGCACCCGGATGACCCGCCGCTCGGTGGGGAGCAGGTATTCGTCGATCTCCCGGGGAGCCAGCACGGCTACACCACCCTGGTGAAGAACCGGGTCACGGAATCGGCCGCGTTCTTGAGAATGGCGCCGATGTTCTGCAGCGAGTTGGCGGCGTTGTCCGGCTGAACGATCACGAAGTAGATGAGCAACGCAACCACGAGAAGACCAACGATCTTCTTGACGTTCACCACGACCACCGTTCTCAACGAGCGCACGACCCCGACCGTTGATTTGTACCGCACGCGGACGCCTCTGGGTATCCGGCACGCGGGCCCGTATGGTCACGTTCGATGACCGAGGGTGATGACGCTGTGGCCTGTGTGGGGGGCCTGGCCTACGACCGTGACGGACGGTTGTTGCTGATCCGCCGGGCCAACGACCCCGGAAGAGGCCTGTGGTCGATACCGGGCGGACGTGTCGAACCAGGCGAAACGGACGCGCAGGCGCTGGTGCGTGAGATGGCGGAAGAGACGGGGCTCACAGTTCACATCTGCGAACGGGTCGGCCGCGTGCGCCGCGGGCCGTACGTCATCGCGGACTACCGCTGCACCGTCATCGGCGGCGAGCTGGAGGCCGGCGACGACGCCTCCGAGGCCCGCTGGTGCTCGGCCGCCGACCTGGCGCGGCTCCCGCTGGTCGACCGGCTGGTCGAGACGCTCGCCTCCTGGGGAGCCCTCCCGGCTCAGAGCCGGGGGACCGGGCGGCCGGGCTGCTCGCCGCCGCGCGCCTCGCCGTAGGACCGCTTCGGGATCATCACCTTGCGGCGGAACGTGCACACGACCGTGCCGTCCTGCTTGTAGCCGCGCGTCTCCACGTACACGACGCCGCGGTCGTCCTTCGACCTCGACGGCGTCTTGTCCAGCACCTCGGTCTCGCCGTAGATGGTGTCGCCGTGGAACGTCGGCTTCGTGTGCTTGAGCGACTCCACCTCCAGGTTGGCGATCGCCTTGCCCGAGACGTCGGGCACCGACATGCCCAGCAGCAGCGAGTAGACGTAGTTGCCGACGACCACGTTCTGCGCGAACTCGGTGGTCTCCTGCGCGAAGTGGGCGTCCAGGTGCAGCGGGTGGTGGTTCATCGTGAGCAGGCAGAACAGGTGGTCGTCGTACTCGGTGACCGTTTTGCCCGGCCAGTGCTTGTAGACCGCGCCGACCTCGAACTCCTCGTAGTACCGACCGAACTGCAACGCCGTCGCCTCCATCGCCGATGGGCCTGGTGAAGGCGTAATCTAACCCGCGGCGCGGTGATCAAGCCGTGGCGAGGAGCACAGGGCAGGAGGTGAGCGCGGTGCCGACGGCACCCGGTTGCAGTAGTCGCCGCGCCCACGACTCCGAGGTCAGGGGCGCGTGATCCACATCGCGTAGCTCGACCCGTCCAGGAGGCGTCATGCCCGCCCTGTCCTCACTCCGCCCTGCCATCCGCGTCGCGTCCCGGCTCGGCGGCCGCGAGCCGCTGCTGCCGAAGCTGCGGGTACCGATGTCCGCGTACGTGGTCGACTGCGGCGTCTACGTCGACGGCAAGCGCCTCGAGGGCCGGTGGCACCACGACGAGGCCATCGCCGAGGTCCGCCGCCGCGAGGAGGGCTTCGTCTGGATCGGCCTGCACGAGCCCACCACCGACCAGATCACCGCGATCGCCGAGACGTTCGGGCTGCACGAGCTGGCCGTCGAGGACGCGGTGACGGCCAAGCAGCGGCCCAAGCTGGAGCGCTACGACGACAGCCTGTTCATGGTGCTCAAGACGGTCAGCTACGTCGGGCACGCCGAGCCCACCACGGCCGCCGAGCTGGTCAAGACCGGTGAGGTGATGGCGTTCGTCGGTGCCGACTTCGTCGTCACGGTCCGCCACGGCGACCACTGCGGCCTGCACGCGGTGCGCGAGGCCCTGGAGGCCGATCCGGAGCAGCTCGCCCTCGGCCCCGCGGCCGTGCTGCACGCGATCGCCGACCACGTCGTCGACGCCTACGTGGCGGTCACCGACGCCATCGAGGCCGACATCGACGAGATCGAGGCCGAGGTCTTCGAGCCGAGGTCCCAGATGGACTCCGAGCAGATCTACGTCATGAAGCGCGAGGTGCTGGAGCTGCGCCGCTCGGTGGTGCCCCTGACGGCGCCCATCCGCAAGCTCGCCGAGGGCTACAGCTCGCTCGTGCCGCACGACGTCCGGTCCTACTTCCGCGACGTCGACGACCACCTCGCCACCGTCACCGAGCGCGTGAGCGGCTTCGACGAGCTGCTCACCACGCTCGTCGACGCGGTGCTGGCGAAGATCACCATGCGGCAGAACAACGACATGCGGAAGATCACCGCGTACGCGGCGATCATCACCGTGCCGACGATGATCGCCGGCATCTACGGGATGAACTTCGACTACATGCCCGAGCTGCACTCGCAGTGGGGCTACCCGGCGTTCTGGATCGTGGTCGTGCTCACCTGCGGCCTGCTCTACCGGAACTTCCGCCGCAACCAGTGGCTGTGACGTCGCTCCGCGCGCCAGGCCCGCGACGGGGCACCGTACTAGCCTGATCATGTGAACGACCGCGACCGACCGGTCAACCCCCTGCGCAGGCTCCGCCGCCCGCCCTGGGCCGAGCAGCAGCCCACCTGGGCCGAGGCCAAGCCCGGCATCATCCGCGCCGCGCTGAACCGCGCGCTGGCCCGCCCGTCCGGCGGGTGGTTCGTGATCGCGAGCAGCCGGGAGGTGCGGCCGGGGAAGGCGTTCGGGCGGGTGGTGGCCGGGCGGGAGCTGGTGGCCTGGCGCGACGGCGCGGGCGCGCTGCGGGTCGGGCCGGGAGCCTGCCCGCACCTGGGTGCCGCATTGTGCGACGCGCCCGTGCACGACGGGCAGCTCGTCTGCCGCTGGCACGGGCTGGCGCTGGGCGCGGAGGGCCGTCCCGGCTGGCGCACGCTGCCCGCGTACGACGACGGCGTGCTGGCGTGGGTCCGGCTGGACGACACGCTCGACGCCGGCGGCCCGCTGATGGACGCACCGGTGCTCGGCCCCCGACCGCCCGCCGGCAGCCTCGACGCCGTCGCCACCGTGATCGGCGCCTGCGAGCCGGAGGACGTGATCGCCAACCGCCTCGACCCGTGGCACGGCAGCTGGCTGCACCCGTACTCGTTCGCCGGGCTGCGGGTGGTCTCGGCGCCGCCGGTCGACTGCCCGCCCGCCGAGGACCGCTTCCTCGTCGAGGTGAGCTTCACGGTCGGCAGGCGCCTGGGCGTGCCGGTGTTCGCCGAGTTCAGCTGCCCCGACCCGCGCACGATCACGATGGAGATCGTGGACGGCGAGGGCACCGGCTCCGTCGTCGAGACCCACGCCACCCCCCTGCGGCCGGGCCGCACCGCCGTCATCGAGGCCGTGGTGGCGCACTCCGACCGCCGGGGCTTCGCGGTCACGCGCCACGTGGCGGCCGCCGTCCGTCCGCTGATCGCGATGACGGCGAAGCGCCTCTGGGCGGACGACATCGCCTACGCGGAGCGCCGCTACGCGAACCGCACCCGCTGATCCCCACCCGAACGAGCGGCACTCTCGTTCGAACCTATCCGACGAAAGTGCCACTCGTTCGGCGGCGATCAGCCCTTCGCCATGTCCACCCCGTCGGGTGGGGTCTCCGCTTCCTGGTCGGTGCCCGGCGGTGGCTCCTCGGGGCGGCCGGGTGCACGACCCAGGAACGTGTGCACGATGTGCTGCTGCCAGCCCGGAACCGTCTGCACGCGCACGTCGTCGAAGCCGGTGGCGCGCATGCGGGTGACGAGGGCCTCGACGCCGTCGAAGTCGAGCACGCTGCGCCACAGGTAGCGGTAGAGGTCCGACGACCCGGTGCGGATCCGGCCCATCGGGATGATCACGCCCCAGCAGACGGCGGTCCAGACGAACCGGCTGCGGAAGGAGTCCCTCACCGAGTACTCGTGCAGCGCCAGCGGCGCCGAGGGCTTGAGCAGCCCGCGGAACCGGCGCAGCGCCGCGTTGCGGTCGGTGAGGTTGCGGATCAGGTACGCCGCCATGATGCCGTCGTACGGCTCGGTGAACGTCGCCTGGTCGAGCTCCTCGGCGTTGCCGTGCACGAACCGCACGTTCGACGGCCACGTCTTGCGGCGCGCCTGCGCGAGCATCTCGACCGACGCGTCGACGGCCGTGATGTCGGCCTGCGGCGCGGCGTCCAGCAGGGCGGCCGTGGACGCGCCGGTGCCGCAACCCAGGTCCAGCAGCCGCAGGCCGGCGCCGCCGTTCGGCAGGCCCATGCGCTTGGCCGAGAGCCGCAGGTGCTCGTGGTAGCCGGGGTTGGCCCCGACCAGCTTGTCGTAGGTGCGGGCGTGCTCGTCGAAGGAGCGCGTCACGTTCGACGGGGCGATGCGGATGGGCGGTGCCCCCGGCCGGGGCTGCCGTTTCGGTGAAGGGCTCACCCCTCGCATACTGGCCCATCCGGGGCCGCCCCGTACGCTCGACACGATGGTCAGGGCACTGGCGGTGAGCGACGAGGTCGCGTCGTGGGCGCAGATCGCCGCGTCCGTCGGCGACGGGGCCGTCGATCTCGTGGTGGCCGCGGGCGACCTGCCGTTCGACTACCTCGGCGAGATCGCCGGCCGCCTCGACCTGCCCGGTGTGATGGTGCCGGGCAACCACGACCCCGACATCACCGGCTTCACCCACCGCCGGGGGATGTCGATGCGGGACGGGATGCCGGTGGACTGGCCCGGCCCGTCCGGCTTCGACGACGCCGACGGCCGCATCGTCGACGTCGCCGGCCTGCGGATCGCCGGCCTCGGTGGCTGCGTGCGCTACCGGCCCGGCCCCAACCAGTGGACGCAGCGCGAGCAGGCCCGCCGCGCCCGGCGGCTGGTGCGGGCCGCGCGTCGCGCCACGCGTCGCGACGGCATCGGCGTCGACGTGCTGCTCACCCACGCCCCGCCGCGGCACTGCGGCGACGGCGACGACGCGCCGCACCACGGCTTCGAGTGCCTGCACGACGTCGTCGAGGCCCTGACGCCGCGCCTGCTGCTGCACGGCCACATCCACCCCTACGGCCAGCACCTGCCCGACCGGTTCCTCGGCGCGACGCGCGTGGTGAACATCGTCGGTCGCCGCGTGATGGAGCTCTAGTGCGCGACACCGGGTATCCGCAGGCCGACGCCCAGAACGACTTCGCGCGCCTGCGCCGCCAGCAGGTGCTCTCCCGGCTGGGCAGCTGGCTGCGCCGCGAGCCCGACGACGTCTCGGAGATCCTGCCCTTCCACGAGGTCGTGGCCGCGCTGGGCCGCACCGGCGAGCGCGACCTCGGGCTGCAGCAGATCCCGCTGGACTCCATCTGCGGCAGCGTCGACCGCACGCGGGACTTCGACCGCTGGTTCCGCCCGCTGTCGCAGGCCACCCGCGAGCGGTGGGAGCGGCTCGACCGTGCGCAGCGACTCGGGGAGACCGTCCCGCCGATCGACGTCTATCGCGTCGGGGAGCTGCACTTCGTCCGCGACGGGCACCACCGCGTCTCCGTGGCGCTGGCGCTGCACCTGCGCACCATCGACGCGTTCGTCACCGAGGTCACCACCCGGATCGACGCCGCCGGCATCAGCCGCCGCGGCGACCTCATCAGCAAGGACATGCGCCGGGTGTTCCTCGACCGCGTGCCGCTGCCGGGGCCCGCGCTGTGCACGATCCTCGTCACGTCGGCGTGGTCGTACGCGGTGCTGTCGGAGACCGTCGAGGCGTGGGGGTTCCGGCTCATGCAGCAGGAGGGCCGCTTCCTCGACCGCGTGACGGTGGCCCGCCGCTGGTACGCCGAGGAGTTCCGGCCCGTCGTGCGCATGCTGGGGCAGGCCGACCTGATCGGCGACCGCACCGACGCCGAGGCCTACCTGCACCTCGCCCGCCAGCGCTACCGCCTGATGCGCACCCACCGCTGGGACGACGAGGTGCTGGACCGCCTCCGCACCGCCCCCTGACCCCCGCGCGAGTCGACCTTCTCGGCACGCCGTCCGTGCCGGTCGGACACGCGAGGCTGCGTGCTCGACCGGCGATATCGGCGTGTCGAGAAGGTCGACTCGCGGGGTTACGGGGTGGGGCCCATCGCCAGCTTGGCCAGGAGCTCCCGCGCCTTCTCGGCGTTGCGGGGCTGGCACAGCACGTCGTAGCGGCCGGCCACCATCTGGCTCGACGAGGTGAAATCGCGCCGGCCCGCGCTCGCGCGGTACCCCACCGCGGCGAAGATCATGGCGAAGATCGCACCGCCGACCAGGCCCACGAGGATCGGCGCGTACGACGCCGTGGGGCTGAACAGCGACAGCAGCAGGCCGAAGAACAGGCCCAGCCAGGCGCCCGACGCCGCACCAGAGGCGAGCACACGGCCCCAGGTCAACCGGCCGATGACGCGCTCGACGAGCATCAGGTCGACGCCGACGATCGTGACGTCGCGGACCGGGAAATCCGAATCGGCCAGGTGGTCGACGGCACGCTGCGCCTCGGCGTACGTGGCGTAGGAACCGACCGGCCAGCCCGTGGGCGGGGTGGGGAGGTTGGGCAGGCCGGGCGCGGTGCGCGCGGGCCCGCCGAACGGTGTGGTCACGGGGCCCTCCTTCATCTGTTTGCCGTACATCATGTCAACGCCATGAGCAGGGACGAAGTGCCCGTAGGGGCCGAGGATCACACTACCGTCAGCGGGAGCGGTACTCGCGAAGCAGTCCGCGGCTGATGATCGTCTTCTGGATCTCGCTGGTGCCCTCGCCGATCAGCAGGAACGGGGCCTCGCGCATCAGGCGCTCGATCTCGTACTCCTTGGAGTAGCCGTAGCCGCCGTGGATGCGGAACGACTCCTGCGTCACCTCGGCGCAGTACTCCGACGCGATCAGCTTGGCCATCCCGGCCTCGACGTCGTTGCGGTTGCCGGCGTCCTTGAGCCGCGCCGCGTTGACCATCATGTGGTGCGCCGCCTCGACCTTCGTGCCCATCTCCGCCAGCTTGAACGCGATGGCCTGGTGCTCGGCGATCGGCTTGCCGAACGTGCGGCGCTGCTGGGCGTAGTCGACGGCGAGCTCGAAGGCCCGGATCGAGATGCCGCAGGCCCTGGCCGCGACGTTGACGCGCCCGACCTCCACCCCGTCCATCATCTGGGCGAACCCGGCGCCGCGCTTCCCGCCGAGGATGCGGTCGGCGGGAACCCGGTGGCCCGTGAACACCATCTCGGTGGTGTCGACGCCCTTGTAGCCCATCTTGTCGATCTTGCCGGGGATCAGCAGGCCGGGCGCGACCTCGCCGTAGCCCACCGGCTTCTCGACGAGGAACGTGGTGAGGTTCTGGTAGGGCTTGGGCTGTCCCTCGTCCGTCTTGACGAGCACCGCGGTGAGCGTGGACGTGCCGCCGTTGGTCAGCCACATCTTGGCGCCGTCGATCACGAAGTCGTCCCCGTCCTGCACGGCCCGGGTCTTGATCGCCGCGACGTCGGAGCCGAGGTCGGGCTCGGACATCGAGAACGAGCCGCGCGTCTCCCCCAGCGCCATCGCGGGAAGATACTTCTGCTGCTGCTCGTCCGTGCCGTGGTGCATCAGCATGTACGCCACGATGAAGTGGGTGTTGATCACTCCGGACACGCTCATCCAGCCGCGCGCGATCTGCTCGACGACGAGCGCGTAGGTCAGCAGCGACTCGCCGAGGCCGCCGTACTCCTCGGGGATCGTGAGCCCGAACAGGCCCATCTCCTTCATGCCGTCGACGATGTCCTGCGGGTAGGCGTCGGCGTGCTCCAGCGCCGTGGCGTGCGGGATGATCTCCTTGTCCACGAACGTCTTCACCGTGGAGAGGATCTCCTCCTGGATCTCGGTGAGACCGGCGGTCTGGGCGAGACGGGCCATGGGGTTCCTCCCGGCGCTGGGTTACTGGCCAGGAAAGTATCCCCTGCGTGGCATACCGATCGCAGGTGAGACCCTGTGAAGCCGGCTACACCTCGACGACCTCCACCAGGGCGTCGAGGCCCGCGAAGTCAGCGGCGTTGCGCGTGAAGAGCGGCAGGGACCGCGACGACGCGATCGCTGCGATCATGAGGTCCGTCCGGCGCGGCTTCGGGCTGCGACCGGCGGCGCGCGTCAACGCGACCAGCGACCCGTAGCGAGCCGCCGCCTCCCCGTCGAACGGCAGCGGTGGGAAGTCGGCGATCGCGGCGCCGAGTTTCTCCGTGCGGATCGCTCGGGTCGCCGCGTCCTCGGCCATGACGACTCCCTGGTGCAGCTCGGCCAGCGCGCATCTGGTCCGGTCGGAACCGAAACCACCGCACCCTCGCGGGCATGGTGATCACCGCGCCCCGATCGGCGCGCGGACCGCCGCCGCCCGGGGCCGGAAGGTGCGGTGGACCGCGATCAAGGAGGTCCCGCGCGCGCATTCCGTACGCCACGCGCGTGCCGCTGCGCGCGCGCGGCACCCAGAACGCGCGCGCCAACCCCGAGAACCGGCGCCGGCTCAGCGCAGCCGACGCCAACACCCTGCTGCGGCCGCCGGGCCGTCCTCAGGCCTCGGGCGGGGTCCAGGGGTCGGTGCGCTCCATGCCCGCCGCGCGACCCTTGCCGCTGATGACCAGCGCCATCTTGCGGCTCGCCTCGTCGATCATCTCGTCGCCGATCATGGCCGCGCCCTTCCTGCCGCCGGCCTCGGACGTGAAGTACTCGTAGGCGTCGAGGATGTTCTCGGCGTGGTCGTAGTCCTGCTGCAGGGGCGAGAAGGTCTCGTTGGCCGCCTCGATCTGGCCCGGGTGCAGCACCCACTTGCCGTCGAAGCCCAGTGCGGCGGAGCGCCCGGCCACGCGCCGGAAGCCGTCGACGTCCTTGATCTGCAGGTACGGGCCGTCGATGGCCTGCTTGTCGTGCGCGCGGGCCGCCATGAGGATGCTCATGAGGATGTGGTGGTAGGCGTCGCCCACGTCGTAGCCGGGGGGCTGCTCGCCCACCACGAGGCTCTTCATGTTGATCGAGGCCATGAAGTCGGCCGGGCCGAAGATGATCGTCTCGACGCGGGGGGACGCGGTCGCGATCCGGTCGACGTTGATCAGCCCGAGCGCGTTCTCGATCTGCGCCTCGATCCCGATCCTCCCGACCTCGTGACCGACGGCCTTCTCGATCTGGGTGAGCAGCAGGTCCAGCGCGACCACCTGCTCGGGCGTCTGCACCTTCGGCAGCATGATCGCGTCGAGGTTGGCGCCGGCGCCCTCCACGACCTCGGTGACGTCGCGGTAGGTCCACTCGGTGGTCCAGTCGTTCACGCGGACGACGCGGATCTTCTCGCCCCAGCCGCCCTCGTTGAGCGCGGCGACGATGGTCGTGCGCGCACCCGGCTTCGCCAGCGGGGCGCAGGCGTCCTCGAGGTCGAGGAAGACCTGGTCGGCGTCGAGCGTCCGGGCCTTGTCGATGAACTTCTGGCTGGACCCGGGCACGGCCAGGCAGGATCGACGGGCACGGGTACGGGTGGTCATCAGCGGGCTCCTCGTCGAGTTCGGTGGCGCCGATGCTGACACGGCGGTTGCCCTCGCGGGCCGTGAGGTGAGTCTCAGGCCTTCCGGCCCACCGCCGCCCAGTAGTACGCGCTGTGCGCGTCGACGCCGGCCGTGTCCAGCTCGTCCGGGCGCCAGGCGAGCACCGGCACGACGCCGGGCTCCACCGGCTCCAGGCCGTCGAGGAACCGGCCCACCTCGTGGCGGCTGCGGGGCACGATCGTCATCCCGGCCCCGCGCGCCACCGCCCGCACGCCCTCCATCGCCTCCGGGTCGAAGTCACCGGTCGGATGGGTGAGCGCGACGTGGCTGCCGGGCGGCAGGGCGTCGACGAGCCGCCGCACGATCGGGTACGGGTCCACGCCGCCGGGCTCGGCCGGATCGAAGTACATGAGCATCGCCACGAGCATCACCGCCACCGGCTCGCCCCGCTCCAGCACCTGGCCGCACTCCTCGCTGCGCAGGATCGCCTCCGGATGGCGGAAGTCGCCGAGCACGAACGCCGTGCGCCCCCGCGGGGTGCTCGCCATCAGGGCCCGGCCGTGGGCGAGGACGAGCGGGTCGTTGTCGACGTAGAGGACGCGCGCGGCGGGGTCGACGGACTGCGCCACCTGGTGGACGTTCGGCGGGGTCGGGATGCCGGCGCCGATGTCGAGGAACTGGCGGAGGCCGGCCTCGCCCGCGAGGTAGCGGACGGCGCGGTAGAGGAACGCGCGGTTGGCCCGCGCCATCGCGCCGATCGTCGGGATCCGTTCCCGGATGAGGTCGCCCAGGGCGCGGTCGGCGGGGTAGTTGTCCTTGCCGCCGAGCCAGTAGTCGTACATGCGGGCCTCGTGCGGAACGGAGGTGTCGATCTCCGGCCGGTCCACGTCCACACCCCCCGAAAGTATTAACAATTCTCGCTCGGACGATCACTCTGGGTGACAGTAGCCGGTGGCTGCGGCCGGGGCGCACCGGGGAACGCATCAGGACCGATCGGCTCAGTGGGGCTGCTCCGATCAGCACGCGATCTAGGCTCTGCCCCATGGGCGTGGAACGGGTCTTCGTGGCGAGGCTGGTGGGGCTGCCCGTCCTCGGCCCGGACGGCGAGCGCATCGGCAAGGTCCGCGATCTCGTCGCCACCCTGCGCGTCGACTCCAGCGCGCCCCGCGTGCTGGGCGTCGTCGTCGAGATGGTCACCCGCCGCCGGATCTTCGTGCCGATGCTGCGGGTCACGAACATCGATCCCGGCGCGGTCACGCTGTCCACCGGCTCGGTCAGCCTGCGCGGGTTCGCCCAGCGCCCCAACGAGACCCTGGTGCTGGGCCAGCTGGTGGACTCGCCGGTGCGGGTCGTCGAGACGGGCACCGACGCCGTCGTCGTGGACGCCGCGGTCGAGCAGTCACTGGCCCGCGACTGGATCGTCGGGCAGCTCGCGATCCGGTCGCGGCGCAACCGCCTGTCGCGGTGGCGCGGGGCGGTGCAGGTCGTGAGCTGGGGCGCGGTCACCGGGCTGACGCTGACCGACCGCCGTGGCACGGCCGCCCTGCTCTCGGCGTTCGAGCAGATGCGCCCCGCTGATGTCGCCGCGGCGGTCCTCAAGCTGGGCGAGCAGCGCCAGCACGAGGTGATCGACGCCCTCGACGACGAGCGGCTCGCCGACGTCTTCGAGGAGATGCCCGAGGCCGACCAGCTGAGCCTGCTGGGCCATCTCGACGACGAGCGTGCCGCGGACATCCTGGAGGCCATGTCGCCCGACGACGCCGCCGACCTGCTCGGCGAGCTCCCCGACGCCGACGCCAACGCCCTGCTCGCGCTCATGGAGCCCGGCGAGTCGGCGCCCGTGCGGCGGCTGCTGACCTACCCGTCGGACACGGCGGGCGGCCTGATGACGCCGGAGCCGATCATCCTGCGCCCCGAGGCGACGGTCGCCGAGGCGCTGGCGCGCATCCGCAACCCCGACATCCCGCCCGCGCTGGCCAGCATGGTGTTCGTCTGCCGGCCGCCGACCGAGACCCCCACCGGCCGCTACCTCGGCTGCGTGCACGCCCAGCGGCTGCTGCGCGAGGCGCCGTTCGAGCCGGTGGCCGGGGTGCTGGACCGGGAGCTCGTCCGGCTGCACCCGGACGCCACGTTCGGCGAGATCACCCGCTACTTCGCCGCGTACAACCTGGTGGCGGGCCCCGTCCTGGACGACGAGGACCACCTGCTCGGCGCCGTCACCGTCGACGACGTGCTCGACCACCTGCTGCCGCGCGACTGGCGCGACCGCCTCACCGACAACGGGCACGGACGCACGGAGGCGGTAGATGACTGAGGTAGCCCGTGCCTGAACTGTCCCAGCGCCGCGCGCTCGACCAGCCGCGCATCGGCCGCAGCCGCTTCGTGATCGACCCGGACGGGTTCGCCCGCATCTCCGAGCGCCTCGCGCGCTTCCTGGGCACCGGCCGGTTCCTGGCGATCCAGTCGGTGATCGTCGCCGCCTGGATCGTCATCAACGTGGTGGCGGTGTCCTGGCAGTGGGACCCGTACCCGTTCATCCTGCTCAACCTGGCCTTCTCCACCCAGGCCGCCTACGCCGCACCGCTGATCCTGCTCGCGCAGAACCGGCAGGACGACCGCGACCGCGTGTCCCTGGAGGAGGACCGGGCCCGCGCCGAGCGCACCAAGGCCGACACGGAGTACCTCGCCCGCGAGCTGGCGGCGGTGCGCCTGGCGCTGGGTGAGATGGTGACCCGCGACGACCTGCGCGACGAGCTGCAACGCATCATCGACCACCTCGACGACCAGCCGGCGCGGCGCAACCGCAAGGCGCAGCGCGGCAGCGACGGAGCCCCCCGCGAGCGGGACCTCAGCCGGCCAGCCGACGGGTGATCCGCTCCAGCGCGGCGAGGTCGTCGTCGTCGAGGCGGCTGGCGAAGTGCCGGACCACGCCGGCCAGGTGCGGCTCCGACGCCGTCCGCAGGCGCGAGAGCCCGGCCTCGGTCAGCTCGGCCGCCACGCCCCGCCCGTCGGACTCGACGCGGCAGCGCGACACCAGCCCCGCCCGCTCCATCCGGTCGACGAGCCGCGTGACCCCCGAGCGCGACAGCAGGACCGCGTCGGCCAGCTCCGTCATCCGCAGCCGCCGCTCCGGGGCCTCGGCGAGCTGGACGAGGACGTCGTAGGCGGCCAGCGACAGATCCTGGTCGGCGACGAGCTCGGCCTCCAGCGTGCGGGTGATGGCGGCGTGGGCGCGCAGGAACGACCGCCAGGCGGAGAGCTGCTCCCGGGTCAGGGCCGCGATGTCGGTCACCGCGGACATCCTACGGACGCGGCCGAGCGGGGGCACGGACGTAACATGGACCGATGTCAGTCCAGAGCACCACCACCGTCGAAGAGGCCGTCCGTGCCGCGCTCGCGGGCGTCGAGGATCCGGAGATCCACAAGCCGATCACCGAGCTCGGGATGGTCAAGGGTGTCGCGGTGTCGGCCGACGGCGTGGCGTCCGTGGGCGTCTACCTCACCGTCGCGGGCTGCCCGATGCGGGAGACGATCACCACGCGGGTCACCGACGCGGTGTCGGCGGTCGCGGGCGTCACCGCCGTGCGGGTGGAGCTCGACGTCATGAACGACGAGCAGCGCACCGAGCTGCGGCGCGGGCTGCGCGGCGACAGCGCCGATCCGGTGATCCCGTTCGCCCAACCGGGCTCGCTCACCCGCGTGTACTGCGTGGCGTCGGGGAAGGGCGGGGTCGGCAAGTCGTCGATCACGGTCAACCTGGCCGCGGCGATGGCCGCGCGCGGGCTCTCGGTCGGGGTGGTCGACGCCGACATCTACGGCCACTCGGTGCCGCGGATGCTGGGCACCACCGACACGCCCACCAAGGTCGAGAACATGATCATGCCGCCGCAGGCGCACGGCGTGAAGGTGATCTCGATCGGCATGTTCACGCCCGGCAACGAGGCGGTGGTGTGGCGCGGGCCGATGCTGCACCGGGCGCTGCAGCAGTTCCTGGCCGACGTCTACTGGGGCGATCTCGACGTGCTGCTGCTCGACCTGCCCCCGGGCACCGGCGACATCGCGATCTCCACCGCGCAGCTCATCCCCGGCGCCGAGCTGCTCGTGGTCACCACGCCGCAGCAGGCCGCGGCCGAGGTGGCCGAGCGCGCCGGCTCGATCGCCCTGCAGACGCGCCAGCGCATCGCGGGCGTCGTCGAGAACATGAGCTGGATGGAGCTGCCCGACGGCTCCCGCATGGAGGTCTTCGGGCACGGCGGCGGCCAGACGGTGGCCGATTCGCTGACGAGGATCCTGGGCGCGCCGGTGGCGCTGCTGGGGCAGGTGCCGCTGGAGACCAGGGTCCGGGAGTGCGGCGACGAGGGCACCCCCATCGTGCTCGCGAACCCCGACGCCCCCGCGGCGAAGGCGCTGCTGGCGATCTCGACGAAGCTGACGACCCGCGCGCGGGGCCTGGCGGGGATGAGCCTGAACATCAGCCCCGTGCAGCGCTGATTCTCGTGCAGTGCTGATCACCGTCCTGCACGGCGACGACCGTCCCGACGGCCTCGACGCCCGCTACGTCACCGACGCGGACACCCTCGCCGCCGCGCTGCCGGGAACGGACGTGCTGCTCGTGTGGGACTTCCGCTCCGACGCCGTGCGCGACGCCTGGCCGCACGCGGACACGTCCGCCCTGCGCTGGGTGCACGCCGCCAGCGCGGGCGTCGACCGGCTGATGTTCCCCGGCCTGATCGACTCGCAGGTCACCATCACCAACTCCCGTGGCGTGTTCGACGGGCCCATCGCCGAGTACGTGCTGGCGATGGCCAAGGACCTGCCCGGCACGCTC
>CAXTTN010000021.1:30496-37293 GCA_964247105.1 uncultured Pseudonocardia sp.
GCAGGCGGAGCACGCCTGGCGCCACCGCGAGACGCAGCGGGTGGCGGGCACGCGCGCCGTCGTCGTCGGGGGTGGGCCGATCGGGCGCGCGATCGCGCGCATGCTGCGCGCCGTCGGGATCGACGTGGAGCTGGTCGGCCGCCGCGCCGCCGACGGCGTCCACGCGTTCGAGGCGCTGGGCGGGCTGCTCCCCCGCGCCGACTGGCTGGTGCTCGCCGCCCCGCTCACCGACGCCACCCGCGGAGTGCTGGACGCCACCGCGCTCGCCGCGCTGCCGCCCACCGCCCGCGTGATCAACGTGGGCCGGGGTGGGCTCGTCGTCGAGGCGGACCTGGTCGCGGCCCTGCGGGCGGGCCGGATCGCGGGCGCCGCGCTGGACGTGGTGGCCCACGAGCCGCTCGATCCCACGTCGGAGCTGTGGGAGCTGCCGGGTGTGATCGTGTCGCCGCACATGTCGGGCGACACGATCGGGTGGCCCGCCGCGCTGCTGGCGGTGTTCACCGCCAACCTCGCCCGCCACCGGGCCGGCCGGCCCCTGCACAACGTCGTCGACAAGACCCTGGGGTACGTGAGCACATGAGTCCCGCCGATCTCTCCGCCACCGAGCTGCTGGCCGCCTACCGCAGCGGCGCGCTGTCGCCCGTCGAGGCCACGCGATCGGTGCTGGAGCGGATCGTCCGGCTCGATCCGGCCGTCAACGCGTTCTGCCTGGTCGACGCGGACGGCGCGCTGGCCGCCGCGCGGGCGTCGGAGGGGCGCTGGCGGCGCGGCGAGCCCGCCGGCCTGATCGACGGCGTGCCGGTGTCGGTCAAGGACCTGTTCCTCACCGCGGGCCACCCCACGCTGCGCGGGTCGCACACCGTCGACGCGGCCGGACCGTGGGACGTCGACGCGCCGGCCGTCGCGCGGGTGCGGGAGCACGGCGGCGTGGTCGTCGGCAAGACCACCACGCCGGAGCTGGGCTGGAAGGGCGTCACCGACTCGGCCCGCACCGGCCCGACCGGCAACCCGTGGGATCCGACGCGCACCGCGGGCGGCTCGTCGGGTGGCAGCGCGGCGGCGGTCGCGCTGGGGATGGCGCCGCTGTCGCTGGGCACCGACGGCGGCGGGTCGGTGCGCATCCCGGCCGGGTTCAGCGGGATCACGACGATCAAGCCGACGTGGGGACGGGTCCCGCTCTACCCGGCCAGCCCGTTCGGCGTGCTCTCGCACGCCGGCCCGATGACGCGGACGGCCGCCGACGCGGCGCTCCTGCTCGACGTGATGTCCGGCGCGGACCACCGCGACCCGTGGGCGCTCGCGCCGACCCCGCCGCCCGCGGGCCGGCCGGGCCCCGCGGGCTGGCGGGTCGCGGTCAGCCCCACGTTGGGGTACGCCCGGGTGGACGCGGCTGTCGCGGCCGCGTTCGACGCCGCGGTGGACGTCGTCGCGGCGCTGGGGGCCCGCGTCGAGGAGGTCGATCCGGGGTTCGCCGACCCGATCGAGGCGTTCGAGACGCTGTGGTTCGCGGGCGCCGCCAAGTCACTGGAGCCGATCGGGCCGCAGCTGCGGGCACGGATGGACCCGGGGCTCGTCGCGGTCGCCGAGCAGGGCGCCCGCACCACCGCGCCGGAGTACCTGGGCGCCCTGGCCGTGCGCAACGAGCTGGGCGTCCTCATGGGCGAGTTCCACTCCCGCTACGACCTGCTGCTCACCCCGACGCTGCCGATCCCGGCGTTCGAGGTGGGCGTCGAGGTGCCGGCGGGGTGGCCGCGGGAGCGCTGGACGTCGTGGACGCCGTTCACCTACCCGTTCAACATGACCCAGCAGCCCGCGGCGAGCGTGCCCTGCGGCTTCGCGGACGGCCTGCCGGTGGGGCTGCAGATCATCGGCGCCCGCCACGCCGACGCCACGGTGCTGGCCGCGGCCCACGCGTTCCAGCAGGCCACGGACTGGCACCTGCACCGGCCGCGCCTGCTGCAGGCCGAGCCGGGCTGAACCGTCAGGTGGCGTCGTCGTCGATCGGCGGCGGCTCGTTCTTCGCCAGCGACGGGGGCGCGGGCTTGGTCATGTCGATGCCGGTGCCGTCGGTGGCGCTCTGCGGGGCCGTGCCGAAGCCGTTGGGCTTGACCGCGGGCTGGTCGTCGCCGAACAGCGCGTTGGTGGCCATGGTGCGCGGGTTGAGGTTGCGCAGGCCGCGCAGCTCCTCCAGCGGCTTGCGCAGCTCGTCGAACTCCGGGCCCAGCTCGCCGCGGAGCTGCTCGCGCGCGCCGGAGGCGTACTCCTTGACCTGACGGATCGACCGGCCGACCCACGCCGCGGCACCGGGCAGCCGCTCCGGACCGAGGATGAACAGGCCGGCCACGATCAGGACCAGGATCTCGCCCCAGCCGACGCTCTCGAACACCGCTCCACCCTACGTCCTCAGTCGGAGCTCAGGACCACTGGCAGAACGAGAGGTCGCCCGTCCCGGACGAGCGAGACCTGCACGGTCTCCCCCGGCTTGCGCTCCGCGACCGCGACGGCCAGCTCGTCGGCGCCCGCGATGGCCCGGTCGCCGACCTTGACGATCACGTCGCCCTCGACGATGCCCGCGGCCGCGGCGGCGCCACCGGCCCGCACGTTCTGCACCTGGGCGCCGCCGGTGGTGACGTCGGTGACCGAGCGGGCGTTGATGCCGATCTCGGCGTGCTTGGCCGTGCCGGTGCGGATCAGCTCGTCGGCGATGACGCGCGCGTCGTCGATCGGGATGGCGAAGCCGAGGCCGATCGAGCCGCCCTCGCTCGCGCCGTCGCTGGGCCCGAGGCTGCGGATGGCGGTGTTGATGCCGACCACGGCGCCCGTGGAGTCCACGAGCGGGCCGCCGGAGTTGCCCGGGTTGATCGCGGCGTCGGTCTGGATGGCGTCGATCACGGCGTTGGTGTCG
Source organism: uncultured Pseudonocardia sp. (assembly GCA_964247105.1). Classification (GTDB taxonomy): domain Bacteria; phylum Actinomycetota; class Actinomycetes; order Mycobacteriales; family Pseudonocardiaceae; genus Pseudonocardia. Next base: position 33,402 of record CAXTTN010000021.1, read on the forward strand.
CTGCCGCCGACCGCGAGCCGGACGGGCCGGTTCAGCGCGCTGACGATGCCGTCGGTGACGGTGCCCGCGAGCCCCAGCGGGGACCCGATCGCGATCACCCCGTCGCCCACCGCGAGCGCGGCCGAGGAGCCGATCGTGGCCACCACCGGGTTCGCCACAGCCACCTTCAGCACCGCGAGATCGGTCTTGGGATCGCGACCCACGATCCTCGCCGGCGTCCGCGTGCCGTCGTGGAACACGGCCTCGATGACCGCGGTGTCGGCACCCGCGGCCGCCGACACGACGTGGTTGTTGGTGAGCACGTACCCGGCCGGGTCGACGACCACGCCCGAGCCGGTGCCACCCTGGTCGCCGACCCGGACCTCGATGGAGACGACGGCGGGCACGGTGCGCGCGGCGATGTCGGCCACCGAGCCGGGCGGCCGCTCCTTCGCCGCGAGGGCCTGGGTGATCGTCGGATCCGGCTCGGTGAGGCTGGCCGCACCCTCGGCGGTGAGCCGCCCCACGACCCCGCCCGCCGCGCCGATCAGCAGCGCGACGACGGCCAGCGCGGCCAGCGCCCGCGGCCGCACCCGGCGGCCGAACAGCACCTCGGCGAGGCTCAGCCGCGCGCCGGCACCGCGGGGCGGCGCATCGGGCTCGGCGGGGGGTTCGACCGGCGCGCCGAGCCCGACCGGGCTGCCGGGATCGCGCCAGGGGTCGGCGTCGGCTGCCCAGAAAGGATCAGCACGGAACGGGTCGGCGTCGGGCGCCTCGTTCCCGCTCGACGGCGGCTTCTGCAGGGGTTCACCCGGCCGCCGCCCGAACGCGGCGGCCAGCGCGGCGGGCGGGGGCGGCGCGGTACGCGGCTCCGGACGGGCGGCCGCCGGAACCGCGAACCCCCCGTCGACGCCGTCGGGGCGGCCGAAGACCTGCGCCGTGCCCTCGTCGACGACGGGCCGGTGCAGCGGGCGGGGCCCGAGCCGGGGTGGTCCGCTCTCACCGCGGTCGACGTCGGTCATCGCGGCGGGAGGCTCCAGGGCACGGGACCAGAGTGCCGGAGCACCGGTGAAGTCCGCGTGTCGGGCGCCGCACGATCAGCGCGCAGTGGATCGGGCCGGAACCGCACCCCTGCACCCTCGCGATCACCGCGCCTCCGATGGCGCGGGCACGCGGCCGGGGACGGGGACGGGGCCGGGGCCGGGGCCGGGGACCGCGATCCCGCGCACGTTCCGTACGCCGAGCGCGCGCAGCGAGGCGCGCGCGCCGGCCACAACGCGCGCGCCACCCCGCAACACACGAGCGCGACCCCACAACGCGAGCGCCAACTCCGGGCACCGCGTCGAGGAGGGCACGACACCGGATCCGGGCTCCCGACCGGAGCGGCCACCCGTCCCCGGCCATGAACCGGACCGCCAGGCAGTCCCACCGCCTCGCAGCCGCACCCGACCGTCGCCGGCCCGGGAGCCAGGTCCGGGACGGCACCCGGTCGCCCACACGATCCAGGAGTCGAACCGGACCCGAGATCGATGTGAGGTAGCACTTTCTGATGATCGAACAACGAGAATCGCTACCTCGGACGGATCACCGCAGGCATGATCGCCGCGATCCGCCCGGCATCGCCCCCGCCAGGGCGGAAACGTGCGGCCGGCACCGATCACGGAGCCGGGCGGGGCGACGGGCCTACGGCAGGAAGCGCAGGAAGGAGCCCGGGACCCGGCGGACATCCGCCGGCAGACCGGGGGTGCTGCCGGCCGCCGGGGTGATGCGCAGCTGGGCGTCCACGGCCGCGCCACCGAGCACGGCACCGTCGAAGACCCCGCGCGGCGCGGCGGCCGTGGGATCGGGCGCGTCGCCGACGACCGCGGAGCCGGCCAGCGCGATGGCGCCGAGCGCGAGGCCCGACATCGCCGCTCCCGCGCCGAACCGCATCCGGCGGGACGCGGCGGGCCGCGGCGCGGGCTCGGACCGCAGCATCGTGACGAACTCGCCCTGCTCGGTGACGGCGAGGCCGGCGGGCGGCTCGGGGAGATCGGTGTCCTGCGGGATCGAGCACAGGCTGCGCAGCAGGGACGCCGGCATGCTCGGGACCTCGGCGGAGCGCAGCGCCGTGCGGGCCTGGGCCTGGGCGATCACCTGCATGGCGCACTCGGAGCACGCGTCGATGTGCTGCGAGGCACGGGAGTACGGGCCGTCGGCCAGCTCGTCGTCGACGTAGGCCACGATCGCTTCCGGGGACAGGTGATCCTGCCCCCAGTCCGGGAGCGTCACCGAGAACCGCCGACCGTCGTTCGTCACCCGCGAACCTCCTCCAGCTCTGCCCGGCGGCGCTCCATCGAACCGCGCAGCGCCGCCCGGCCACGGTGGATCCTGCTCCGCACCGTACCCAGCTTCACGCCGAGCGTGGCGCCGATCTCCTCGTAGGACAGGCCCTCCACGTCGCAGAGCACGACGGCGGCGCGGAACTCGGGGGGCAGCTCGTCGAGCGCGGCCTGCAGCATCGGGTCGAGGTGGGTGTCGGAGAACACCTGCTCGGGCTCCGGGCCCTGGCCGGGGATCCGGTCGGAGTCGTCGGGCAGGGCCTCCATGCGGATGCGGGCCCGCCTGCGGACCATGTCCAGGAACAGGTTGGTGGTGATGCGGTGCAGCCAGCCCTCGAACGTGCCCGGCTTGTAGGACGACAGCGAGCGGAACACGCGGACGAACGTCTCCTGCGTGAGATCCTCGGCGTCGTGCTGGTTGCCGGTGAGGCGGTAGGCGAGGCGGTAGACGCGGTCACCGTGCTCGCGGACCACCTCGTCCCAGCTCGGGGGGGTCCACTCGGCGCCGTCACCGGGCAGCACCGTGGCGGTGGGCGCGACCGCGTCCATCACGGTGCCTGCAGCCTCGGTCATCGTCGGGTCTACCTCCTCGGCGGGTCGTGCCATCGGGAGAACGAGGCGCCGGATCCGAATGTTCCCGGCGCTCCCACCGACCCACGACCCGGGCCGACACCACATACGGTGCAGCACGCCCGTGACAGATACGTGAGAAGCGTCTGAGAAGAGTCTGTGAATGCAGCCCGGGAAAGCACGGGCAGTAACCTCTCGACCATGACCGGCCAGGACACCCTGCGTGACCACGTCGAAGGCTATCTCGCCGAGGACGACGTGATCGTCGCCGCGCGCGTCCGCGCCGCCGAGCTGGGTTGCATCCCGGTCAGCACCGGCACCGGGAGCGGGCTGCGCTTCCTGGCCGCCGCGATCGGCGCCAAGGCCGTGGTGGAGATCGGCACCGGGGCCGGTGTCAGCGGGCTGTGGCTGCTGCGCGGCATGACCACCGACGGCACCCTGACCTCCATCGACGTGGATCCCGAGCACCAGCGCGCCGCCCGCGCAGCGTTCACGGCCGCCGGCCACGGGCCCTCGCGGCTGCGGCTGATCAACGGCATGGGCCTCGAGGTGCTGCCGCGCCTCACCGACGGCGGCTACGACCTGGTGTTCGTCGACGCCGCCGCCGCCGACTACCCCCGCTACCTCGACGAGGCCGTGCGGCTGCTGCGGCCCGGCGGGGTCGTGGCGATGGCGGGCGTGCTGGCCGGGGGCGTGCTCGACCACGACGCCGTCGACCCCGGCACCGTCGCCCTGCGCGAGGCGGCCCGGCAGGTCCGCGAGGACGACCACCTCGTCCCCGTGCTGCTCGACCTGGGCGACGGCCTGCTCGCCGCGGTGAAGACGCGCTAGGAGGGTCCTGGACGACTCCGTCATAGCGAGGGGCGTCCAGGGTGGTCAGGGCGCTTCTAGTGTCCTGAGTCGGTAGTTCGCCTGCGGTGGTTGGCGACGCTGTCGAGAATCTGGTCGGCGGTCTTGGCCCGGCTGTAGGGCTGGGGGTTGTCGTTCCAGGTCGTGATCCCGTTCCGGATGTCGGTGTTCGG
>CAXTTN010000022.1:0-10839 GCA_964247105.1 uncultured Pseudonocardia sp.
GGGCGGCGTCCACGATGACGAACCGGTCGAGGACCCCGGCGTCGTCGAGCGCGGCATGGATCTGGGCGATGTCGTCGACGGCCTCGGTCATCGTCGTGCCCAGCGTGCCGACCACGACGGCCGGGACACCCGGGTGGGCGCGGGCGGCAGCGGCGAGCCGGTCGTAGGCCATCTCCCCACCCGGACCGGCGGGGATCACCTCGACCGGGGCGCGCAGCAGCCGCGCGGCCTTCGGGACGCAGTAGTGCGCGGCGGCGGAGAAGTAGACGCGGGCAGCGGGGTGGCGTTCGATCCCCAACCACATGCCGTGCAGCACACCCTCGGACGAGCCGCCCCCGGTGACGTACCCCCACGAGGTCCGGGTGCTCCCGCCGAACAGGGCGGTGAAGGTGGCGATGACGTCGCGCTCGACCTGTTTGGTGTGGCACGGCCAGCGGCCCTCGGACTCCGGGTCGCCGATGTTGTTGATGAATCCGGACTGGAACGGCAGCAACTCGGTGAACGACACGTCGACGGCGACCGGGAACCCGATGCAGCGGTGACGGGCCCGGGCCAAGCCCTGCCACGCCGCTGCGAGCCCGTTCACCGGCCCACCCAGTCGGCGGCGGGAACCGGCGGCAGGGCCAGCCCGTAGCGGCAGGTCCGCCCGTCCACCGCGGGCGTGCGGGTGTCGTCGAACAGGGCCCGGAGCAGCCCGGCCTCGCGTAGCCGGCGGCAGGCTTGCGCGAACCCCGCCGGGTGCCGGTATCCGGCCCGGGACCGGATGGCCGGGTCGCTGACATCGACGGAGAGCGTTGCGGGGTCCAGCCCGGACAGCAGCGCGACCCCGAGCCGGAGGTGGTGGCCGCTGTGGCAGGTCAGCCGGATCTGCCAGGCGTCGCCGAACTCGGCGGCTGAGAGATCCGCGGTGGGCAGCCAGGGGTTGCGGGTGGCGATCGCGGTCCGGACCTCGAGGTCGGACACCTCGAACGCGCCGGTCGGCAACCAGCCGGACAGGGCAGAGTCGAGGGCGACCAGGGTGCAGACCCAGCCGCCGGCGACCGGCTCATGCGGCAGGACCGTGATCCCAAGCCGCGGCAGCCACAACAGCAGGCCGCCCACCCGGTTGAGGACCTGACGCGCGGGGAGCCGGGACAGGCAGTCGCGGACGGCGGTGGCCGGCACGGGCGGGACAGCGAGCACCCGCAGCCCGATCGCCGGACGTGGACGTGGGTCCCGGACACGGTCCGGCGGCGTCACGGTGACACCTCCCGGTCGCTGCCGTCGGCGGGCTGCCCGGCAGTGGCGGGGCGGTCGTCGTCGGCGAACTGTTGTGCGGCGCGGGCGATGGCGACGGCGGAGCACGGCCACGGCGTGACGGTGTGGGCGTGACAGGTGCAGGAGCCGTCGGGGCGGGGCCGATGGGCGTCGAGGATGCGGTCGACGCCGCCGGGTTGGGCGGCCACGAACCGTGCGGCTACTGCAATGCAGGCGTTGGGGGCGTCGTCCCGGTCAGCGAGGTTCACCGCGGCCACCAGCCCGGCGTCGCGTGTGGACGGTGCCGGGCCCGCCAGTGCGCGAGGTGATCGGCCAGGGTCAGCCGCCACAGACGCTGGGCGCGGCGCCGGTCCCGCCGCGTGATCTGGTCCTGTCTCGCGCCGGCGGTGCGCGCTCGGGCGTGGGACGGTCCACGCGGCGCACCCACTACGGCCTCGGTGCCGGCGCGGTCGCAGGTGGGATCGCGACCAACCCAGATCCCCGACATGAAGATGCTCCTCTCGACGTCGATCACGAAGCGGACAGGAAGCGGCAGCGCAGGCTCACCGTCTCGGGGTCCGAGCCCGGGAGAGAGGGCGGTCATCGGTCCGCCGCGCTGAGGTCGGCCGCGCTGAGGTCCGCGGAGGCGGCCTCCGGCTGGGTGCCGCTGAGCTGGTCGAGGGCGAAACGGACGGCGTCGTCGACCGCTGCGTTGTGGCCGGCGGCGGCCAGCACACGGTGGGGGATGGCGAGGTCGGTGAGGACCCGGTGGACGTGGGTGTCGGCCAGGGCGCGGAAGCGCAGGTCGCGGTCGCGGGGCTTGTTCGTGCCGAGCGGGACCTGCTCGTCGAGGGTGGTCCGGTAGATCAGGTCGTAGTGGACGGCGTGGTGCGCGGCGAGCGACCGCAGATGGTGCAGCGCCTCGGGATCGGGTTGTTCGTCGCGGTGGGCGAGCGCGGCGTGGTAGTAGCCCAGGGCGTCGGGAACCGGGCGGTCGATCAGGAGCACGTCGACGTGCGCCCAGGTGGCGATCTCGTGGCTGATCCCCGTGGTCATGATCCACAATGTGGAGGCGTAGGTGTGGCTGTGCAGGATCGGCAGCCCGATCCGCAGGGCTTCCTCGCCGAGGTCGGCGACGGTGGCGACCTCCAGATCGCAGCGTCGTAGTTCGTGGGCGAGGCGGGCGAGGAAGGTCGACTTGCCGGTGGAGTGCGCGCCGGCGGCGGCGATCGTGACGGGCCGTTCGAGGATCACCACAGGCCCCTTTCGTCCGGGTCGGTGTGCGGGCCGGGGTCGGGAAGTGCGGCGGCGGTGAGCAGCTGCGCCCAGCCCAGGTCGCCGCGTTCGGTGAGCGTCCCGAGCAGCGCGACGAGGAGCGCGGCGGTGAGCCAGGTGTCGTGGCCGGCGCGGTGTCGTCGCTGCCCGACCTGGTCGGGAGGGGCTGCGAGGCCGGCGTGGGCGGCGAGCTGGTCGAGGCCGTACCCGCCGGGTAGGTGCGGCCACACCGCTCTCGCGAGCCGCAGGGTGTCCAGCACGGCCGGTGGCTCCCAGCCGGGCAGGTGCGCGCCGATCACTCGGCGTTCGACCGAGGCGTGGTGCGCGACCAGTGCCCGCCCGGACAGCTCGGCGATGACGTCGTCGGCGACCTCGGCCCACCGCGGGGCGTCGGCGACGTCGGCGTCGGTGATGCCGTGGACCTTGCGGGTCGTGATCGGCGTGATCGACTGTGTGGGCCGTACCAGCCAGGTCGCCAGATCGTCGGGGGTCGCGGCCCGCGCGCTGGTAAGCGGTAGCAGGGCGAGCTCGATGATCTCCGGTGGCTGCCGGCCGTTGCCCTCGACATCGACGACCACCAGCTCCCGGCCTGCGAGCTCGTCCGGCAGCCGCAGCCCGGCGGTGGGGGCGGTCATGCGGGTGTTCCGGTGGTGGGCCAGCCGAGGTCGGCGCGGCCGTGCCGGCGCGGGTGGTGGGGGCGGGCGTGGTCGTGGACCTGGTAGCCGAGCGCGTGTTGCATCAGGTAGCGGTGCTGCTCGTCGAGCCCGATCACGGTGACCGCCCGGTCGTCGACGCCGATCATCGTGCCGCCGAGCCGGGCGGCCATGGCCGCGACCTGGTCGGGGTCGGGGCGGTGGCGGGTGGCCGCGCAGCGGCCCAGCTGGGTGGCGGGGCAGATGTCGCACAGCTCGCCGATCCCGGCGTGGCCGTTGTAGTCGGGCAGCTGGTGGGCGTGGGAGACGGCGCAGCTGGTCTTGCGGAACAGCGGCGACCCGCGCGTGCGGGCGGCGGCGGCGTTGAGGATCCGGCGTTCCAGATCCTCGGGGAGGATCTTGCGCCGCGCGGTGTCGGCATAGGGTTCGGCCAGGTCGTGGGCGCGGTAGTAGTCGCGGATCTGGTCGCGGTAGAACAGCCCGGTGAACACTGTGGCGTGCGCGTGCGCGCTCAGTTCCATCGCCCGGGCCAGGTGGGCGTCGGTGTCGTTGAGGCCGGGCACGATCGGCCGCCAGTACAGCACCACCCGGTAGCGGCGCGCCTGCGCGTACGCGGTCTGCAGGGACGCGGCGGCGACGGTGGAGTCGACCGGCTCGATCCGGTCGTCGTCGATCCCGGAGAAGGTGACCAGCACCGTGACTCGCAGGTTGCGCAGCGCGTTGAGCGCCGCGCAGTCCGCTTCGTCGATGCGCCAGCGGGTGATCACCAGGATGTGGTTGCGGAACCCGGCGTCGTCGAGCATCGCCAGCATCGCGAACGTGTGCGGCTTGACCGGTGGCAGCATCGGGTCGGTGGCCCGGTTCAACAGCTGCACCGGGGTGCAGTGCGGCCGGAAGAACCGGTGCCCGGTCAGCAGCTCGAACGCGTCCCTGTCGGACAGGAGCGCGCGCGGGGTCTTCATCGCGAAGTTGCCGAACAGATGCCGCACGCAGTAACCGCAGTCCAGCGGGCAGCCGACGATCCAGTTCACGCTCAATCCCGACTTGCGGTACTCCACGACGTCGAGCAGCGCCGGGTCCAGCGCGGCCCGCTGCCCGTCGGTCAGCACCGGGATCCGCCGTCTGCCTGACGGGCCGACCGGTGTCGGGTCGAGTGCGGTGTGCGCGGTCGGTGTCATGTCGCTGTCTCGCCGCCTGCCGGTTGTGCGGGGTGTGTGGTTGGTGACCCCATGTCACCGGCAGCGCTACGATCGGGGTAGCCCGTCACCGGGGTGAACCGGACACCCGGGCGCTTGTTTCACCCCGGACGCATCTCCGTCCCGACCCGACCGAACCGGGAGTAGCGCAGTGACCAGCGAGCCCAACGGCGACGACGAGGCGCCCACTGGTCAGGCGCTGGTGGCCCGGGAACTGCGCCGTTACCGCGAACTCGCCGGGTTGAGCCGCAACCAGCTCGCGACGCGTGTCGGCTACTCGCGGACCTACATCTCGACTTGTGAGAAGCCCGGCGCTGCGCTGGTGTCTGAGGCCGTCGTGAGACGGATCGACGCGGAGCTCGGAGCCGGCGGCGCGCTTGTCCGCGTGCAGGCGCAGGCCGCCGCCGAACGCCGTCGTCGCCGAGACGCCGCGGGTGGCCACGAACGCGCAGATCCCGCGTGGTTGACGACGTCGGTTGATCGACGTGCCTTGCCGGTGCCGACCTCGGGGGGCGGCTCGCGGAACAGCGGGGCTGGAGAGGTGTCCGCTGTCGTGCCTGCGATACGCCGCGCGATGCAGGAGGTGTCCTTCGCGCACACGTCGATCGCCAAGCCTGTCTCACCCGAGGATCTGGACCGGCGGATTTCGCGGGCCTGGCGGTTGTGGCACTCCTCGCCGACGCAGCGGACCGATGTCGGAGTGTTGCTGCCCGATCTGATCCGTGACGCCCACGACTCGGTGCGTGCGAACGAGCTCGTCGAACGTCGGCGTGCACAAGCCGCGACGGGTGATCTCTACCGTCTGGTTCAGCGCCTGTTGGCGCACATCGCCGAACCGGAGTTGCACGCCCTAGCCGTCGAACGTGGCCGCGCGATGTCGGAGGCCGCCGACATGCCGAACGCGCTCGCGCTAGCAGCGTGGTCATCTGCCATCGCCGTGAGCGCGCAGGGCTACTTCGATGAGGCTGTCCGGATCGCGGATGCCGGTTCGCAGCTGATGCGGCCAGCGGTCGAGGCGGGAGATCCGGAAGCTCTCGGAGTCCTCGGTGCCCTGCAGTTGGAGTCCGCCGCCGCGAGGGGCTTCGCAGGATGCGACGACCTCACGTCCGGATACTTGGCGACCGCATGGTCGGCCGCCGAGCGCCTGCCCGCTGGACAGTGGCATCCGCAGTCGGGCTTCGACCGGACCGGTGCCGCGATCATGTCGATGATCGTCGATGTTGCCCGTGGCGATACCGCTGGCGCGATTCAGCGGGCTGAGCAGATCGATCCGGCGACGATCCCGTCGCGGGTACGGCGCTCCCGATTCCTTCTCGAACTCGCCATCGCATACATGCGCCGACGTGAGCCCTTTGCGGCCGTCCACTATCTCGGGTTGGCCGTGGCGGAATCGCGGGAGGCCGTCACCCCGATCCCATGGGCGACCGACCTTGCCCACGAGCTGGTTGGGATGGCGCCGCCAACGCTCCGCAACGAGGCTTCCGCGCTAGCGGCACGCTTCGCCAACCCGATGTCGGCTTGAAATCCAAAGTGCCGATGGTCGGCGATATGGAGGTTCAGCACGATGACCGTCGTGGGCGTCACAGGCCACTCAACGATCACACCGCCAACCGCGACGCTGGTCCAAGCCAGGATGCGGGACATCCTGTCGCGCCACGTAGGAAACGGCAATGAGACCCTAACCGGCATCAGCTGCCTCGGTCGAGGACCAGATCAGATATTTGCCCAGGTCGTGCTTGAACTGGGTGGCCGCATCGAGGCGGTAATCCCGGCATCGGACTATGACCAGATCCCGGATCCGGTCAGCAGGGCCCGATACCAGGACCTACTCTGCCGGGCCGAGGCAGTACACAAGATGCCGTTCACAACCTCAGGTCCGGAAGCCTACTTCGCGGCGAGTAAGGATCTGGTTCGGCGCAGCGATACGCTGATTGCGGTGTGGGATGGGGGGCCGCCCGATGGCACAGGTGGTACTGCTGATGCCGTCGAGTTCGCCCGACGGTGCGGACGGGAGATGGTCGTGGTCTGGCCGACCGGAGCCGAACGTGGATAGCCACGGACCACTGGACGGCGGGCGCGCTTGACCGCTGCCCTGACGCTCGTAGTCTGCGGCGCTCCCCTTGCGGTTCGCGCTCCTGAGGTCGCGCTCGCGCTCGTCGACGTCGGGTGGTCGGTCACGGTGGTCGCGTCCCCGATGAGCCGCGGATGGCTTGACGTCGACCTCCTGCGGTCGGTGACGGGGCGGCCGGTGCTGTTCGAACAGCGGCAGACGAACCAGGTGCGCGGGCCGCGACCGGATGCGGTTGTGGCCTGTCCGCTCACGATGAACTCGGCCAGCAAGGCCGCGACTGGGATCATGGACACCTACGCCACCGGTGTTCTTGTGGACGCCATCGCCATGCGACTCCCGCTCACGGTCGTCGTCATGGTCAGCGACCGGTTGTGGGCGCATCCGGCGTGGGCGCACCATGTCGACACGTTCGCCAGCGTCGGGGCGCGGTTCGTCAGCCCGGCAACGGGACTCGCCGCCGACCCGCGGCCGGTGGAGTCCGGGAGCGGCTGGGAGATGGTGGCCGGCTTCGACCCGGCCGGGCTCGCGAGGGTCGTCGGCCCACCCGGCCACTCCTGACGTCAGCAATCTCGGATGGTCGCTCAGGTGGAGGTGTCGACGCGGGCGAGGACGGGGAGATGGTCGGAGCCGGGGTGGGCGAGTACCTCCGCGTGGACGTGGTGGCCGTGCGGGGTGACGGCGTAGTCGATCGCCTCGTTCGGGCCGCACGCCGGGTAGGTGGGGGCGGATTGCGAGGGGTGGGCCGCGAGCGGGGTGTCGTCCAGCCAGGACGTGGCCGGGGTGTTGAAGTCGCCGAGCACCAGCCAGGGCGGCGGTAGATGGGCGATCACGGACTGCAGCTCCGCCAGGGTCCGGTCGCGCGCTTCCGGGTCGGTGCGGGGCAGGTGGGTGCTTCCAATCCAGACCGGTCCGCCCGCCGCGCTGACCTGGACGAGCAGCAGGGTCCGGGGCTCCGACGGTTCGGTGCCGTCGTACACCGGCGGCGGTGAGAGCAGGTGGTGCTGGCGGACGGCGAGGATCGGTAGCCGGGTCAGGATCGCGTTGCCGAAGCTGCCGCGCGGAGGCTTGGTGCCGTACTCGAACGCGGGAACGAACACCGAGGCCAGCCCCGCCCGGCGGGCGACCTCGTCGAGGTGCACGGCGGTGGGCCCGGATTCGTCGACCTCGACCAGCGACACGACGTCCGGGTCCACGTCGGTGATCAGGTCGGCGATGGCGTCGACGTTGCTGTGGCCGGTGTCGTCGGTCCAGGAGTGGATGTTCCAGTGCAGGGCGCGCAGCGGTCCGGCGGGCATCAGAGCGGGATGCGGCTGCGCCGGGCGAGGCCGCGCAGGCCGGTGTCTCCGTGCTCCTGGGTGATCAGGGCGGGGACGAGGTGGCGGGTGATGCGGTGGTGGCGTACCTCGTCCGCGGAGATCGACTCGGCGTGCAGCAGCGTCTGGGTGGCTGCGCGGGTGTCGCCGACACCGGCGTGGGCGCGGGCGACGTCGAGCAGGTAGCGCGACCGCCGCTCGCCGAGCATCGCCGGTAGCGCGTCGAGACGGACGTGTTGGGCGAGGTGGACGGCGTCGGCGGCGTCGCCGAGTTCGACGGCGACAGCGACCCGGTGGATCGCAACGTTGGTGGGGCCGAACACGGTGGCCAGGTCGAACGTGTCTCGGCCGAGCCGGTCGGCGCACCGCGCGGCGGCGGCCAGCGAGATGCGGGCCTCGCCGCGCTCGCCGCGTCGGGCCGACGCGGCGGCCGCGCTGAGCAGTGCGGCTCCCCGCACGGAGGTGGCGAGGTCGGCCTCGGCCGGGTCGGTGGGAGGGGTGTCGAGCGCGACGGTGGCGAGCAGGGCGGTGTGGGCGGCCTTCTCGTGGTTGCCGTTGCGCATGTGGACCTCGGCGAGGCAGCGGGTCGCGGCGGCGATGCGGATCGGGTCGTGGGCTCGTTCGGCGGCGCGGACGGCGCGGTGTGCGGCGATCCAGGCGGTGAGCGGGAGGTCGGCCTTGATCAGTACCCAGCCGGCGACGGCGTAGACGTCGGCGAGATCGCGGTTGGCCGTTGCATCCTCGGGGGTGGCGAGGGCCTGCGCTTCGGCTCGGCCGATCAGGAGCGGCAGTGTGGTGTCGAGGGCGTGGTAGCCGGCGGTCAGCGACGCTGTCATCGCGTCGTCAATTGCCGCCCGGACGGGTGCGGCGTGGATCGTCGATGAGCCGAGCCAGGGGCCGGCGTGGTCGGTCGGGTTCAGCACGGCGTCGTGGATGCCAGCGGCCCAGGCGTTGACGTCGCTCCCGGCCGGCGGGTCGGCCAGCAGCCCGGCCAGGCCGCGGGGCAGGGCCGCCGCGACGGCGGTGGCGGCCGCGAGCTGGAGGAACTCACCGCGCTTCACCTGGTGCTCCTCCTCGCGTTCGCTGCCGGTGGACGGCGGGATCGGGTCCGGGGCGGGGAGGCGGCGGAGGGCCCGTCGTTCGGCCGCCGCCCGGGTGTGGACGGCGATCAGCGCCCCGCCCGCTGCGAGTTCGTGGTCGATCCGGGTGACCACGGCCTCGGACACCAGGTCCGCGCCGGGTTTCTCGATGGTGGAGATGTAGGTGCGCGAGTACCCGACGCGGCGGGCAAGCTCGCTCCGGCTCAGCCCGGCCTGCTCCCGGTGCCGGTGGATTTCCCGGGCGACGAGCGCCTGACCGCTGACGGCGTCATCGTTGTCCGAATCGCTGGAGTCGTTCGGCACGAGGCTCTCCCGGGATGCCGGTGGTGACCCGCGGCCGGGTGGTCCGGGCCGGTCATGGACCGACGATGGTAGCTCGCGACAGGGCACCAGGTCACAGAGATGATGTTGTTCGGGCAAAGATGCGCCGCCCCTTCAGCCCGCGATGATTGCGAGTCCGGCGCCGCCGATGAGGAACGGGCCCATCGGTACCGCACGCGTGCCGCCGCCGGCCACGCGTGCGAGCAGCAGGAAGAGCGCGGCGGCCACCCATGCGGCGACGGTTCCCGTGATGACCGCGGTCCAGCTCTGCCATCCGAGGGCGAGGCCCAGGAGACCGGCCAGCTTGACGTCGCCGGCGCCGAGCCCGCCGCGCGAGGCGAGCGCCACCAGCAGGTAGGCGATCGCGAGGACGGCGCCAGCGGCGAGGGCCCTGACAAGCGGTGCGGGATCGTTCGCGCGCGTCGCGGAAACGGCGACGAGCCCGCCGATCACCGCGATGCTGGGCAGCGTGAGCCGGCCGGGCAGCCGGTGTTCGAGGACGTCGACGGTCGACAACATCACCCCGATCGCGGCGAGGTAGCAGTAGGCGACGAGTTCGATGCCGCTGTACTGCGTCGCCACGATGGCGAACGTCGCGCTCGTCAGGAGCGCGCCGCTTCCGAACAGCGCGAGCGTGCCGGGGCGGTTGTCCCGTGCGAGCAGGCGTCGGGTGGCCGCTGCGGCGGCCGTCCCGATGACGGCGCCAACCGCGGCCCACACCGTTGCGTGCTGGAGCAACGGGGTCATCGCTCGATCATGGGCCGAACGGGTAGTTGTCGGTCGAATTCCCATTCCAACTTGAAAGTCCGTGCTTACGCACTTTGCGGTCCGTCCGGGTCGTGGGTGTACATCTCTTCAGTATCGCCTCGGTGTTGGCTCCGGGGCCCTGGTTCGGGAGGTGTCAGGTGGTCGGCGATGGGCGGTTCGACGTGCGCCCGCTGCTTGCTGTCGTCGGCCTCGTACTCGCCCTGACAGCCGGCTGCTCGACGGGGAACGACCCGGGTCCCGGGCCTGCCACCACGCAATCCGCGGTCCCGAGTGCGGCTCCGACCAGCACGCCCTCACCCGCCGCCGTCGCCGGGGAGCAGGCGCTCACCGCCTATCGCGGGATGTGGGCGGACTTCGTAGCCGCCGGGACGACGTCGGACTGGCAGTCACCGAACCTGGGGCACCACGCCACCGGCGTCGCGCTGACGAACCTCTCGCGCGGGCTTTACGCCGACCGGGTCAACGGGCTGGTGACGCGCGGCGAACCGTCGCTCTCACCCGCGGTGTCGTCGGCGGAGCCCGCATCGGACCCGACCCGCGTGGTCGTGACCGACTGCGGTGATTCCACGCGCTGGCTGAAGCATCGGGTGGCGGACGGTTCGATCGTGAACGCCGGGTCAGGCGGGCGCAGGTTGATCAACGCAGTAGTCGAGCGCCAGTCGGACGGCTCGTGGAAGGTCTCCGACTACGGCGTGCAGGGCGTCGGGTCATGTTGATGTTCGCGCGCACGGCCGTCGTCGCGGTGATGGCGGCGGTCGGGACGCTCGGGCAGCCGGGGACTGATCCGCCTCCGCCGGGGGACGGCTTTGGATCGGTGTCGTGCGAGCAGACCCCCTCACCGGCATGCAATCTCGACGCCGGTTCCGCCGGGGGCGGCTCACCGCGACCCGCGCCGGGCCGCGCAGG
>CAXTTN010000022.1:10849-37134 GCA_964247105.1 uncultured Pseudonocardia sp.
CGCGTCATGCCCGCCTGGTCGAGCAGGTCGCCCGCGAGCACGGTGCAGCCCCCGCAGTCGGCCTTGACGACGTTGTAGTACTCCGCGGCCCGCGCCGGGCCGCGCAGGCGGTTCGGGCGGCCCGGGCGGGAGCGCGGGAAGGGGGACGGCGGGCCAGCTGGTGGCCCCGGTGCACTGCTCCTACGTGATCAGCGACTTCCGGCCGCCCGCCGGGGGGATCGTGACCGCGTCCTACACCGCGGGGTCGAGTGGCCGCACCGCCGTCCCGTCCACGGTGCGTGCTGTGGCTGCGCGTCCTACGCAACAACCGCCGCCCGGACAGGGGCAGGACGGGGCCTGGTACCTGTGGCGGTGTTCCGGTAACGGCGCCATGGACGCCCTCTACCGGCCGCCGGTGTGGATCCCGAACGGCCAGCGGGTCCCGGGGGTCGCCGGTCCCGCTCCCGTCGAGCTGGCCGCTCTGGCCCGCAAGCGGCTGCGGCTCCCGGAACCCGCCATCGCCGCGAGCCCGGTCGGCGACCAGCTGGTCAACCTTCCGACCTGGCTGTGGCTCGGCGATGACTGGGCTGCGGTCGAGGCGACCGCCGCCGTGCCGGGCGTGACGGTGACCGCGCGGGCGGTTCCGGTATCGGTCACATGGGACATGGGCGACGGCACGTCCGTGCGGTGCCGCGGCCCGGGAACCCCGTACCGGGCGGGCACCGATCCGGCGGCCGCGTCCCCGGACTGCGGTCACACCTACCGGAGGTCGTCGGCGGGCATGCCGGGCGGTGCCTTCAGCGTGACGGCGACGGTCAGCTGGGACGTCAGCTGGTCCGGTGCCGGTGGCGGCGGCGTCTTCCCCGGCATCACGACCACGGGGAACGCGGACTTCCGCGTTGCCGAGTCCCAGGCGTTGGTCACCGGTTCCGGCTAGCGGGAACCGCGAACGGCAACGACACAACCGAACAGGCAGTCACGAAGACAGCGGGCCGGATGGAGAGCCGCCGGCACGGTGATCCCGCACGCCCATCCGAGCCCGTGAGGAGGTCCGAGATGCGAACTACCCTTTCGGCCCGAGCCGAGGCCGAGAACACTGCCGGGACGCAGGCCCCGTGGGACGGAGCGCGAACGAGCCGCCCGGCGACGCGGCGGAGCGCACCGCACCTCGTGCTCGGCGTGTTGCTCGTCGTCGGCTGCGCCGTTGCGTTCCTCGTCGTGGCCACGACCTCGGGCGGCCAGCAGGCGGTGCTCGCGACGGCGCGGCCGATCGCCGTCGGGCAGGTGTTCACCGCTCAGGACCTGCGCCAGGTCGACATCCCGGTCGATGTCGAGATCCGGGCGGTCGGGGCGAGCAGGGCGGTGGACCTGATCGGGCGGCCGGCGACGTCGAGCCTTCCGGCCGGCGCCCTGCTCACGCCGGAAGCAGCCGGCGGAGCGGGTGTGCCGCCGCCCGGCCAGGCGATTGTCTCGCTGGCGCTGGACTCCGGCCGGGTCCCGCTCGAGTCGTCGGCGGGTGACCGGGTGTCGGTCGTCGTGGTCCCGGACCGGAACGACACCGGCGCGGGCCGGGCCGTTCCCCGGTCGTGGCCCGCGGTCGTGACGAGTGTCGATCGGCCGGACACCGGGCAGCAGGCAGTGGTGTCCGTGCAGCTGGGGGAGGCCCCTGCGCGCGAGGTCGCGGCCACGCCGGCGGCCCAGCTGGCCCTCGTCCTCGTCTCAGCGGGCGGGTGAGCGCCGATGATGGTCGCGGTCATGAGTATCAAGGGCTCGCCCGGCGTGACGACGCTGTGCCTCGCTCTCGCGGCGCGCTGGCCGGCCCCGGGCCGGGCGGTCGTCGTCGAGGCCGATCCTGCGGGCGGTGACATCGCCGTCCGGTTCGGGCTCGCCCAGGCGCCCGGGCTTCTCAGCCTGGCCGCCGCCGCCCGTCGCGAGACGGACGCCGCGCTGGTGTGGCGCCACGCCCAGGCGCTCCCGGGGGACCTGCCGGTCGTCGCGGCGCCGCCCGACGCAACAAGGGCTCGCGCCGCGCTCGCCGCACTCGCTCCGCTCTCGGGCGCGGGCCCGCTCCGGATCGCCGCCGACCACCCTGGCGCCGTCGTTGTCGTCGACTGCGGCCGCGTCGACACCGGCTCCCCGGCGCTCCCGGCGCTGCGCGCGGCTGACGTCACGGTGGTGCTCACCCGATCCGGAGCCGACGACCTGGCGCACCTTGCCCGGCGGATGGCCGAGATAGGCGGCTGGTCCCGCAGGCCGGTCCTGCTCCTGGCTGGACGGGGTCACTCGATCGGGGTGGTGTCGCGTGGGCTGGGCGTGACGCCACTGGGGAGGGTTCCCGACGACCCCAGCGGGGCGGGCGTGCTCCGCGGAGGTACCGGCAAGTTGCGGTGGCATCGCCACGGTCCGGGCAGGTCGCTGCTCGGTCAGGCCGCCCACGAGGTCGCCACCTTCCTGGACGCGAGCCGTGCGGAGCACGCGGCCGACCGAGGAACAGCAGCGCCACTGGCCGCTCCGAGCGCGCCGGGCCGGCCCGAGGCTCGAGCCGTCCACCCCGCGACCGAGGGAGCAGCATCATGATCACGCCGACCGGCACCGCGTCCCCGATCCCGCCGCAGCTCCTGTCGAGGAGCAGCCGTCATGGCTGACAGCACCCGGACCGCGACCATTCGCGACGGCCAGAGGCGCGGGTCGGGCGACCACGGTCACCTGCGCGGGATGGAGACCGGTGCCGACGAGCTCCGCGCGGAGGAACGGCTGCGCGAGCACCTCCGGGCGGTACTCGCCGCGGAACTCCCCGCCCGCGTCGCGGACCAGCGGCGCCGCACGGGGGAGGAGGCCACTCCCGAGGCCCGGCGGGAACTGGCCCGCGACATCCTCGAGCGGGCATTGGCGGCGTACGCCGAACGGGAGCTGATGGCGAACCGGCCCCTCGTCCCACCGGACACGGAGCAGGCGGTCGTGGCCGAGGTGGTCGACGAGCTGTTCGGGATGGCCGGGCTCCAACCCCTGCTCGACGACCCGCAGATCGAGACGATCAACGCGAACCGCTTCGACCGCGTGTTCGTGCAGTACGCCGACGGGCGCCGCTCGCGGGTCGCGCCCATCGCCCGTTCCAACGACGAGCTGACCGACCTCGTCCGCCTGCTCGCGGCTCGCGCCTCCAGCCAGGAACGGCGCTTCGACCACGGCAGCCCGTCGGTCAACCTGCAGCTGCCCGGCGGCGAGCGGTTGTTCGCGGTCATGGGTGTGACGGCCGACGGCGTGACCTCCCTGTCGATCCGGCGCCATCGCTACCTGACGGTGGACCTGGACGAGCTGCGAGCCCGGGGCACGGTGGACGAGGGCGTGCAGCGGTTCCTGACCGCGATGGTGCGATCCCGGAAGAACACGGTCATCACCGGCGGCACCGGTGCCGGCAAGACGACGTTGCTCCGTGCCTTGGCTGCCGAGATGGACCCGATGGAGCGCATCGTGACCATCGAGGACGCCTTCGAACTCGGGCTGGACCGCGACCCGGCGTTGCACGCCGACGTGACCGCGTTCCAGGCCCGGGACGCCAACATCGAGGGCGAGGGTGTCGTGTCCCAGGCCGATCTCGTGCGGTGGGCCCTGCGCATGTCCCCGGACCGGGTCATCGTCGGCGAGATCCGCGGGCCTGAGGTCGTCCCGATGTGCAACGCGATGAGCCAGGGCAACGACGGCAGCATGACGACGCTGCACGCGTCCAGCTCGGCGATCGCGTTCACGCGGCTGGCGTCGTACGCCGCCCAGGGCGCCGAGCGGTTGCCGATCGAGGCGACCAACCTGCTCGTGGCGGGCGCCGTGCACTTCGTGGTGCACCTCGACCGGGTTCCCGGTGAGCGCGGCAGGCGTGTCGTGTCCTCGATCCGTGAGGTGGTCGGGGCCGACGGCCCGCAGGTCGTGTCCAACGAGGTCTTCCGGCCCGACGCCGACCGCCGCGCGCGGCCGGTCGCCGGCGCGATCCGGTCGGACACCCTCGACGACCTCGTCGACGCCGGGTTCGACCCGGCCCTGCTCGCGCCGGACGGCCGGTGGTCGCGGTGACCGTACTCGCCGATCCCGGCCTGGCCGCACTCGCCGCCCTGTCCGGTGCCGGGTTCGGTCTCGGGGTGTTCCTGCTGGTCCGCGCCGTGTGGCGGGACCGGAGCCTCACCGTCCGAACCGGCGCCCAGCGCGGAAGGGCCGGCCCGGGGGAGCGGCAACGCCTTATCCTGCGGTGCGGCGCAACGGTCGCGGTGGCGACGGCGGTCGGGCTCGTCACCGGCTGGGTGGTCGGTGCCCTGCTCGGAGCGCTCGGGTGCTGGTTCCTCCCGAGGATCCTGGGACGCGATGCCGGCCACGAGCGGCGTGTGGCGCGGATCGAGGGCATCGCAACCTGGACCGAGATGGTCCGCGACACCCTCTCGGCCGCCGCTGGCCTCGAACAGGCCGTTCTCGCGACGGCCCCGCTGGCACCACCCGCCGTCCGGGAGGAGATCGCGACGCTCGCCGCGCGGCTCGGACGGGGCGAGCGGCTCGCTCCCGCCCTGCGGCTGCTCGCCCGCGACCTCGACGACGCGACCGCCGACCTCGTCGTCGCCGCACTCGTCATGGCCGCCGAGCAGCAGGCCAGGCAGCTCGCCGACCTCCTCGGCGCGCTGGCGACGACCGCTCGCGAACAGGCCTCGATGAGGATGCGCGTCGAGGCGGGGCGCGCCCGGACCCGCACCTCGATCCGCGTGATCGTCGGCACGACCTGCACCTTCGCCGCGCTCGTCGTGCTGTTCAACCGCACCTACCTGACCACCTACGACACGCTGACCGGGCAACTCGTGCTCCTCGGCATCGGCGTGCTGTTCGCTACCGGCTTCGCCTGGCTCGCCCGCATCGCCGCGATCCCCCAACCGGACCGCCTGCTCGCCGTGGAGGACCTTCGCGCGGAGACCGGTGAGCGAGCGTGACGGCCGCTGCGGTGGTGCTCGGGGCCGGTTGCGGCGCCGGTGTCTGGGCGCTGGCCGTCTGGCTGTTCCCTCCCCGGCCATCCCTGGCCGCCCAGCTCGCGCGGGCCCTCGACCCACCGGCGCCATCCGAGCCGGAGGCGCCGGCGCGCGGGTGGCCGGCCCGGCTCGGCGCACCGTTCGTGCCGGTGCTGAGGTCGCTCGGCCTGCCCGGGCCACGGCTCGTCCGCGATCTGAGAATCACCGGCACCACGGTTCCCGAGCACTTGGCGGTCAGGTCCGTCCTCGCACTGGCCGGGTTGCTCGTCCCGGGCGTCGTGCAACTGGCGCTGTTCGCGGTCGGTGTCCCGCTCGGGATCGAGCTGCCGCTCGCCGGTGGGTTCGTCTTGGCCGCGGCCGGGTTCGTGCTCCCCGAGCTGCATGTCCGGCACCAGGCAACGGCGCTGCGCGACGGGTTCCGCCACGCCCTGTCCGCCTACCTCGACCTGGTCTGGATCACCCTTGCGGGTGGATCGGGGGTCGACGGGGCACTCACCGGATCGGTCCGCATCGGACGGGGCTGGGCCTTCGACCGGCTCGGCGAGGCGCTCGCCACGGCGCACCTCACCCGGGTCTCCGCCTGGACAGCGCTGCGCCGTCTCGGCGAGGACCTCGAGGTGAACGAGCTCGCCGAGCTGGCGGGCTCGGTCAGCCTCGCCGGGACGGAGGGCGCCCGGGTACGCGCCAGCCTCGCCGCCCGTGCGGCGTCGCTGCGCGCTCACCAGGTCACTGACGCGGAGGCCCGCGCGCAGTCCGCCACGGAACGCATGGCGCTCCCGGTGATGGTGCTGTTCCTGGGCTTCCTGACCTTCATCGCCTACCCGGCGCTGGAGCAGATCCTCGACGGTCTGTGAACGAGACGGAGGGAGCGAGCGATGCACGAACGGACGGCGAAGCTGTGGACCGCCCTGTGGATGGCGTGGGACGACCTATGTGAGCGATGGGAGGCCGTGCGCGCGAACCCGGACGCGGGCTACTCGACGGAGACGGTTCTGGTGACCGCCCTGCTGGTGGTTGCCGCACTGGTCGTCGTCGCGATCATCGTCCTCAAGGTCACCGAGAAGGCCAACGGGATCACGCTGGGTATGGGCTGATGACCGGCCCGACAGCTGCATGGCGGCGGCTGCTCCGGCGTGCCGGGCGGGACGACGGCTCCGCGACCGCCGAGCTGGTGGTCGCGACCCCGCTGCTCCTGCTGATGCTGATGGCCATCGTGCAGTTCACCGTCTGGTCCCACGCCACGCACGTCGCGCAGGCGGCGGCTACGGAGGGGCTGGGCGCGGCACGGGCCCAGTCCGGCGATGCCGCCGACGGCCGGCGCGCCGCGACGCGGCTCCTCGTGCAGCTCGCGACCGGCCCGCTCACCGGCGCCACCGTCGATGCCGTGCGCGACGGCACCTCCGCCACGGTGACCGTTACCGGCACCACCACACCGGTGATCCCGTTCCTCACCCTGCCCGTGAAGGCGGTGGCGAGCGGCCCGGTGGAGCGGTTCACGCCGTCCGGAGCGCGGTGATGCGCGCGCGACCAGCACCGGCGTCCCCCGACGCCTGTGTGAGCGCGCGGTGGTGGCGGGAGAACCGGGGCTCCGTCGCGACCGAGATGACGCTCATCGCGCCGGTACTGGTCATGCTGCTGCTCCTCGTCGCGGTCGTCGTCCACCGGGCCGTCGACGCCCGCCTGCGTGTCGACGCTGCCGCCCACCAGGCCGCCCGCGCCGCCAGCATCGAACGCACCGCAGGCACGGCCCGGATCGCCGCCGAGGGCGCGGCGACGGCTGCGCTCGGGCCGGGGACCGGCACGCGCTGTGTGTCCATCGGCGTGACAGCCGACCTCTCGCGGTTCGTGGCCGGCGGCACCGTTACCGTCACCGTCTCGTGCTCGGTCGACCTGGCCGACGCCCTCCTGCTCGCCGTGCCGGGCCGGGCCGACGTCGCCGCCACGGCCGTCGAGCCGGTGGACGCCTACCGCTCGGTCGGAGCCGGCCCGCGATGACCCGCGAGAAGAGCTGGTGGGCGGCAGACCAAGGCCGGGTCACCGCCTTCGTCGTCGTGCTGATGACCGGAATTCTCGCTCTCGCCGGCATCGGCCTCGACGGCGGACTCGCCCTCGCCGCGAAGGTACGCGCCGTCGGCCAGGCCGAGGCCGCCGCCCGTGCCGGCGCACAGGCCGTCGACCTCGCGGAGTACCGGGACACCGGCCACCTCAGGCTGGTCCCCGACCGTGCGGTCGCGGCCGCCGAGTCATACCTCTCCGCGGCCGGGGCGACCGGGGAGGTCTCGGTACACGCCGACACGGTCGTCGTGGGCGTCACCGCCATCCATCGCACCCGCCTGCTCGGCCTGGTCGGCATCACCGACCTCACCGTGCACGGCGAGGCGCGCGCCCACCCGCAACGCGGCGT
Organism: uncultured Pseudonocardia sp.; assembly: GCA_964247105.1. Taxonomy (GTDB): domain Bacteria; phylum Actinomycetota; class Actinomycetes; order Mycobacteriales; family Pseudonocardiaceae; genus Pseudonocardia. Next base: position 18,230 of record CAXTTN010000022.1, read on the forward strand.
CGGCGCCCCCGAACCGTGAGGGGTACACGACCATGTCCGGAACTCGACACCAGCCTGCGCGACCCTCCCGCTCAGGGCGTCGAGCCCTGGGCGGGATCGCCGCGGCGGTACTGCTCGCCGCCCTCGTCGGTGGAACGCCCTGGGCGTTGGCGCGGTTCGTGGGATGGCCGCTTCCGGACCACATGCCGACGTCGACCGAGCTGGCGCTCCACCTCCTCGGCCCGCTGAGCGCGCGCCTGCTCATCGACGCCCTGGCCTGTGTCTGCTGGCTGGTATGGGCCGTCTTCACCGTCGACGTCGCCCGCTGCACCGTCGACGCCGTCCGGAATCTCCGGCCGCCGGCGATGCCGCGGCTGTCCCCGACCCGTGCTCTCGCCGCGGTGCTCGTGGGCGCAGTCGTCCTGTCGATCCTCGGCTCCCGCCAGACGGGCCGCGAGCTGCGCAACCCGGCAGCCGGACCGGAGCGGTTGTGGGACCACGCGGTGACCGCAACTGCGTGGGCATCGCCGCGACTCGCCCTCGTGAGCCTTCCGAACGACGACGCGCCGCTCAAGATCACGGCACAACAGCCGCGATCGGTGATCGTCCGTGCGCCCGATCCCGACACCGGCATCCACGACTCGCTCTGGCGGATCGCCCAGCGCCAGCTCGGTAGCGGAGCGCGCTGGCCGGAGATCTTCGAGCTCAACGAGGGCAAACCCCAGCCCGGCGGCCGCACCTTCACCCGGCCCAGCCTGATCTTCCCCGGCGAGGAACTCCGGCTACCCGTCGACGAGCTGCCGCCCGGCGCCGCCCCGACCCCGGTCGAGGCCCTGCCGACCCAACCCGCCGGGCCCACCGCGACCCTCCTCCCGGACACCAGGATACCGACAACCACCGCCTCTCCCCGTCCCGTGCCGGACCTGCGCGCCGTCCCCACCGGGGACGGCGCGCCGTGGGCGCCGCAGATGTTCGCGGGACTCGGCCTCGCGGCCGCCGCCGGAGCAGCACTCGCCGTCGCCCTCCGGCGCCGCCGGCGCCGCTACCGTCCCGGCAGCGGGATCCGCGACGATCTCCCCACCGCTCCGACGATCTACCAGCTCCGCCTGGCGCACCAGCGTGACACCGATCCGGACGCCGACGACGAGCCGGGCGCCGACGGCGAGACCGTTGCCGACCACTGGCTGTCGCCCGACCGGGTTGAGCCGACCCGTGACCCCGATGCCGACGCCGTCGGCGACGCGCTGGCGATCGCTGCCGCGGCGGCCAGCACGCATGGTCTCGGGCTGACGGGGCCTGGCGCGGTCGCCGCGCTGAGGGCAGTGCTGCTCACGCTTCTCACCACAGCGAACGACGACCGCGAGCCGCTTCGCGTGCTCGTCACCCGCGACCTGCTGGCCGAGCTCCTCGGCAGCGCCGGAGCTCGCGTGCCGTACCCGCCCGCGCTCGAGGTCTTCGACAGCCTGGACGAGGCCCTCGACGAGCTCGACACCGAGGCGCTCACCCGCGCAGCCGCCGACGCGCCACGCGGAGCCCCGAAGCTCGTCCTGCTCGCACGGCCCACCGCAACCGACCACCCACGACTGCAGTCCGTCCTGGACAACGGCGCCGAGCTCGGCATCACCGGCCTCCTGTTCGGCCAGTGGCGGCCCGGCAGCACCATCCGGGTCAGCGACGACGGCACGGTGACTGCCACCGGACCCGGCCCGTGCGGGGCACTCCGGGGTCACCCGATCTTCAGCGTCGACGTTGAAACCGCGGCCGAGATCCTGCAGCTGCTCCGCGACGCCGGCCCGCCCGACCGGCCCGACGGCGCCCGATGCCCGCCCGAGGACGAGCTGGAGGTCACCGAGATCCGCGCCGGGGATCCCGGCACCAGAGACGGCGGACCGCGCAGCACGACGACGCATTCCGCCGGTCCGGCGCACGGCGGCAGAACTGATCCTGCGGACCCAGGGCCCGTCGGGACCGGCACACCATGCCCGATCCGGATCGACATTCTCGGCAGGCCGCGCATCCTGTGGCGGCCGGCGGCGCGTCCTGATGGGGAGCAGGAGATCACCGGGCGGCTGCAACCGCGTGCACGCGAGCTGCTGGTATTCCTTGCCCTCCACCCCAGCGGCGCGAGCCGCGACACCGTCGCCGTCACGCTGTGGCCCGAAAGCGGACCCGGCCGCACCACCAACGCCATGAACACCGCCCTGACCCGGCTCCGCCAGGCCGTCGCCCGCGCCACCCACGAGCAACTCGGCGAAGTCGTCCGGACCGACGACGGCCGGATCGGGCTGGACCCCACGCTCGTCGAGGTCGACTACTGGCGGTTCGCGGCGGCCGTGGCCGCCCGACGAGCCGCCACGAACGACGCCGATCGGCTGGCCGCCCACCAGTGCGTCGTCGACAGCTACGGGGGCGAACTCGCCGAGGACACCCCGATCGAGTGGATCGGACCCATCCGTGAGGCCGTCCGGCGGGACGCGATCGACTCGGTCGCCGCCCTCGCCCGGGCATTCGTCACGACCGATCCCCAGCGAACTCTCGACCTGCTCGAGATCGCCCGTGCGTTCGACCCCTACAACGAGATGATCTACCGCGACATCATGCGGCTCCAGGGGCGGCTGGGCCTGGCCGACGCCATCCCGCGCACCCTCGCTCTCCTCACGACGCGGCTGGCCGAGACCGGTGACCGGCCTGCCGACGACACCATCGATCTCGCGGCACGCCTGCGGCAACGCCAGAGCGACCGCGAGGAACAGCGGGACGTCGAACCCACCGCCCCGCAGCGGGACGGTATCGACGGCGGCCGCGGTGTCCAGGCCGGATGACGGTGCTGTGTCCGAGTGCGGCGTGCCGCCTCAGCCGCTGGCATCCAACGAACACGCCCCTCCGTCGCAGCCCTCGGTGCCGTGAGGGCTGTGCTGGCGCTGGTAGTCGCGAGCGTTCTCGATGACGCGCGCGTTGCGGCTCGACCACGCCGTGAGCTCCCTCGCGAGATCGAGGAACTCCTGCCCCTCGGGCCCGAGCGAGTAGAACACTCGCGGCGGGAAGGAGCCGACCGACTCCTCGCGCGAGATCAGACCTTCGGCCATCATCTTCCTGAGGCAACGGGTGAGAATGCTGTCGTGGAGCACCGTCGCGCCTGCCGGCCATTGTTCGCCGACCCCGTAAGAATTGACCGTGGTGTGGATTTCGGATCGGCGCATCGGCCCGTCCGAAAGTGCCACCATGATAGGTAGTGTCCACTTGTCACCGAAGATGTTCTTGACATTCTGGACGGCGTGAAGAAATGATCTGTCGTCGGTGTTCATCGTTCCTCCCTGTTATCCGTCCGGCGAACTCTGGTCGCCGATGCCGCCCATCCCGGTCGCCCGGTCCCGCACGCCTGCTCTGCCGCCGGGGGTCACTCTTTCGATCGACCGCCGGCTTCGTGGCCGAACCGCACAGGTTCGCTCGAAAGGAGCAAGTGGTGAGGCGCGTTCCTCTGGCTCTCGGAGCCATGAGAACGACGCTGGACCAGCCACCTTGAAGATCGACTACTCCCTACGTCGATGCAGGTGGCGGCTCACATCGGGGTGCATCGGGGGGATCAACCGGTGGCTCACACCAGGCATGATCCGATCGTGTTGTGGCTCGGCGCAGGTCACTGCCGTTCAGCGGGATCAGGTGCTATCCAAGACTCGCTTGGCCCAGAGCGGCATCTCACGTCGGCCCAGGCCCGCTTCTCCAGGCCTCCGTCCTGGTCGTCCTCGCGTCTCCAACTTGTCCGGTACGAGTCTAATCGTGATACGCCAGCCATTTTCACGACTTCCGAATTCATGCGTGTACTCAGTTGCATTGCCTGCTTCTTCGTCGAATCGTGGCCGGCCGGATCCACCACTGCTTTCCCTTCAGGGCCTGTTCGGGTGTTGCTCTGACCTTGAGGCGTACCCGGATGGGCGAAGGAGATCCAGCCGGAAAGAGTCTTGATAAAGGCTCCGAAAGGCCTTGAGAGGAGTGTCGTCCGGAGCTATCTTTAGGTGGTCGCAGAGGTTGCGCCGAAATCGGCGGAACGGTCCCGGTGCTATACGATGCAGCCGCAGTCGGTTCTCGAAATCCGGTGTTCTGCGCCCTACTCGAAACGTGAAAGGACCTGAGCCATGCCCACACCGTCTCTCGAGACCGATCTGCCTGCCGACACCACGACGCCGGGGGTGACGCCGTCGGGGCGTCTGCGCAATGGCGAGCTGCGCCGCCAGATCGCGGTGTTCCTGGACGGGGCGCCAGGGGACACGTTCACCCCGGGTGAGATCGCTCGAGCGCTGTCGGGCCGGTCGTCCGGGGCTGTCGCGAACGCGCTGGCCACGCTGGCATCACGAGGTGAGGCCGAGCTGGTGTCGGAACGCCCGGCCCGGTACCGGGCGACGGTCGCGACCGGTGGCCCTGCCTCCGCGGCACCGGCCCCCTCGACAGCGCCGTCGCGGCCGACCGCGGGCCCCGCCAGCTCGGCCGCTCCCGCCACGGGCGTGACCGAGGCACGTCCGGTCGGTCCGTCGCCGGTCGCGCCCGTAGCGGCTGGTCCGGCGGAGGAGCCGGTGTCCGGGCCGGTCACCCGCCCGAACGGTCAGATGTACCACCCACGGCAGGTGGCTGGGATCCCGGACGTGACCGCGCTGCGCAAGCTGCGCGCGGCGGGTGTGCCCGCGCTGCTGTACGGCCCTCCGGGGACGGGCAAGACGAGCGTGGTCGAGGCGGCGTTCGGTGACCTGATCACCGTGCCCGGGGACGGTGACACCACGGTCGCCGATCTGGTCGGTGAGTACACCCAGACCCCGGAGGGCCGGTACCTGTTCGTGCACGGCCCGCTGGTCCGGGCTATGCGCGAGGGCCGCGTGCTGTTCATCGACGACGCCACCCTGATCCCACCGAGCGTGCTGGCCGTGGTCTACCCGGCCATGGACGGGCGTCGCCAGATCATCGTGAAGGCCAACGGCGGCGAGATCGTCGATGCCGCCGAGGGCTTCTACGTGGTGGCCGGGCACAACCCGGGCGTGCACGGGGCGGTCCTGACCGACGCCCTCTCCTCACGGTTCTCGGCGCAGATCCAGGTGTCCACCGACTACGAGATCGCCACCCACTTGCGGATCGACCGGCGGGCCGTGCGCGCGGCCCGCAACCTCGCCACCCGCCAGAGCAGGGGCGAGATCGGGTGGGCGCCGCAGTTGCGGGAGCTGATCGCGTTCGCCCGGATCGCCGAGGTCCTCGGTGTCGAGGCGGCGGCCGGGAACCTCGTCGGGATCGCCCCGGAGGAGGACCGCGACACCGTCGCCAGCGTGGTCCGCGACACGTTCGGCGCCGAGCACGCCCCGCTCGCCCTTGGCAACCGCGTCTGACCGACACCCCTCAGACCTGAGACCTGAAGGAATCGACATGAGCGCCCACCTGATCGCCGACCCGACCGCAGACCCGACGCCAGCGCCCCTCGACCCGACTTGGCTCGCCTTGTCGGTTGCTATGACCGACGAGGTGCCGGTCATCGCCGACCGGGACGACCTGCTGGTCAGCATCGCCCCAGGGGCCGGTCGGGGAGCGCCCGCGTGCTTCCTGCCCACGCTGGCCACGATCGAGATCAACGGCTACCACCTCGGCGGCGTCGACCCCGCCACCGTAGCGCCGCACCGGATCGGCGACCGGGCCCGCTACGCCCCAGCGTGGGGCCTGCTGGTCCACGAGTGCGCCCATGCCCGGCACTCCGGCTGGGAGGCGCCTCCGGGCACCCCACCGGGTGTCGTCGCAGCTGCCACGTTGCTCGAGGAGTCCCGCATCGAGGCCGCGCAGATCCGGCGTCGCCCGGACGACCGGCACTGGCTGCGGGCCTCGGCCACCCACCTCATCCTCGCCGACACCCGCTACATCGAGCCCGGGTGCGCGCCCGCGATGATCCCGGCCGACGCCGCGCACACCGCAGCCCTGCTGCTGGCGCGGGTCGATGCCGGGATCCTCACTGACGACGAGGTCGAGCCCGTGACCCGGACCATCACCGAGGTCCTCGGCGAGACGGTCCTCGACCAGCTCCGCTCCATCTGGACGGCCGCCCACGCGGTCGGCGACACCGACGCGGACGCGATGGTCGAGCTGGGCCGCCGCTGGTGCGAGGTCCTCGGCACCGACCCCGCCGACCCGCCCGCCGACCCGGCCGACCGCGGGTCCACCGGCCCGTCGGCGATGACCGGTGCCATCGCCGATGCGCTGCGCCGGATCGACGCCGCCGTCGGCCGCGAGCCCGTGCCCACCGACCCCGGCGCAGCCGAATCCGACCCCACCAGCGCCGACGACGCCGCTCGCGCGGTGGCCGAGACCCTCGCCGCGGCCGTGTTCGGCGCCACCACCGGCGCACCCGGCACCGGCGGGTCGCCGATCACCGGCACCCGCGAACCCACCCAGGCCGAGCGCCGGGCCGCTCGCCTGGTCGGACGCGCACTCACGACGGCCGGGAGCCGCGAACGGGTCGCCACCCGCACCACCTCGGCCCTGCCACCCGGACGGCTGCGTATGCGCGGGGCGCTGGCTGCCGACGCGCAGCGCGCAGCCGGGGCGGTGCCGACCGCGGAACCGTTCACCCGCACCGTCCGCCGGACCGTCCCGACCCCGCCGCTGCGCCTCGGGATCGCGTGCGACGTTTCTAGCTCGATGCGGAAGTTCACCCGGCCGGTCGCCTCGGCTGCGTGGATCCTCGCCCACGCCGCCACGTACGCGCGGGTGCCCGCCACCACCGCCACCGTCACCTTCGGCGACGCCGTCCACCCGATCACCTACCCCGGTGCGACCCCGCGGCAGGTGACGCGGTTCCGCGCGCCCGACGGCTACGAGGTCATCGATCAGGCCCTCGACGCCCTCGACGGTGCTCTCGGGCTGTCCCTGCCCGGCGCCGCACGGTTGCTGGTGATCGTGTCCGACGGGATCTTCTGCACGGCGCCGCGTGGCGCCGCGCAGGCCACCGTCGACCGGCTCATCCGGACTGGGTGCGGCGTCCTGTGGCTGGCTCCCGACAGCTGGGCGACCCCGCTCCGCGGCGCCACGGTGCACCCGCTCGCCGACCCTGCCGAGACCGCCCAAGCCATCGCGAAGGCCGCCACGGCGGCCCTGCGTGCCGCGCCGTAACCAGCCGCCCGGGCCGCCGACCCCCTCGGCGGCCCGGGCCCGAGAAGCTCCGGCGGGCGGCGGAGGCATGTCACGCCGAGGCGACTCCCGGGTCCATGCCGTCGGCTGTCATTCGCTTGCACAGGAAGATCCCGTGCGAGTCCTCGATGACCACGTCCTCGCCGGGCAACGCCTCGTAGCGGGCCTCGACGGCCTCGGTTGTGTCCGCGTCCACACAGTGCGCGCCGTCGGCTTCGGTCCGGATCAGGTACGCCTTCGGACACTCGCACGCCGTTCCGAACACGTAGAACCTGCCGAGCGACGCTTCCTGGACCAGTACGGCGGGGTAGTAGACGACGTGCTCCCCGCAGATCGCGGGAAGTTCGACCATCCCCGCGACCGCAATGCTCGCAGGCAGTTCGGTGGCGTGGGTCCACGGCACCACGCCGATGCCCGGCTCGGTCGAGCAGACGTCCTTGCCACCGGCGAGCCTCAGGAATGTCTCGTCGCCCATGAGCTGGCCCGCGGGCCAGCTGGTTGGTCCTGCCACGGGCCACAACTGGGGCAGGCATTGGCGGGTAGTGACGTCCACCGCCAAGCTCGGCGTGGTGAACCGCACGCCGTGCAGCACCAGCTGCCCGACCAGGACGGTCATGGCGTAGCCCTGTGGCCGGTCGGGCACCGGTAGCCCCTCGACCGTGACAGCCAGCGGCGTCACCCACGCTGAGGCGACCCGGCGGGCACCCGTGTACCGGCCGATCCAGAACCGGCTCGTCGGCAGCGGCGCAACCTCGTCCCTGAGCGCCCACAGCGCCCGGTACTCAGACGGCGGGAGGCCGGACCCCGCGGCGCGGTCTGTCCGGGACAACACCAGCATGGCGGTCAAGGCTGTCTTCTGAATCCACGCCGCCACAGCGGCCGCGTCGGCTTCCGCCACCGCTCCGGCCCCCCCGACGATCATCGGGGCCAGAACGCGCTGCGCGATCACCTCAAGGCCGCTCATCCAACCGTTGTTGCAGTTGCCGCAGACCTCCCGGACTGTCTGCTCGAACGGCCCACCTACGCCCATCTCCCGAAGTGCGCGGTTCAACCGGCCCGCTCCGCGCGCGACCGGCGTCGCGTCGAGGCCGATCCGCGACAGCCAACGACCGAACACATGCTCACGGGTCAGCCGACCGGAGGACCCACAGAACGCGCAAGCGGACAAGCAGGACTCCCTTACGCGGTCTAGGCGGCGCAGTGGACCGCGGTCGCACCATATGGGCATGGGCACGGGGCACGTCAACGACGAGGGCGTGCCAGCGGCTGCAGCGGAAGAGTGCCCGGCGCGGAGCAAGCGCAGGACGGAGCGTGGCCGCCGACGTAGGGTCTTCGTCGGCCACGCCGCCCAGTCTTGATCAGCCTTCCGGTGCCGGATCCGCAGACGCGGCGGCGAGGCGGTAGCGCTTCGGCCGGTCGTTGGACCGGACGGCGTACCCGCTCGCGACGAGGCGCTCGAGCGCGTTGCTGACCGCGCCGGACGATCGCCCGAGATCGTGCCCGATCTTCGTCGGGCCGAACTCGTCGTCCGGGTGGTCGCGGAGGTAGTCCTCGACCATCCCGTGCAGCGCACCCGGCGCCAGCCGGGCCGTCGACCGTGGCTCGGATGACGACGTCGCGCTCTCGCCGTGGTCGTCCGTCACCGGCGCCAGGCTCGGGACGTCGGCATCCCCCTTGCCAGCCTCGTCGGTCGGAGCGTTGTGATCAACGGCGAGCCCCGTCGGCGGCAGAGCGACGTCGGAGTCGGCGACGCCGTTGTTCGCGGTCGCGGCGCTGTTGCCGACGTGGTCGTCGCCGTCGTCCGTGCCGCTGTGTGGCCCGGTGGCGCTATCCGGCGCGTCGGCTGGCGTGGTGGACGCGGGCGCGGGGTCAGGTGTCGCAATGGCGAAGCGGGAGGCGCCGGTCCGCTTGCCCTGCGTGGGGCCGGACGTTCGTACGGCGGTGGCGTCGTCGACCCAGCGGGAGAGGATCTTCGCCGCGGTCGAGCGCCCGATCCCGGCGTCGTTGGCGAGTTCCTCGGCAGTGGCACCGGGCCGGGCGTGAAGGGCGGCCCAGAGCTTGTCGCCTGCGGCGGACGTCCTCTCCGCGGCGGTACCGGATGTGGAGGTGTCGGATGTAGTGGTTGCGTCGGACATGACGGCTCCGTGATGTGGTTCGAAGCGGTTGGGGTCATGCCCCGGCCGGAGCGTGTGGCCCCCGGTGCGCTGCCGGTGGAGCGGGCCACGGGCCTATGGACGCTTCCTTCGCTCGGGATGTCAAGCAAGCTGTGGAGGCTCGGATTCATACATGTACGGCGGAATCGGGGTTGGTGACGCTGACGTCGTCCGGGTCCGAGCTCCAACAGGGTTGGTCGAAGCGAAACGGAAAATCTTCAGTGTGCGGAAACTCGGCTGGCTAACGGTCATGCCGGATGTGTGGGCTCCCGGGATGTGGTGGAACGCCATCGGTCCATGGAGGTCGGGTCTGGTCGATGTACAAGCGGGCGATCACCCAGCGGCGACGTTCTCCCACCAGCATCCCGATGTCGTCGAGCTTTCTCCGTACCCACCTGGTCGATCGGTGGAGTTCCTCGGCGATCTCGATGTCGGAGTCTCCGCGTGCGATCCGTTCCAGTACGCGTTCCTGATCGCCGGTGAAGGTGATCCAGTTGGCGCCATGCCGGTCGAGAAGGTGGTCGGCGAGGATCGGGGACACGTAGTGGCTTCCGGCCGCCACCGCGCGGATCGCGTTCGTGATCTCGCTGCGGTCGGCGATCTTGCTGACGAAGCCCAGCGAGCCTGCCGCGAACGAGTCCAGCACGGCCGGTCGGTCGGCCCGCGACGACACGACCAGGGTGCGGAAACCCAGCTCGTTGACGTAGCGAACTCCTTCGAACATCTCGCGGCCCCCGGGGAGGTGCAGGTCGAGCAGCACGACGTCCGGGCGGGTCGCTCCGTGAGCGAGCTCGCGATCCATCGCCTCGATGGAGCCGACCTCGAAAGCCAGTTCCATGTCGTCGGTGTCGGCAAGCATGGTGACGAGACCGTCGCGGAACAGCGGGTGGTTGTCGATGACGCCGACGGTCGTGATCGACGGGGTCATGGCGACATCCAGGACAGCCTGATCCGGCTGCCGCCGTTGGGGGGTCGGGCGTAGGCGGCCGTACCTCCGACCCCGTGCATCAGGGATTCGACGGCGTGCCGGTTGCTGTGCTCGCCGCCCGCGCGGTCGCGGATGCTGACCTCCAGCGGTCCATCGTGGAGGACCGCCGCGCGCACGTCCGCGGACGCGGTTCCCCGTGCTGCGGTGAGGATGTCGGCGAGTGCCAGCCGCGTCGCCTCCACCATGGCGTGCAGAACCTCTGGCGGAACATCTGCGGGCAGGTTGCGATCGGTGAACTTTACCGCGAGCCCGAGACGGCAGTAGCGGCCTGCGACGGCCGCAAGCGCGTTCCCCAGGCCTGTCGTCGGTGGCTCCAGCGCCCCGTCGAGCGTGATGAGCGCGGTGTGCGCCCAGGCGTTGACCTCCGCGACCCGGTCCTGCGCCGGCCGGTCCTCGCTCGGGCCGGGATCCGAGTGTTCGGCGATGCGTGCGAGCGTGCCGATGGCGTGGGTGGTCAGCCCGTCCATGGTGGCCAGCATCTCCGAACGCTCCTCGTGGACGGCCTCGCTGAAACCTCCCCGTGCGGAGCGCAGCACGACCAAGGTCAGCACGAACGCCACGATGACCTGCAGCGCGTGCAGAGCCACCTGTGCCAGTGAGGCCCAGGTCGCCGGGACGCCGTTCACCGCGGCGGCGAAGATTTCGAGGGAGATCGCGCCCGCGAGAAGCGCTTTCCCGGTCGGGACGCCGCGCAGGACCGTCCACAAGGGGATCGTCGGGACGAGATAGATGGTCGTGCTGACCATGGTCAGTTGGGCGGCAGTGCCCGGTGGCAGCAAGGTGGCCGTCCACAGCGCGAACGAAGCGGCGACGGCGAGGTCGACGCCGAAGAACGCCGGGGTGCGTAGAAGACCAACCACCCGCGGGTGCCGCACGACTGCCCCGAGAAGCACGAGGTTCCCCACGGCCAGCGTCATGCCGACCGAGACGTAGACCCCGGCATGGTCCGACAGTCCCAGCGGCGCGCCGAGCACGGTCGCGGTGAGAAGGACGGTCCGCAGGCCGAGCGGAACGCGGACCAACCCGCTCAGCGCGCCCGCGACGATCCGGCTGTCGGCTGGGGTGGCATCGGCTGGGACGGACAGGACGACGGTCGTGCCGCGGGCCGTGGCTGCGATCCGGGCCCGGCCTCCGATCGCCGCGATCCGCATCGAGATCGAGTTCTCCAGCCCGAAACCGAGCCGGGGAACTCGGCCCGACCGGAAGCCGGAACCGGCGTCGGACACCGTGATCTCGATCCCGTCGGAGGTCGCGTCCACGTCCACGACCGCTGCAGCGACACCGGAGTGCTTCACGACGTTGTTCAGGGCCTCCCGTACCGCTCCGACCACCTCGCCCACGACGGCGGGGGTCGGCGCCGCGGCCGGGTCAACGGTGAGTGTGACGTCGAGCCCCGACCCCCGGAACGACTCGCACAGCACGGCGAGGGCATCGGGCAGGCCGACCGCGAGCGTCAGGCCGCTGACCGGGTCCCGCGCGTCATGGAGCCGGTCGGAGGCGAGGTGGTGGACCTGGTGGAGCATGTCGGCCGGGTCTCGCCCGCTCCGCGTCACCTGCACGATCAGCGTCAGCGTCTGGACGACGGTGTCGTGCAGGTCCCGATGTCGTTCCGCCCGCGCGTTCATCGCGGCCTCCTCCGCCGCGAGGACCGCCGCCGACCGTGCCAGCGTGACGACGCCGATTCCTGGGGCCATCATCGCGATCGTCCACGCCATGCGGTAGGCGAGGGTCAGGACAGCAGCCACCCCGAACGCCGCCCCGTTGAGTGCAGCCTCGCCGAGAAGAACGACCACGAACACCGCCATCAGCACAGCTCCCGTGCGGAACCAGCGGATCACCGTCCACATCGCGATCGTCGCTGAGAGGAACCCTCCCAACAGGTCGCGCCCGGGCATCCAGAATGCTCCCGCCGGGAGTGCCCGGGCCACGGCGATGTTGACGGCGACGGCGAGGGCGACGTCGAACACCAGGAACCGGGTCGAGCTCATGAACCGGGCCGCGCGGCCGTTGACCACCCCGACCAGCAGTGTGAGGTCGTAGACGAGCACCAGCGCCGCGAGGGACGCGAGCGGGACCAGGAGGCGACCCTCGACCAGCCGAAGGTTCGGCCCGACGAGCGCCACCGTGGTCAGCGCGCGAGCGACGAGACAGGCCAGGGTGACCCACCGCGTCGCTCGTTCGACGAACACGAGGTTCCCCGGCTCCTCCGTCTGCGTCGTCACCGGCTCAATGCTGCCGGGGTGACCCGCCTCCTGGCGAGGGTCGGGCCACCCCGCCGCGGTCAGCACACGTAGTAGACGATCCAGCTGCCCGAGCGCCAGCCCGGGTTCACCAAGGTCCAGCGCGTCGACACGCCCCAGACGTTCAGCCCCCGCTCGCCGCGCGGGGACAGGATGAGCTGCCACGCGAAGGAGGAGTTGCGGTCGATGAACTGTGACGTGCCGCCGTTGCGATACCAGATGACGGCCTGACCCCGGCTGAACTGGTTGGTGATGTCGAGTCGGCTCGATGTCCGGACGAACTTGTTGTGCTCGATGCCTGCCACCTCTTCGGTGGACATGCCCTGGCTGCAGGACGCCGCTTAGGCGGGCTGGGCGAGCACCGCCGGCAGCCCGATCGCGACGAGGAGCACGCAGAGGGCACCGAGGACGGTTCGCCGCGCTCGCGGACCCCGGATGGTGGTCGGCGCCGGACGGCTGCTGGGGCTGTTCATGGTCGTCTCCTTCGTAAGGGGGTCAGGGTTCAGCCGAAGTCCTGCCGGACTGTCGTAGCGATCCACGGCCGGCTGATCGTGAGCCGGCGGCTGTAGGTCGAGGTACTTCCCAGGAAGCTGCAGGACCAGGTGGCAGTGGCGTCCACGCCGCCGGCCGGTATGGCGCTGAAGGTCAGGTCGGAGTAGTTGGCCTTGTTCGCGAACGACCAGCGCCAGGACGACACGGCGTGGCGCTCGCCGGAGTCGGTGCGGACCGACAACCCGGTCGGCCCGCCCATGTAGGGCGGCGCCGTCAGGTAGGGGCACGTCACGATGCCGAACAGGCTCACGTGGGAGTCGTTGGGCCATGCCTGCGCCGCCCCCGCCGGCAGCACCGTCGCGGTCCCGGTCAAGGCGAGCACGGCGACCGCGCGGCCCAAGCGCCGGAGGACGGGCGTTGGACGGGACACATCGGCCTCGTCGGGTGTGCTCAGGGACCTGCTCATTGTGCGACCTCCGTCAGGGGTAGGTGTTCGCGCTGTTCCCCAGACGATGGCTGCTTCCGATACTGGGCGGCAGGGCAGAAATGCCCCCGAGTGTTGATGCCGCCGGTGATGTCTGCCGAGAACGGCCCGCCCATCAACTACGCGGGTCTGGAGGCGGCGAGGTAGTCGGGGAATCCGGTCGCGTCCTGGACGCGGACAAGGCTGCCACGCTGAGGGGCGTTGATCATGAGAGTGCCGTAACCGGTGGCAATGCCGACGTGGTGGACATGGGCGGGGGTGCCGAAGAACAGCAGGTCGCCGGCGGCAAGTGGAGTGCCAGGTGGGAGCAGTGGCCCGGCGAGGTACTGGGTGTGAGCGGTGCGAGGCAGAGTGACCCCGGCAGCGGCGTAGGCGGCTGCTGTGAGCCCGGAGCAATCGAATCCGGGGTCGCCGCCAGCGGGTCCGTTGCCGCCCCACTGGTAGGGCAGGCCGATCTGACCGCGGGCGTAGTCGAGCGCGGTCCGCGCGGCCGCGGACCCTCCCACACGGGTGGTGCTGGAGACGGTGCGGTAGCGGGCGGCTTGGGCGAGGACGGCTGCGACGTAGGCGTCGGAGTGGTTGTAGGCGTACAGGGCGGGGACGAGGTGGCCGGCTGCGCCCGAGTCGCAGAGGTACGCGGCGGCGGCGTGGATGGCGTCGCTCGGGTCGTACCGCGACGGAGGGGATGCGCCGCCGGGCGGGAGGGGGTGGCGGGCGGTGACGGCGTCGAAGGTGGCGGCGATGAACTGCATCGGCCCGGCTGCACCGGCCTGATTCTCGCCCGACCGGACGCCGGGCAGCGGGGAGCGCCCGTGGTCGGTCTCGACCTTGCCGACGGCGGCGAGGACGGACCAGTCGAGGCCGGGGCAGGTCGCGGAGGCCTGTCGGTAGAGGGTGAGGTAGCCGGCGGGGATGTCGGCGAGCGCGGTCGGGCTCGGGCTGCTCGTGCCGTAGACCGCGGAGGCGACGCTTACGACACCGGCGATGACCAGCAGCGGCACCGCGACGAGGCAGGCCGTGACGGCTCCGCCGAGGCGGGCGCTCACCCCGATGTCGCCGGGGCGCGGGTCGCGTGGGACGGTGCCGGGGGCATCGGGTGGGGTGCGGGCAATCTTGTAGGTCCTTCCTGGTCGGCGTCGATCTCGTCGGCGAGCAGGGCGGCCTGTGTGGGCAGGTCGGGGACGTGGGGCCAGACCTGGCTGAGGCGGTGCAGCGGCATGCGTGGGCCGCCGGTGACCAGCCCGGCGTAGTGGAGGGGGAGCCAGACCGGGTCGGCGGGGCTGGGTGGGGCGCCGCCCGAGCCTGCGGGTTGCGGCGCGAGACGGATGGCAGCGGCGGTGGCGATCGGGACGGTGTCGGGCTGGTCGAGGTCGCGCCAGGCGCGGTGCAGCGCGACCCGGGCTCCCGCCTCTCGTCGGGTGGTGGGGAGCCACACCAGCAGCGGGGTCGTGATCCGGGTCGCGGCGGCGAGGGCGGCGTAGCCGGCGAGCTTGGCCGCGACCCGGGTGAGTGCCTCGGTGCCGAGGTCGAACTCGAGGAAGAACTCGATCCGGCGGTCAGGGGTGTTCCAGCAGCCGTAGGCGTCGGGCCGTACGAGGTCGCCGAAGTGGCGGGCGCAGCGGGCCTCGGACCACCAGGCATCCACTGTGGACATGTGTCCGTCGTTCCGGTCGGGGTGGTGGGCGGCGGTGACGAGTGCGGCGAACCATTCGTTGACCCCGACGGTGTGCGCGAGGCGCAGGTTGTGCGCGATGCCGAACGCGCGGTCGTGGCGGTAGCCGAGCTCGCGCGGGTCGATGCCGTGGACGGCGGCGAGGACGGCGGCGCCGGCCGGGCCGAGGACGTAGTGCATGGGTGAGCTGCCGACGGCCTGGTAGGGCTGGAAGCGGTCGAGCACACCCCACAGGTAGAGCTCGCGCAGCCGCTGGCGGCCCGACCGGAAGGACGGGAAGGCCATGTCGGTGATCTGGGAGGCGGTCAGGACGCGGTGCTCGTGGACCATCGCGAGGATCCAGTGGTCGCGCGGTGTGAGCCGGGGCGCGAGTTCGGCCTGGTGCTCGGCGGTGTTGCGGGCGCGCTGCCCGGTGGCACGCCGGGATGACAGGGCCGGGGCGTTGCCGCGGAGGTCTCGCTGGCGTACCGGGTCGGTGATCATCGTGTGGTCCTTTCGTCGAGGGTCAGGTGCGGCGGCGGGGGTCGATGGCGGTGGCGACGGGCCGTGGTGCATCGGGCGGCCTGGCGTCGCGATCCGTGGGGACGGCGTCAGTGGCGGGGCTGGCGTCCGGTGTCCGGGGTGCCGCGGCCCGGTCGGCTGTGGCGCGGCGGGCCGCGATGCGGATCTCGCGGGCCCGCCCGGGAACCGGCGGTCGCAGGGGCTGGGTCCGCAGGGTGAACGCGGGGGTCTGCTCGCCTGCGAGGACGAGCCTGGCGGCGGCATGGAACGCCCCGAGGTGGGTGAGGTCGTGGTCGGTCAGGTGCGGTGCGGTGTGCCGGGCGAGTTCGCGGGCGTCCTCGGGTCCGGCGTTGAAGAAGATCTTGGAGCGGGCGTTGGTGGACAGGCCCTCGCGCAGCTCGCGGGGGAGCTGGCCGAGGTGCTGGTGGGCGAGGGTCATGGCGACCCGGAACCCGCGGGCTTCGGCGAGCATGTCCTCGATGGGGTAGGGCAGGTTGAGGAAGTTGTGGCACTCGTCGACGACGAGCGAGGCGTCACGGCGCTGCCGCTGCGGGGTCCGGGCGCGCGCCGTGGTTGCCTGCCAGGCGGCCGACACGGCGAGGGAACCGACGAGGCGGGTGGTCTCCTCGCCGAGGGATCCCTTGGGGATGCGGACGAGGCAGATGCCGCCGTCGAGGATCTCGGCCATGTCGATCGTGGAGGGCCCGCCGGCGATGGCGTCGCGGACGAAGGGGCGGAGCAGGAACGCGCGCAGCTTGTTGAGCAGGGGGGCGACGACCTGGGCGCGGGAGGCGTCGGTGAGGTCGTCGTACCAGGTCCAGAACCCGCGGAGGACGGGGTCGGTGACGGCGGAGGTGAGCCGGGCCCGGCGGGCGGGGTCGGAGAGCAGTGTGGGGAGCTGGGTCAGGGTCGGGGTGGTGTTCTGCAGGCTGAGGGTGAGGCAGGCGGCGCGCATGACGTCGTCGGTGCGTGGTCCCCAGTAGGCGGCGTAGACGCGGCGGAACACCGACACGAGGTTGTCGACGGTCAGGTCCGCCGCGGCATCGTCGGTGGCGTGGTCCAGGGGGTTGAGGCATGGGGGGCGGCTGCGGCTGTCGGCGTCGAGGAGCACGACGCGGTCGGCGCAGCGCCGCGGCAGCCGGGACAGGACGTCGGTGACGAGGTCGCCCTTGGGATCGATGAGCAGGATCCCGCGGCCGGCGTCGGCGTCGTCGAGGATCATGGTGCCGAGCAGGGTGGACTTGCCGGAGCCGGTGGCGCCGATGACGTGCAGGTGGTGGCGGGCGTCCGGGACGCGGAGCGCGACGGGGCGCTGGTGGCCGGTGTCGGTGACGCCGAGGGGTTTGGCGTCGGGTCCGGGGACGGCGATCCCGGGTGGTGGGGCGACGGCGCGGGCCCCGGCGCGGAGCAGGCCGGGGACGTGGTCGTCGGTGGGCAGGTGCGCGATCGCGGCGAGTTCGCGCACCGAGAGCACGTCGCCGCGGTCCAGGCGGCGCGAGCTGAGTGCCGGGGCGGGGTGACGGAGGCGGCGGCGGGTGTAGCGGTTGTGCTCGGTGTAGGAGGCGAACGATCCGGCCAGTGCGTGTGCCCTGCCGCGCACGGTGTCGCGCGCGACTCGCAGCCGCTGCTCGTCCGCCCCTGTGTCCAGGTGGGCGGCCACGGCGTAGCGGACGACGGTCTCGTACTGCGAGCCCCGTTGCTTGTCGACGGCCGCGCGGTTTTGTGCCGACAGGTCGAGCGAGGTCTGCGGGTCCCGAGGAGACCGTGCCGGGGAGTGGGTGCCGGAGCGTCTCCGGCCGGCGACGGGGCCGGGGGTGAGGAGGTCGAGGATCTCCCGCAGCAGGGAGGTGGCAAGGCCGGGATGGCATGCGTCCGGGTGCCGGAGGTGGGTTGCGCTGCGGCGGGCGCGCGCCACGCGGCGGCCGGTGACGGGGCGGGCAAGGATCTGCACGCAGGCGTACTCGTCGCGGCGCAGCCCGACGGCTGCGCCGACCAGCGAGCGGACGGGGTCGGTGTCGAAGCGGGTGCGCAACGGCAGCGCCTCCGGGCGGGCGAGGCGCAGTTCACCGCCGGTGATCACCGCCCGTTCTTTCGCGGTGGTTGCGGGCAGCGGTGGCTTCGCGGGTTCGGTGCGGGTGTGTGCCCCGGGCCATGCCGCCTCGATGGCGCGTTCCACCAGGCCGGGCGGGACCGGGCCGCGGACCCAGATCCGGATCGAGACGCCGGTGCTGGTGAAGACGTACTCGAAGCCCAGGTGTGGCTGGCCGGACATCAGCCGACGCCATCCGGGCCGCAGCAGGCCCACGAGGTTGGCCCAGAGCGCGTCCCCGCCGGCGGGGTCGACCGACGGCGGGGCGAGCACCGTGATCTGGCGGGCGTCGGTGGTGAGCCGGGCGGCACGTCGCCGCAGGATCCTGCGGCGGCCGACCACGATGGCAACCACGACGACCGCGGCGGTGGGGGCGGTGACCGGCCACGAGTCGAGCAGCAGCGTGGTGATCGACTCGAACAGCCGCGACAGCGCACCGCCCGGGTCGCGCAGGTAGTCGCCGATCGGGCCGTCGATGGCGGGCATGGTCGTCTCCCGGAGGTGTCGGGCGATCAGTGCGCGTCGAGGTAGATGTGAGACCGGCCCGCGGAGCCGCCGTCCTTGCCGATCCCGTCCTCGACGTCGCTATCGCCGGTCGGGTCGTGGCGGGCGAGTTCGGCGGGGCTGGAGGTGCACCACTGGTGTTCCAGCGGTGAGGCGATGGCCTGGAACGCCACCCGCTGGGTGCCGGTCGAGAGCAGGCCCTGCCCGCGGTCGGCGGTCAGCAGGAACTGCCGTTCCCCGGCGGAGAGATCGAACACGCGGGCGACCTCGTCGACGGCCTGGGTGGACTGCCGCAGCAGGATCTGCGTCGCCGCGTTCGCGACGACGGCCTTGCCGAGATCGGTGGCCAGCACGTCGGCGGCGTCCTGGGTCGCGACGGTCAGGCCGGCCCAGTGCTTGCGGGACGCCTTCGCCATCCGGAACAGGAACTCCGCGCCGACCGGCTGGCGCATCAGCAGCCACGCCTCGTCCACGACGACGAGGCGTGGCCGCCGGTCGGCCGGGTTGCTGACCCGCCGCCACACCGCGTCGAGGGCAAGCAGGGTGCCCACGGCTTTGAGCTCGTCGGGAAGGTCGCGCAGGCTGAACACCACGAGGTGGCCGTCGGGTCGGGTGGTCGTCGCCCCGTCGAATAGGCCGTTGAAAGCGCCG
>CAXTTN010000023.1:0-36027 GCA_964247105.1 uncultured Pseudonocardia sp.
CCATCGCCGTCGAGCCGCCGCGCTCGCCCACGCAGATGGAGCGCGCCGTCAAGGGGCTCGTCGACGGCCGCTACCAGTGGGTCGTGTTCACCTCCACCAACGCCGTGCGCGCGGTGTGGGAGAAGTTCGCCGAGTTCGGGCTGGACGCGCGCGCGTTCTCCGGTGTGAAGATCGCGTGCGTCGGGGCGGCCACCGCCGAGAAGGTGCGCGAGTTCGGGATCAACGCCGAGCTGGTGCCCGGTGTCGACGAGTCCGCGGAGTCCTCTTCGGAGGGGCTGCTCAGCATCTTCCCGCCCTACGACGACATCCTCGACCCCGTGGACCGCGTCCTGCTCCCGCGCGCCGACATCGCCACCGAGACCCTCGCCGCGGGGCTGCGCGACCGCGGCTGGGAGATCGACGACGTCACCGCGTACCGCACCGTCCGGGCGGCGCCGCCGCCCGCCGCGATCCGCGAGGCGATCAAGACCGGCGGGTTCGACGCGGTGTGCTTCACCAGCTCCAGCACCGTGCGCAACCTCGTCGGGATCGCGGGCAAGCCCCACGCCCGCACGATCGTCGCGTGCATCGGCCCGCAGACGGCCGAGACGGCGCGCGAGTTCGGCCTGCGGGTGGACGTGCAGCCGGAGGAGGCCAGGGTCCCCGCGCTGGTCGACGCGCTGGCCGCCCACGCCGCCCGCCTCCGCGCCGAGGGCGCCCTCCCGCCCCCGCGCAAGGCGAAGGCCCGCCGCCGCTGATCGCCCCGCTTCGCCGTGCGGGGCGGCCGCCCGCTGTGCAGGGCGGCCGCCCACACCCCCCGTGTGCACGCACACCCCCCGTCGACAGGGGGTATGGGGCCGAGGGGAGGGGTGTGGACGGGTGGAGCGTCGCCCGCACCCCGTGTGTGCGCGCACACCCCTGTTTGACGGGGGGTGTGGGGCGCCAGGAGGGGTGTGAGGTCCAGGGGGCGCTCGCACACCCCGTCGGCACCGCACACCCCGTCGGCACCGCACACCCCTGCTCGACGGGGGGTGCGCCGTGTCGGCAGGGGTGTGAGCGGCGGGACCACCGCACCCGCCCACCCCGGCCGTGGCCCACACCCGGCGACGCGAGCGGACGCCGGTGGTGTGGGCGCGGGGCCTAGGCTGGGCCCCATGGCGTTTCCCTCCGCCCGGCCGCGGCGGTTGCGGTCCACACCGGCGCTGCGGCGGCTCGTCGCCGAGACCTCGCTCCGGCCGCGTCACCTCGTCCTCCCGCTGTTCGTGCGGGAGGGCATCACCGAGCCGGCGCCGATCGCGTCGATGCCCGGGGTGGTCCAGCACACCCGCGATTCGCTGCGCAAGGCGTGCGTCGAGGCCGTGGAGGCGGGGGTCGGGGGGCTGATGCTGTTCGGCGTCCCGGCCGTCCGCGACGCCACGGGCACGGCCGGTGTCGACCCCGACGGCGTGCTCAACGTCGCGCTGCGTGACGTCCGCGCCGAGGTCGGGGACGCGTCCGTGCTCATGGCCGACACCTGCCTCGACGAGTTCACCGACCACGGCCACTGCGGCGTCCTGGCCGCGGACGGCGGCGTCGACAACGACGCCACGCTCGACGTGTACGCGCAGATGGCCGTGGCGCAGGCCGACGCGGGCGCGCACCTGCTCGGCCCCAGCGGCATGATGGACGGCCAGGTCGGCGTGATCCGCGACGCGCTCGACGCCGCCGGCCACGCCGACACGGGCATCCTCGCCTACACCGCGAAGTACGCGTCGGCGTTCTACGGCCCGTTCCGCGAGGCCGTCGACTCGCAGCTGAAGGGCGACCGCAAGACCTACCAGCAGGATCCGTCGAACGTCCGCGAGTCGTTGCGCGAGCTGGCCCTCGACCTCGACGAGGGCGCCGACCTGGTGATGGTCAAGCCCGCCATGAGCTACCTCGACGTCCTGCGCGCCGTGGCGGAGGTCGCCGACGTGCCGGTGGCGGCGTACCAGGTGTCGGGGGAGTACGCGATGGTCGAGGCGGCGGCCGCCAACGGCTGGCTCGACCGCGACCGCACGATCCTGGAGACGCTCACCGGGATCCGCCGGGCCGGGGCCGATGTCGTGCTCACCTACTGGGCCACGGAGGTTGCCGGAAGGTTGGATTAGCCTTCCGGAGTAGTCACGGTTGGACCCCCGGTATGGACACGGTCCGTGCTCGGCCATACGTTTCCGCCCATGACGTCACCTTCCGACCCGCAGTGGCAGGGTCAGCAGCCTCAGCCGGGCTACGGCCCGCCCCCCGGGTACGGACCCCCGCCACAGCAGGGTGGCTACCCTCAACAGGGCGGTTACCCGCCTCCCGGCTACGGCCAGCAGCCGCCACCCGGCTACGGACAGGCTCCGCCCCAGTACGGGCAGCCCCCGCAGGAGCAGGGCCAACCGGGTTACCCCCAGCAGCCGCCGCCCGGCTACGGCCCGCCTCCCGGTTACGGACAGCAACCGGCCTACGGGCAGCAGCCCGGTTACGGCGCCCCGGCGCCGGTGCCGCCCGGCGCCCCGGGCCCGATCCCGGAGTGGTGGGAGCGGCTGGTCGGCCGCATCATCGACGGCGTCCTGTTCGGCATCGTCTACTTCGTGATCGCCGCGATCATGACGGCCGTCCTGATCTCCTCGCTGTCCTACGACACCGGCGCGTTCACGTTCACGCTGATCGCCACGCTGCCCTACCTCATCGGCGGCCTGGTCTACGCGGGCTACGACTTCTTCATGCACTCCCGCAACGGCCAGACGCTCGGCAAGATGGTCATGAAGACGCGGCTCGTGGCCGCCGACGGCAGCAAGCCCGACCAGGCCACGCTGATCAAGCGGGCGGCCATCTACCCCGGCGTGATCGCGCTCGTCGGCATCCTCGGGTTCATCCCGTTCCTCGGCGGAACCCTGCTGTCGCTGCTGGTGTCGGTGTTCACCCTCGCCGACGGCATCGTCCTGCTGACCGACAACCCGCTGCGCCGCGCGCTGCACGACAAGTGGACCAACACGATCGTGGTCAAGGCGTAGTCGTAGCGAGGATCCCACCATGACCACACCGCAGGACCCGGGCCAGCCGCCGTACGACCCGTACGGGCAGCCCGGGTCCTACCGTGCGGGCCAGCAGCCCGGCCAGTACTCGTCGGCGCCGCTGCCGGGGCAGCAGTTCCCGCCGGGGCAGTACCCCCCGGGGCAGGAGCCCTACGGCTACAGCCCGTACGGCAACCCGAACCCGGCGGGGCTCCAGCAGGGCACCGCCACGCCGGTGTCCCGGCCCGGGATCATGGTCCTGGGCCTGGTGCTCATGGTCCTGGCGTCGCTCCCGTTCCTGTTCGGCGGGCTGGTGGGGCTGTTCGCCGCTCTCAGCGTCGGCGACATCCCGGCCGGCGTGCTCGACGATCCCCAGCTCGTGGCCGCGGGCGCCACGCCGGAGCTGCTGATCTCGGCGGTCCGGGTCGTCGCGGGGATCCTCGTGGTGGCGGCCCTGGTGTACCTCTTGTTCGCGGTGTTCGCGTTCCGCGGGCGCAACTGGGCCCGCATCCTCGTCACGGTGCTCAGCGTCGGGTTCGTGCTGCTGCTGGTCGCGAGCCTGGTGGGCGGCACCACCTCGGGCGGTCTGATCGGTTTCGTCGCCTTCGTGGTGGTGGCGCTCGTCGGTGGTGTGGTGATCCTCTTCCTGCCCGCCTCCGGCCGGTTCTTCGCGCGGCTGTAAGACTGGGGATCGTGCTCGACACCGAGGCCTCCGCCGCCCTGTTCGCCCGCGCGTCCGCGGCCATCCCGGGCGGCGTCAACTCGCCGGTCCGCGCGTTCACGTCGGTGGGTGGCACGCCGCGGTTCATGGTCTCGGCGGCCGGCCCCTGGCTGACCGACGCCGACGGCAACCGCTACGTCGACCTGATCAGCTCCTGGGGCCCGATGATCCTCGGGCACGCGCACCCCGCGGTGGTCGACGCCGTGCGGGCCGCCGCGGGGCTGGGCCTGTCGTTCGGGGCGCCGACGCCCGCCGAGATCGAGCTGGCCGAGGAGATCATCGGCCGGGTCGCGCCGGTGGAGCAGGTGCGGCTGGTCAACTCCGGCACCGAGGCCACGATGAGCGCCATCCGCCTGGCCCGTGGCATCACCGGGCGCACGGGCATCGTCAAGTTCGCGGGCTGCTACCACGGCCACGTCGACGCGCTGCTCGCCCAGGCCGGCTCCGGCGTCGCCACGCTCGGCCTCCCGACCAGCCCGGGTGTCACGGGCGCGCAGGCCGCCGACACGATCGTCGTCCCGTACAACGACCTCGACGCGGTGCGCGCCGTGTTCGCCGAGCGCGGCGGCGAGATCGCGTGCGTCATCACCGAGGCCGCCGCGGGCAACATGGGTGCGATCGCGCCGGTCCCCGGCTTCAACGCCGGGCTGCGCGACCTCTGCCACGAGCACGGCGCGCTGCTCGTCGTCGACGAGGTGATGACCGGCTTCCGCGTCTCCCCGGCCGGTTGGTTCGGGATCGACGGGGTGGCGGGCGATCTGTACACGTTCGGCAAGGTCATGTCCGGGGGGCTGCCGGCGGCAGCGTTCGGCGGGTCGGCCTCGCTCATGTCCTACCTGGCCCCGGCCGGGCCGGTCTACCAGGCCGGGACGCTGTCGGGGAACCCCGTCGCCGTCGCGGCGGGCCTCGCCACGCTGCGCACGGCCGACGCCGCCGTCTACGCCGCGCTCGACGCCAACGCGCTGCGGCTGGGCACGATGATCGGCGACGCCCTGCGCGCCGAGGGCGTGCCGCACCGCGTCCAGTACGCGGCGAACATGCTCTCGGTGTTCTTCGCCGAGGACGAGGTGCACGACTACGCGGGCGCCCAGGCCGCCGCTACCTGGCGCTTCCCGGCGTTCTTCCACGCGCTCCTCGAACGCGGCGTGTACCCGCCACCGAGCGCGTTCGAGGCGTGGTTCGTCTCGGCGGCGCTGGACGACGACACCTTCGCGGTCATTGACGCGGCCTTGCCCGCAGCCGCCAAGGCAGCCGCGGCGGTGGAGCGGTGACCACCACGATCGTCCACGTCCTGCGCCACGGCGAGGTCTTCAACCCCGACAAGATCCTCTACGGCCGGCTGCCCGGTTTCCACCTCTCGGAGACCGGCCGCGACCAGGCCGAGATCGTCGCCAAGTTCCTCGCCGACGCCGACATCACCGCCGTGCTGGCGTCGCCGCTGCAGCGCGCGCAGGAGACGGCCACGCCGTCCGCCGTCGCGCACGGGTTGGAGATCGTCACCGAGGAGCGGCTGATCGAGGCGGGCAACCGGTTCGAGGGCCGGAAGGTGGCCGTCGGCGACGGAGCGCTGCGCAACCCCGCCAGCTGGCCGCTGCTGCGCGACCCGTTCACGCCGTCGTGGGGTGAGCCGTACCTGCAGATCGCGCACCGGATGTTCGCCGCGGTGCACCGGGCCCGGATCCTGGCCGAGGGGCACGAGGCGCTGTGCGTGTCGCACCAGCTGCCGATCTGGACGCTGCGGCGGTTCGTCGAGGGCAGGCGGCTCTGGCACGACCCGCGCCACCGCCAGTGCGCGCTCGCGTCCCTGACGTCGCTGGTGTTCACCGACACCGAGTTCACGGGCCTGCTCTACCGCGAGCCGGCGGGGGCGAGCGACCCGACCGCCACCGGGGCATGAGGCGCCTGGGCCTCCTGCTGGCGGCGCTGCTGCTGCTCGCCGGCTGCTCGGCCACGAAGGACGCCGTCGCGAGCGGGAACACGTTCCAGTTCGTGGCGCCCGGCGGCCGGACCGAGATCACCTACGACGACCCCGCCGCGCGCGGGGCGATCCAGGGCCTGTCCGGGCCGAGCCTGCGCGACCAGTCCGCGACGGTCGGGCTCGACTCCTACCCCGGCCGTGTCGTCGTGGTCAACATCTGGGGGTCGTGGTGCGGGCCGTGCCGCACCGAGGCCCCCGACCTGGAGTTCGTGCAGCAGCAGACGGCGCCGCTGGGCGCCGCGGTGCTCGGCGTCGACGTCCGCGACGACCGGCAGGCCGCCACCGACTTCGTCCGCGACCGCGGCCTGACCTACGACTCGATCTTCGACGACTCCGGCCGCTCGCTCGCGAGCCTCGGCGGCGTGCCGCGCAACGTGGTGCCCCTGACCGTCGTGCTGGACAAGCGGCACCGCGTGGCCGCGGTGTACCTGCAGCCGATCCGGGTGGCGGCCCTGCTCCCGCTGGTCCAGAAGCTGGCGGCGGAGCCTGCGTGACCGGCGGTGGGGCGCTCCCCGCGTTGCAGCATGGTGGCTTCACTCCAACGGGGTTGGAGCAAAGCCACCATGCTGCAATCCAGGGGGCCGCCGCGAGCCACTACACCGTGTAGAACCCGATGCGCGCGACGGGGCCGCGCGGGCTTACGCTGATCGGCGATGGATCCCTCGACCACCCTCGCGGTCTCCGGCCCGCTGCTGCTCGCAGCGGGCGTGGCCGTGTTGGCGGGCGCGGTCAGCTTCGCGTCGCCGTGCGTGGTCCCGCTCGTGCCCGGCTACCTGGCCTACCTGGCCGGTCTCGTCGGCGCCGACTCCCCGCCCGTGACGCTCGCCGAGGCCCGGCAGCGGCGCAGCGGGAAGTGGCGGGTCGCGGGCGCGGCGGCACTGTTCGTCGGCGGGTTCACCGTGGTGTTCGGCGTGATCCTCGTCGGCGTCGTCCGGCTCTCCGACGCGCTGGTGGACAACGAGGCCGTGCTGCAGCGCGTCGGCGGCGTCGTGATGATCGCGATGGGGTTCGCGTTCGTCGGGCTCATCCCGGTGCTGCAGAACGAGCGCCGCGTGCACTGGGTGCCGCGGGCCGGGCTGTGGGGCGCGCCGCTGCTCGGCGCGGTGTTCGGGCTGGGCTGGGTGCCGTGCATCGGGCCGACGCTCGCGGGCGTGGTGGCCGTCGCGGCCGGGACGGGCGGTGGCTCGCTGCGCGGCGTCGTCCTCACGGTCGCCTACTGCGCCGGGCTGGGCGTGCCGTTCGTGCTGATCGCGCTCGGGGCGTCGCGGGCGGTGCGCGCGCTGGGGTTCCTGCGCCGCCACACCCGCGCGATCCAGGTCGGCGGCGGCGTGCTCATGGTGGCCGTCGGGGTGCTGCTGCTCACCGGGCTGTGGGGCGGGCTGCTCGCGCAGCTCCAGACGTCCGTCGCCGGCTTCGTCCCGGTGCTCTGATGGCGACCACCACCCCCACCCGGCCGCCGGAGCGGGCCGGCCCGCGCCGGTCCGCGTGGACGGCCCTGCGGACGGCACTGCGGAACGCGTGGCGGGCGCTCACGTCCATGCGCATCGCGTTGGTCCTGCTGTTCCTGCTGGCCGTCGCGGCGTTGCCGGGGGCGCTGCTGCCGCAGAAGTCGCTGAACCAGACGCTGGTCGACCAGTACGCAGCCGACTACCCGACCATCGCTCCCTGGCTGGACGAGCTCGGCTTCTTCGACGTGTTCGCAGCGCCGTGGTTCGCCGCGATCTACCTGCTGCTGATGATCTCGCTGGTGGGGTGCGTGCTGCCCCGGGCGGTCGAGCACCTCACGGGGCTGCGGGCGCGGCCGGTCGCGGTGCCCAGCAACCTCGCGCGGCTGCCGCACCACGCCACGTTCACCCTCGACGGCGACGTCGACGCCGCCGCCGAGTTAGTGCGTGACCGGCTCGGCGGCTGGCGCCGCACCGAGGAGGGTGACGGTGCGGGGCGCACGTTCTCGGCCGAGAAGGGCTACCTGCGCGAGGCCGGCAACCTGGTGTTCCACCTCAGCCTGATCGGCCTGCTGATCGGCTTCGCCGCGGGCAAGCTCTACGGCTACGAGGGCCAGGTGATCGTCCAGGCCGGGGGTGGGCAGTTCTGCAACACCGGCATCCTCGGCTACGACTCCTTCCGCGCCGGCCTGCGTATCGACGGCACCGACCTCGACCCGTTCTGCGTCACGGTCGACGACTTCACCGCCACCTACCTCGCCAGCGGCCAGGCGTCGAGCTTCGACGCGAGCATCGGCTACCAGTCCGCCGCCGACCTGGCCGCCGGGGTCACCACCTGGCGACCGTTCCCGCTCGCCGTCAACAACCCGCTGCGCCTCGACGGCGACCGCGTCTACCTGCAGGGCCACGGCTTCGCCCCGCGCTTCACCGTGACCTTCCCGGACGGGCAGCAGCGCACCCAGCAGACCCAGTGGACGCCGGTGGACCCCACCACGCTGCTCTCGCAGGGCGCCACCAAGTTCTTCCGGCCCGGCGTCACCGACGAGGCGCAGCGCAAGCGCACCGGCCTCGCGATCACCGGCCTCTTCGCGCCCACGAGCTCCGGTGGCGACATCGTCACGTCGGTGTTCCCGGACCTGCGCGATCCCGAGGTGGCGGTCGACGTGCTGCGCGGCGATCTCGGCCTCGACGACGGGCGCGGCCAGTCGATCTTCTCGGTGCCCCAGGACAAGGTCGACTCCGGGGCGCTCACGCGCGTGGCGAGGGCGAACCTGGTTCCCGGGCAGTCCACCACGCTGGACGACGGCACCGTCGTGCGCTTCGACGGCGTGCAGCAGTGGGTGAACCTGCAGATCAGCCACGACCCCGGGCAGGACTACGTGCTCGTGTTCGCGGTGCTGCTGCTGCTCGGGCTGTTCGCGTCGCTGACGATCCGCCGCCGCCGGTTCTGGGCCCGGATCACCCCCGACGCGACCGGGGAACGTACCGTCGTGGAGATCGGCGGCCTGGCCCGCACGGACCGCGCGGGGTACGGCGAGGAGTTCGACCGCCTGCTGGCGGATCTCTCAACGAAGGACGGCTGATGCTCGCTCTCTACAGCGACCGCTTCTTCATGGCCGCGGTCGGCGTCTACGTGCTCGCGATGGTGCTGCACGGCGTCGAGTACGCCACGGAGCGGGCCGCCAAGCCGGTCCTGGTGGGAGCGGGCGGCCTGGAGGAGGTGCCCGCGCCCCCCCGATCCGACCGTTACGGCCGCATGGCCGTCGCGCTCGTCGTGCTGGCCGCGGGGCTGCAGCTCGCCTCCGTCGTCCTGCGCGGGGTCGCCGCGCAGCGCTGGCCGCTGGGCAACATGTACGAGTTCACCTCGGCCATCACGCTGGCCGCGGTGGTGACCTGGCTGGTGATGGTGCGCCGCTCGCCGTCGATGCGTCCGGTGGGGATGTTCGTGCTGTTCCCGGTGGTGGTGCTGCTGTTCCTGGGCGGCACGGTGCTCTACGCGCAGGCCGCGCCGGTGATGCCCGCGCTGCAGTCGTACTGGCTGGTGATCCACGTCACGGCGATCAGCATCGCGTCGGGGCTGCTGCTGGTGCCGGGCGTCGCGAGCCTGCTGTTCCTGCTGCGCCGTTCGGGGAAGGCGCCCGGATTCGCCGAGAAGCTGCCGCCCGCCGACGTCCTGGACCGGCTCGCGTACCGCGTCACGATCATCGGTTTCCCGCTCTACACGTTCGCCGTCATCGCGGGCGCCATCTGGGCCGAGGCCGCCTGGGGCCGGTTCTGGGGTTGGGACCCCAAGGAGACCGTGGCGTTCGTCGCCTGGGTCGTCTACGCCGCCTACCTGCACGCCCGTGCGACGGCGGGCTGGCGCGCCGAGCGCGCCGCCTGGATCAACGTCCTCGGGTTCGCCACCATGATCTTCAACCTGTTCTTCATCAACATGGTGGTGGCGGGGCTTCATTCGTACGCGGGACTGCCGAACTGAGACCTGCTTGCGGGGCGAAGCATCCATACTGAGTGATGCGCCACCCGTCCGCGCCTCGACCCGCTGGAAGCGCGCGACTACCGTCGGCATTCATGAGAGGGTTGGACGGTCAGCACGACGGGTTCGGCGGGATGTGAAGATGACGGAGCGTGAGTCCGGAGACGACCGGGACTACCCGGACGGTTCGGTGGGCCGCTACGTCCGCGAGCAGTGGGGTGCGGTCCCGCCGGTGTCGCGGGCGACGCGGCCCTACGTCGGTCCGGTGCAGCCCGCACCGGAGCCCGTCGTGGCGGAGGTCGAGCCCGACGCCGCGGAGATCGAGGACGAGACGCCTCGGGTCGTGGAGAACGGCCAGGCCGGCAACGGCCGGGTCGCCGCTGCGGGGCCCCCGCTGCAGGCCCCGCCCGCCCGTCCGGTGCGGGCCGTGCCGGCGACCCCACCGGCCTGGACCCCACCCCCCGCCACCGGTCCCGTCCCGCAGGTCGGCCGGCCGCGGTCGGCGGCACGGACGCCCGTTCCCGGCCCCCCGGTGCCCCCGCCGCTGCCCACCGATTCCCCGCCGCGCGGCACGGCTCGCTGGACCGACCCGGCCGCCGTGGCGGCCCAGCAGGCGCAGCAGGCGCGGTCCGGCGCCGATCGGCCCAGCGCCGACCTGTCGTCCGCGCGGCTCCTGCGCCCGGCGAAGCGGCCACCGCAGTCGGGCTGGCGGCGTTTCATCTACGTGATCACCGGGCGCCTGGTCAACCCGGGCGAGAGCGCGGCCGACGTCCGCCGCCGCGAGCTCACCGTGCGCGTCAACCAGCCGCTGCTGGGCTGCTACAAGATCGCGATGCTGAGCCTCAAGGGAGGCGTGGGGAAGACGACCGTGACGGCCACCCTGGGCGCCACGTTCGCGTCCCTGCGCGGCGACCGCGTGGTGGCCGTCGACGCCAACCCCGACCGCGGCACGCTCAGCCAGAAGATCCCGCTGGAGACCAGCGCCACGGTGCGCAACCTGCTGCGCGACGCCCAGCGCGTCCGCCGCTACACCGACGTGCGCGCCTACACCTCACAGGGTGCGTCGCGCCTGGAGGTGCTGGCCAGCGAGCAGGATCCGGCCGTCTCGGAGGCGTTCAGCGAGGACGACTACCGCCGCACGGTGAACCTGCTGGAGCACTTCTACAACATCGTGCTCACCGACTGCGGCACCGGCCTGATGCACTCGGCCATGTACGGCGTCCTCGGGGTGGCCGATCAGCTGATCATCGTCTCGTCCGGCTCCATCGACGGGGCCCGCAGCGCGTCGGCCACGATGGACTGGCTGGAGGCGCACGGGCACGGCGACCTGGTCGCCAACTCCGTCGCCGTGATCAACTGCGTGCACCGGTCCGCCGGGGGCGTGGACCTGGACCGGGTGGCCGAGCACTTCGAGGCCCGCTGCCGCACGGTGGTGCGCATCCCCTTCGACGCCCACCTGGAGGAGGGCGCCGAGGTGGACCTCGAGCGCCTGGAGCCGGGCACGCGGCTCGCGCTGCTGGAGCTCGCGGCCGCCGTGGCCGACGCCTTCGAGGGGGCGCCGACCGGATAGCCGGGTTTGCCCTACCCGGCGGGCGGATCGTCGCGGCGTCGAACCTTCTCATCGAGCTGACGCAGGAAATCCGGATCGTCGTCGGGGCCGCTGACGCGGGCCCGTGACGGCGGCTGCGGGGCCTCGGGCCGGCTCTGACCGAGATCGACGTCGCCGCCGGCCGTGTTCATCGCCCTCCACAGCACCAGTGCGATGACCGCGGCGCCGACGAACGCGATGAGGAACAGCATCGGTACCACCTCCACCCCCGAGATTAGCGTCTCGGGGGTGACTCCGGCGTGACCTGTCCCCAGGAGCGCCCTGAACAACTCGGCCCTACCGCGCTACAGGCGGAGTTGTTCAGGACCCTCCTAAGCGTGTGCGGGCGGGAGCGTGGCCTCGCTGGTGAGGTCGGCGAGCATGCTGCGGACCTCGGACTCGCGGAACCGGCGGTGCCCGCCCGGCGTGCGGATCGAGCCGATCCGGCCGGCCGACGCCCAGCGGGTGACGGTCTTGGGGTCGACGCGGAAGAGCGTGGCCACCTCGCCGGGGGTGAGCAGGCGCTCGGTGCTGCTGGTCTGGGCTGTGACCGTCATGGTGGGCCTCCAACGATGTGTCGCTCGGTTCCGGTCCATCGTGACACCCCGGACCCCGGGTACTCGAACGGTTGTCCGGAGGTAAAGGGCGTTTAAAGGACGAACCGGACACGCTTCACGCGGTCCTCACAGCAGCGGCCCGGCCGCCGTAACCTGGTGGCATGTCGTCCCCGACGCCCCGCGAACCCGGCCTCGCCGTCACCGTATTGCTGTACACGCTCGCCCGTCTCGGCCTGGTCGCGGTGGTCGCCGGCCTGCTCGTGATCGCGGGCGTGCCGATCGTCCTCGCCGTCCTGATCGGCCTGATCGTGGCGCTGCCGCTGTCGATGGTGCTGTTCAAGGGGCTGCGTGCGCGGCTCGACACGGCGATCGCGGTGGCCGGAGCGCGGCGTTCCGCGGAACGCGAGGCGCTGCGGTCGCGGTTGAGGGGGTCGGAGGACACCGCGTCGGAGGACACCGCGTCAGATGACGCCACCTCCGACGACGCCGCTCAGCGCTAGCCCGACGGCGGTCGTCACCGACCAGGCCAGCAGCAGCATCCCGGTCTGGCCGAGCACGCGGATCAGCGCCCGGCCGTCGGCGCCGGCCAGCACCCGGCGCGCCTGGACCACGGCCAGCGGCGCCGCCAGGAGGGCGAGCAGCATCGGCCAGTTGCGCAGCGCGCCGAGCGCCGAGAGCAGGAACGGCACGGTGACGAGCGCGACGTAGAGCCGGCGGGTGTCGGTCGCGCCCAGCAGCACGGCGAGGGTGCGCTTGCCGACCGCCTCGTCTCCCTCGATGTCGCGCAGGTTGTTGGCCACCAGCACGGCGCAGGTGAGCAGGCCGACGCCGATCGAGGCGAGGATCGCGAGCGCGCTGATCGACCTGGACTGCGTGACGGCCGTGCCCAGCACCGCGACCGGCCCGAAGAACACGAACACCGCGACCTCGCCCAGCCCCGCGTAACCGTAGGGACGCCGGCCTCCGGTGTAGAACCAGGCCCCGGCGACGCACGCGACCCCGACCGCGATCCACCACCACTGCCGGCTCAGCGAGACCAGCGTGAGACCGGCGAGCCCCGCGACGGAGAAGCAGATGAACGCGGCGGTCCGCACGGCCGTGGCCTCGGCCGCCTTCGAGCCGACGAGCCGGAGCGGACCGACGCGGTCGTCGTCGGTGCCGCGGATGCCGTCGGAGTAGTCGTTGGCGAAGTTGACCCCCACCACCAGGGCGACGGCCACCAGCAGCGCGAGCAGGGCCCGGCCGGGGGAGACGGTGCCGTCACCGATCGCGGCGCCGGTGCCCACGAGCACCGGCGACACGGCGGTCGGGAGGGTGCGCGGGCGCGCGCCCTGGATCCATTGCCCCACGGTGGCCACGGGTGGAACGGTATCCGGCCGCGCGCCGCTCACGGCCGGGACCGGGCCCGTTGCGCCGAGCCCACCGTGCTGATCTTCGCGGCGGTGGCCGAGATGGCCGGTGGGGCCGAGCCGGAGAGCGGGGCCGAGCCGGAGAGCGGGGCCGTGGTCGGTGCGGTGGCCGCCGTCGCGGGGAGCGGTGTGGCCGGGACGGCCGGGGCCGTGGTGGGCTGGGCCGTCGTGGACTGGGCCGTGGTGAGCGGGGCCGTCGTGGACTGGGCCGTCGTGGGCTGGGCCGTGGTGAGCGGGGCGCCGCCGGCGCGAGCGGTGCCCGTGGTCGCCGCGGTTGCGTCGCCGGCGATCGCCGGGGTGCCCGTCGCGGCGGCGGCGGTGGGTGCGGGTGGCGCGGCGGTCGCGGGCGGCGGGGTGCATGGTGCCACCGTCCCGGCCTGCGGCACGGCCGCGGCCAGGACGAACTGGCCGACGCCGATCCGCAGCCAGGAGGTGCCTCCCGCCGACTGCGCGCACTGCACGGGCACCGCCGCGCCCTCCGCGGCGACCCCCACGACCCTGGCAGCCGCGTCGGGTGCGGCGAGCACGTTCACCGGGTCGTTCGCGACCACCCTGGCGAGCCGCGCGTCGCCCGTCCACAGGTAGTCCACGGTCACGAAGCCGTTGTCCTTCATCGCCAGCGCGTCCCAGAAGACGCCGTCGGCGAGGTCGATGCCGGCCGGGTTGGCGACCTGCCGGCCGTACTGGTCGCGGCCGCCGTTGTAGTCGTTCTTGTAGGCGGCCTGCGCCGCCGGGACCCCCTGCGGCAGGTCGGCCCACTGCTGGCGCTGCGCAGGCGGGTTCCAGTAGTCGTCGCGCGTGTTCCACGGGCCCACGTCCCAGACCGGGGCGAACGCGCACCGCCCGCTGGGCGCGCAGACCTTCACCGTGTAGTCGCTCGCGCCGTTCGCCGACAAGGCCCGCCGGGAGGGCAGGGCGACGAAGTGGTCCCGGTTGTCGATCACGTGCCCGTTCGCGGTCGTGCTGCCGGCCAGGCCCTCGCGCGTGGCGAAGACCCGGTACCGCAACGGTGCGCTCGCCGCGGCGGCGACGGGTCGCGGCGCCGCGGGCCGCGCGGTGAGCGTCACATCGCGTACGGCGGGAACGGCGGCGTTCTCGCTGGTCAGCACGAGACGCGCCTGCACCAGCGCCACCGGCTCCGGCAGGGCCGTGGAGCCCTGCTGCGCCGCCGGGATCCACTCCGTCCAGTTGCCGTTGGCGCGCAGGCCGCGGACGTCGAGCGACGCGGTCGTGCCCGCCGGGACGTCGCCGACCACGGTCGAGTCGACGTGGTCGGTCGCCTCGTCGAGCTGCTTCGCGGGGAGGGTGAGGAGGCCGGTCGGCACACCGGGTGCGCCGCTGTGCAGCGGGGCGACGAACGCGTGTGCCCGGTCGAGCCGGACCGCGCCGCCGATCAGGTCCACGCCCGCCGCGGAGCCCGCCGACAGGTCGATGCTCCAGGTCGCGACCGCGGCCGGCGCCGCCGTGGCGGGCGTGACCGCTCCGGCTGTGAGCGCGCTCGCGAGCGTGAGCAGTGCCGCGGTGCGCAGCCTCTTCCGCATGCTGTCGTCTCCCCGTGTGACGGTTGTGACGGGAGTGCCGTCCGGGGCGCAGCAGACCGGACGAGGCTGTAGTGGTCAATCAACCCAGAGTGAGCGCACCCATGGTGTACGGCTGAAGCTCACCCGCACGGGTGGGCGGCCGCCACGAGCTCCGCCACGGCGCGGCGGTCGGGCTTCCCGATCCCGCGCACCGGGATCTCGGCGACGGGCACGATCCGCCGCGGGACGGCCGCGCGTCCGAGCTCGGCCCGGACGGCCGCCCGCAGCGGTTCCTCGGCACCGGGCGCCTCTCGCCACACGACGGCGGCCGCCACGACCTGGCCCCACTGCGGGTCGGGCAGGCCGACGACGCAGGCCGACGACACGCCGGGCTGCGCGGCCAGCACGCGCTCGACCGCGGCCGGCGCCACCTTCTCGCCGCCGGTGATGATCATGTCATCGGCGCGGCCGAGGATCTCCAGCCGCCCGTCGCGCCACCGCCCGAGGTCGCCCGTGCGGAACCGGCCGTTCACGAAGGCGTCTGCGGTCTCCGCCGTGGTTCTCGGGCCCGCGAGCGACCCTTCGGTGCTGGTTCTCGGGCCCGCGAGCGACCCTTCGGCGCTGGTTCTCGGGCCCGCGAGCGACCCTTCGGTGCTGGTTCTCGGGCCCGCGAGCGACCCTTCGGTGGGCCGCCCGAGGTAACCGTCGGCCAGCGTGGGCCCGCCGAGGAGCACGCGCCCGTCCTCGTCGAGCTCGACGATCACCCGATCGAGCGGCACCCCGTCGTACACGCACCCGCCGCAGGTCTCACTCATCCCGTACGTCGTGACGACGCGCGCCCCCGCGTCGAGGGCCCGTGCCCGCAGCCCGGCCTCCAACGCCGCGCCACCGACGAGCACCGCGTCGAAGCTGAGGAGGGCCTCCAGCGCCGCACCGCCGTCGTCGAGCACGCGCAGGAGCTGGGTGGGCACGAGGCTGGTGTAGCGGCGGCCGCTGCCGAGCGCGTCCGTGGCCGCAGCGAACTCG
This sequence comes from uncultured Pseudonocardia sp., assembly GCA_964247105.1. GTDB lineage: Bacteria > Actinomycetota > Actinomycetes > Mycobacteriales > Pseudonocardiaceae > Pseudonocardia. The sequence continues at coordinate 15,720 of CAXTTN010000023.1, forward strand.
GCGGGCCGGAACCCCGCCCGCAGGTCCTGCACGCCGGGCGGGACCCCGGCGAGCAGGGCCCGGACGATCACCTGCACGCCGGCGACGTGCTCGGCGGGCAGCGCGAGGAGCCACCGTCCGGGCCCGCCCAGCCGCTCGGCGGTGGCCTGCGCCGAGGCCCGCAGCGCGGCGGCCGACAGCGCGACCAGCTTCGGCTCGCCGGTGGAGCCCGAGGTGGCGATCACGACGGCCGCCGTGGTCGGGGCGGCCGCAGGCGGGGCCGCCCCGGGCCCGTGCGGGAGCACCGGCGGTCCGCCCTCCAGCGCGGCGGCGATCGCGGTGGTGAGAACCTCGATGTCGCGGGCCGACCCGTCCGTGCGGACGGCGAGCGGCGCCGTCACCTGCTCGCCCCGGCGCGCGTCGGCGATCGCGCGTGCTGAGCGGTCTCCGGCCGATCGGGCCCGCTCTGCTCGGCGGTGATCAGCGCCTGGGGACGCCGGGCCGTGCTGGGCGCCGCTGCCGGCCCCGATCTGCCGATCTTGCGCTGCACCGGCTCGGGGCGTGTGGTCCCCGGGGCGGTGATCGACGCTTCGGGACGGTGGGCCGCGCTGGGCGCGGTTCGCGGTCCCGGGACGCCGATCACGCGCGGCGCCGGCCCGCGGCCCCACCCGCCTGCCGTGATCACCGCATCGGGTCGCTTGGCTGTGCTGGGCGCGGGTGCGCGTCCCCGGTCGGTGATCACTGTTGCCCGGCCTGCTGCGCTCCGGGTGGTGATCACCGCACCGGGGCGCTTGGCTGTGCTGGGCGCGGGTGTGGGTCCCCGGTCGGTGATCACTGTCGCCCGGACCGCCCCGTCCCGGGTGGTGATCACCGCGCCGGGTCGCCTGGCTGTGCTGGGCCCGGCTCCGCGTCCCCGGTCGGTGATCACTGTCGCCCGGCCCGCCCCGTCCCGGGTGGTGATCACCGCACCGGGTCGCCTGGCTGTGCTGGGCGCGGGTGCGCGTCCCCGGTCGGTGATCACTGTCGCCCGGCCCGCCCCGTCCCGGGTGGTGATCACCGCATCGGGTCGCTTGGCTGTGCTGGGCGCGGGTGTGGGTCCCCGGTCGGTGATCACTGTCGCCCGGACCGCCCCGTCCCTGGTGGTGATCACCGCACCGGGACGCCCGGCTGTGCTGGGCCCGGCTCCGCGTCCCCGGTCGGTGATCACCGTCGCCCGGCCCACCCCGTCCCGGGCGGTGATCACCGCACCGGGACCCCCGGCCGCGCCGAGCCCGGCTCCGCGTCCCGAGCCCCTGATCTCCACGTCAGTAGTGCCAGGGGTAGGCCGACCAGTCCGGCTCGCGCTTCTCCAGGAACGCGTCGCGGCCCTCCACGGCCTCGTCGGTCATGTACGCCAGGCGCGTGGCCTCGCCGGCGAAGAGCTGCTGCCCGACCAGGCCGTCGTCGGTGAGGTTGAACGCGTACTTCAGCATCCGCTGCGACGTCGGCGACTTGCCGTTGATCTCCTTCGCCCACTGCAACGCCGTGGCCTCCAGCTCGGCGTGGGGGACGACCGCGTTCACCGCGCCCATCCCGTGCATCTCCGCGGCCGTGTACGTCCGGCCCAGGAAGAAGATCTCCCGGGCGAACTTCTGGCCCACCTGCTTGGCCAGGTAGGCCGAGCCGTAGCCGCCGTCGAAGCTGCCCACGTCGGCGTCGGTCTGCTTGAACCGCGCGTGCTCGGCGCTGGCCAGCGTCAGGTCCGCGACGGCGTGCAGCGAGTGCCCGCCGCCCGCGGCCCAGCCCGGCACCACGCAGATGACGACCTTGGGCATGAACCGGATCAGCCGCTGGCACTCCAGGATGTGCAGGCGCCCGGCGCGCCCGGGGTCGACGGTCTCGGACGTGTCGCCCGACGCGTACTGGTAGCCGGTGCGGCCGCGGATGCGCTGGTCGCCGCCCGAGCAGAACGCCCGGCCGCCGTCCTTGGGGGACGGGCCGTTGCCGGTGAGCAGGACGCAGCCGACGTCCGGGGTCTGGCGGGCGTGGTCGAGCGCGCGGTAGAGCTCGTCGACGGTGCCGGGGCGGAAGGCGTTGCGCACCTCCGGCCGGTCGAAGGCGATCCGCACGGCGCCGGTCTCGACGGCGCGGTGGTAGGTGATGTCGCCGAGGTCGAACCCCGGCACCGCCCGCCAGGCGTCCGGATCGAACAGTTCGGAAACGGTCTCGGCCACCGACCGAGACTACTGAGCGGCCCGGCCCGCCACCTGCCAGGCTGGGCCCATGGCGAAGTGGATCACGGCAGCGGTGGTGGCGGTGCCCGGCGTGGTCCTGGCCGGTTTCGGGTTGATCCACCCCGCGTTCCTCGACGAGACCACCGCGATGGCGTGGTGGCAGCTGCACATCCCGTTGATCCCGCTGTTCCCGCTGCTGGCGGCCGCGATGTGGCTGGTGCTGCGCGGGGTGCGCGGCCCCGTCGCGTGGGTGGCGCGCGTCGCCGCCTACCTGTTCGCCTGCCTCTACACCGCGCTGGACACGATCTCGGGCATCAGCGCCGGGATCGCCACCGAACGCCTCGGCGGCAGCCAGGCCGTGCTGGACCTGTTCGCCGTCGGCGACGAGCTCGGCCACGTCGGCGTGTGGTGCCTCGCCGCGTCGACGGCGCTGGCCGCCGCCGCGCTGTTCCCCCGCGACGGGCTGCGCGTCCTGCCGGGCACCGCGGTGCTGCTCGTGGCGGCCTGGGCGTTCTACCGGTTCCACATCTTCACGCCCTACGGCGCGCTGGCGATGCTCGGCTACGCGCTCGGGTTCGCGTTGCTCGCCGCGGCCCGTGCCCCGGAGCGGGAGACCGCCCCGGCCGCCTGATGGCAGGATCGCGTCCGTGCAGACCCTCCCGAAGGGCGCCAACGCGCCACTCCCGCCCGGTCCGGTCTCGGTGCGCGTCACGGCGGCCGCGCCCGTCGACATCTCCGCGTTGCTGGTGACGGCGACCGGCAAGGTCCGCGACGACGCCGACTTCGTCTTCTACAACCAGCCCACCGCGCCGGGCGTCCGCTACGACCCGGCCGGCGTCGACGTCGTCCCCGAGCAGGTCGACGCCGCCATCGAGAAGGTCGTGGTCACCGCCAGCCTCGACGGCCGCGGGCCCGCGACGTTCGGCGCGCTCGGCGGGCTGCGGATGGACGTCGCCGTGGCCGGCGCGCCCGTGGCCGTGTTCGAGCCCGACGGCCTGAGCAGCGAGACGGCCCTGCTCTGCGTCGAGATCTACAAGCGTGGCGGCCACTGGAAGGTGCGCGCGGTCGGGCAGGGCTACGCGAACGGGCTGGCCGGGATCGCCACCGACTACGGCATCACCGTCGACGAGGACGCGCCGCCCGTGGAGGCGGCGCCGGTCCCGGCGAGCACCGGGAAGGTCAACCTCGACAAGGGCCGGGTGTCGCTGCAGAAGCGGCAGACGGTGTCGCTGGTCAAGACGGGCGCCCCGGCCCTGCGCCGCGTCGCGATGGGCCTGGGCTGGGATCCCGCCGCGGCGGGCCGCAGCGTCGACCTCGACGCGTCGGCGATCGTGGTGGACGGGCGCGGCAAGAAGGTCGAGTCGGTCTGGTTCATGAGCAAGAGCGCCTACCGCGGCGCCGTCGAGCACTCCGGCGACAACCTCACCGGCGACGGTGACGGCGACGACGAGACGATCGAGGTCGACCTCTCCCGCCTGCCCGACGCGGCCCAGGCGATCGTGTTCGTCGTCAACTCGTTCCAGGGCCAGAAGTTCACCGAGGTCCGCAGCGCCTACTGCCGGTTGATCGACCGCGACACCGGCGCCGAGCTGGTGCGTTTCGACCTCACCGAGTCCAAGCCGCACACCGGCGTGATCATGTGCGTGCTGCACCGCGCCGGGGCGACGTGGGACATGACGGCGATCGGCGAGTTCCAGGACGGCAAGACCGCACGGGCCATGTACGGGCCGGCCGAGGCGGTGGTCCGCACCCTGGCCACGGGGCCGCGGCCGTGGTAGGGACTCACCGAGCTCCGCGTCGGGTTCGAGCCGCTCGGCCACACCGGTTCGCGCGGCCGGTCCCCGGAGACGACGGAGGCCGCCACGGCCGGCCTGACCGCACGCGGGCTCGTGGCCGACGGCGCCCTCACCGAGGGCGGCGAGGTCGGCCGGCGCTACCGAGCCGAGAGGTCGTCGGCGGATTCCCCCTCCGCGCGTCCGAGAGCGGCCAGCACCGGTAGCCCGCCCACCAGTGCGGTGATCGCCGCGGCTCGGTCGTGGCGCCACTGCCCGGCCGCGATCCCGGCGAGAGCCCAGAGGACGACGCCCGCGTAGGTCCGGGTGGTGGCGGTGGACGGACCGGCGCGCCGGACCGCAAGGGTCGCCGTGCCGGAGATCGTGGTCAGGGTGGCCAGGGCCAGGCCGGTGCGCCCGTTTCGTGTCCGCACCGGGGCGTACGCCGCGATCATCGCGGCGAGGTTGACCCCGGTTGCGGCGGTCCCCCATGCCGACAGCGCCGCCGCGGGGGCGAACACCGTCGACACCTCCGCGAACCCGCCGCGCTGTTCGGCACCGGTCGCCCGCCGCCGCGCGGTACCCGCGGCGACTGCCGCGAGACACAGCGCACCCTGGGCGGCCCAGTAGCTGCGCCGAGCCACCAGCGGCGCCCACACCCCCAGCGCGACATAGGCGGCAGCGAGGGGTGCCCCGACCTCACGCAGCACCGGATCAGCCCGGCGACCGGGCCGCGCCTGGTCCGCCGCGTGCAGCAGTGAGACCGCGTACGCCGGCAACCACACGGCAAACGTCCAGGACGCCGGCTGGATGACATCGGGTGGGGCCGCGTCCCGCCGGAACCGCGGGAGCAGCAACGCGGGGAGCGCGACCTGCGCGACCGCTCCGGCGACCGTGATCGCTTGGCGCGACACCGCTCCGAGCGGCCTGAACGGGCTCACCGGAGCCGCCCGGCCACTGCCGGCACGATCGCCGCGGCGACCACGAGATGCATCACGCTCAGCCAGACGGCCGTCGCGGTGGATGCTGCCGCCAGGACGGGCGGTGCCAGGCTCAGGAGCAGGCCGACCGTGGTGATCAGCAGGAACCTCCGGCGCGGGTGGCGCCCGCGCCGGGCACCTGCGGCCAGCAGCAGGGCGGCGATGCCGGCGACGACGGTCGAGCCCACCACCGCTCCCACCGGGACCGGCTGGTGACCGCCCGGACCCGTGACCAGCAACGGTTGCCCGCCCATCTCGGCCAGCCACAGGACGACGAGTGCCGACACGACTGCGGACGTCGTGCCGACCAGGACCACCGGCCACAGAGGCCGAACCCGCGAGACCCTTACTTCAGCGCTTAACATTGGGCAAAGATATCGCGTTCAACTTCTCTACGCCAGACCGTTCACCACCGCGCGCACGAGTTCCGCCAGCCGATCCAGCTCGTCCTCGCTCAGCGCCGCGAACCGCCCGACCATGAACGCGTCCTGCTCGGGCAGGAGACGGTCCACCAGGGCCGCGCCGTCCGCGGTGAGGAGCACCCGGTTCGCCGCACCCTCCGGTCGGCGGAGCAGGAGGCCGGCCAGCTCGAGCTTCGCGATCAACATCGAGACGTTCGCCCCCGTGACCGAGAAACGCTCGCCGATCTCCCGCTGTGTCGTACCCGGTCGGTCCCGCACCGCTCTCAACAGCTGGAACTGGGCGGGGGTGAGCCCGTGCGCCCGCAGCGCCGCCGACGCCTCCTGGCCCGTCCGGTGCACCACCTGGGCCAGGAGCCCGAAGACCTCGGTCGACCTCGCCGCTCGCGCCGCATCACTCACGCTCACATCCTGCCGGGCGACATCCGACGGGCACCCGTGTCGACGGGCCGTGTCGTCGACGTGCGAGACCACGCCGGGAACGCGGGGGAGTCCCGCTGCTAGTGCCTATCCCAGGGTGAACGGGTCGCGGGTGCCGCCGGTCAGCTCGACCCAGACGGACTTGTTCTCGGTGTACTCGTCGAGCACGTCGACGCCGTTCTCGCGGCCCAGGCCGCTGGCGCCGAACCCGCCGAACGGGACGGACGGCGCGACGACGCGGTAGGCGTTGATCCACACCGTGCCGGCCCTGACCTTCGCGGCGACGCGGTGCGCGCGGTGCACGTCCTTGGTCCAGACCGCGCCGGCCAGCCCGTACGGGGTGTCGTTGGCGAGCTCGACCGCCTCCTCCTCCGAGGTGAACGTGACGGCCGACAGCACCGGCCCGAACACCTCCTCCCGGAACACGGTGTCGGTCGGCTTCACCGACAGCACGGTGGGCTGCACGAACAGCCCGCCCAGCCCGGGGTCGGCGGCCCCGCCGTAGGCGACCGTGGCGCCCTCGCGCCTCGCGGTCTCCAGGTAGCCGACCACCTTCTCGTACTGCGGCCGGTTGGCGACGGGCCCCATCTCGGTCTCGGCCTCGTTGGGGTCGCCGAGCTTGATGCTGTTCGCCCTGGCCACGACCTTCTCGATCAGCTCGTCGTGCACGTCGGCGTGCACGATCAGCCGCGAGCCCGCCATGCAGGTCTGCCCCGTCGCGGCGAACACGCCCGCGACCAGCCCGTTCGAGGCGGCCTGGAGGTCGGCGTCGGGGAAGACGATCTGCGGGGACTTGCCGCCCAGCTCGAGCGTCACCTTGGTGAGGTTCTCCGCGGCGGCGCGGGCGACCGCCCGGCCGGTGGCCGTCGAACCGGTGAACGCGACCTTGTCCACGCCCCGGTGCGACGCGAGGTGCGCGCCCGTCTCGCGCGACAGCCCGGTCACCACGTTCACGACGCCCGGCGGGAACCCGGCCTGGTCGATGAGCTCGGCGAACCCGAGCGTCGAGGCCGGGCAGTGCTCCGAGGGCTTGATCACGACCGTGCAGCCTGCGGCGAGAGCCGGGGCGAGCTTCCACGACATGAGCAGCAGCGGCGAGTTCCAGGGGGTGATCGCGGCCACGACCCCGACGGGCTCGCGCCGGGTGTAGACGAGGTAGTTCGGGTTCGGCGTGGGGATCTGGCGGCCCTCCAGCGTCGCCGCCAGCCCGGCGTAGTAGTGGTACCAGCCGCCCAGCCCGTTGAGCTGGCCGATCATCTCCCGGAAGAGCTTCCCGGAGTCGTTGACCTCCAGCCGGGCCAGCCGCTCCGCGTTCTCCGTGATGAGGTCCGCGAGCCGGCGCATCACGGCGGCCCGCGCGAAACCGGTGGTGGCTCCCCACTCCCCGTGCAGCGCCGCGCGCGCGGCCGACACGGCGGCGTCGACGTCGTCGGGCCCGCCGTCGGGGATCTCCGCCCACGGCTGTCCCGTGTAGGGGTTCTGGGACGCGAACGTGCGCCCCGACAGGGCGTCGACCGGCTTGCCGCCGATCAGCATCGAGAACCTCTCCAGATCCGGCACCGCATCCTCCTCGATGTCGCGCGACCGTCCACGTGAGCGTCTGTTGTGCACGCTATTACCGACGCGGCCGGTCCGGGAGCCCTCACCGGGTCCCGTCCCTCGCTGGTGGCCGATCGGTGCCGCGCATGGTCGGATAGCGGCATGGACGACGCCGTGCCGATCGAAGCGCCGGCCGAGACCGTCGTCCGCGGCCGGGGATAGCCGTGGAGGTGCTCCGCCGGAAGCTGGCGCAGCAGGGGATGGTGCGGTTCGAGCGCAACCGCGGGGTGCGCGTCCTCCAGACGTCGGTGCACGACCTGGAGGAGGTCTTCGCGCTGCGGCTGCTGCTGGAGGTCCCGGCCACCCGCCGCGCCTGCCAGCTGCTCGACGCGGCCGGGCGCCGGGGGCTGCGCCGGCTCTACCGGGCCATGGAACGAGCCGCGGAGGCCGACGACGAGTTCACGCTCTGGGAGCACGACCGGCGCTTCCACCGGGCCGTGCTGGAGGCGTCGGGCAACTCCCGGCTCGCGGCCTATGTGGACGGTCTGCGCGACACGGTGCTGGACCGCTCCCAGCGATTGACGAGTGGCATGCCACATGCCACGGTGCGGGAAGAACACCCCTCGACGACGAGAGGAAACCCGGTGGCCACTGCGAACAAGGTGACCGTCATCCCCTGCGGGGCGATGACCGCCGACCTGACCTGGCTCCTGATCAAGCCCGGCAGGTCCATCACGGACCGCCACCACAAGGACGCGCCTCCGCCGTGGGTGGACGTGCCCACGCACTGCGTCCTCGTCGAGACCGACGAGGGCAAGGTCCTCTGGGACACCAGCTGCCCGAGCGACTGGGAGGAGCGCTGGGGCCCGACCGGCCTGCAGGACTTCTTCCCCTACGACAAGGTCGCCGACGACGAGTACCTCGACGCCCGCCTCACGGCGATGGGGGTCGGCCTCGACGAGATCGACTACGTCATCCTCTCCCACCTGCACTTCGACCACGCCGGCAACGCGCAGATGTTCAAGAACACGAACGCCAAGCTCGTCTGCCACGAGCGCGAGAAGGACTTCGCCTTCAACTTCGAGGGCCCGTTCAACGGCGCGCACCTGAAGTCCGACTACGAGGGCCTGGACTTCCAGACCGTCTCCGGCGACACCGACTTCCTGCCCGGCATCACGCTGATCGAGACGCCGGGCCACACCGTCGGCACGATGTCGATGCAGGTCGACCTGCCCGACACCGGCACGATGATCTTCACCTCCGACGCCGTCTACATGGGCGAGAGCTTCGGCCCGCCCGCCACTCCGGCCGCGATCGTCAACAACCTCGAGGACTTCTACCGGTCCGTCGAGAAGCTGCGCGGGATCCAGGAACAGACGAACGCCACGATGGTGTTCGGGCACGACGCCGAGCAGATCCACCAGCTCCGGGTGGGGCCGAAGGAGTCGTACACGTGAGCCTCGCCGACGTGGATCTCACCGAAGAGACGATCTTCACCTGGGGCGCGCCGCCGCTGAAGTTCGGCGCGGGCGCCTCGGACGAGATCGGCTTCGAGATGTCCCAGTACGGCGTCAGGCGGGTGCTGATCGTCACCGATCCCGGGGTCAGCGCGCTCGGTGCGCCGCAGCGGATCGCCGACAACCTGCGCCGCTACGACATCGAGTCGGAGATCTTCGACGGCGTGCACGTCGAGCCCACCGACGACTCGATGAACAAGGCCGTCGAGTACGCCCGGGTGCAGGGCGAGTGGGACGGGTTCGTCGCCGTCGGCGGCGGGTCCGCGATCGACACGGCGAAGGCGATCAACCTGCTGACGTCGCACCCCGGCGAGCTGATGGACTACATCAACAAGCCGATCGGCAACGCCAAGGCGCCGGCCGGCCAGCTCAAGCCGCTCATCGCCGTGCCCACCACGGCCGGCACCGGCTCGGAGTCCACCGCCATGTGCGTGCTGGACATCCTGTCGATGAAGGTCAAGACCGGGATCAGCCACTGGCGGCTGCGCCCGACCCTGGCCGTGATCGACCCGCTGCTGACCATGACGCTCGGCCCGGAGGTCTCGGCGGCGTCCGGGATGGACATCGTCTGCCACGCGGTGGAGAGCTACACGGCGCGGTACTACACCACGTTCGACCGCAAGAAGCCCGAGGAACGGGTCACCTACTGCGGCTCGAACCCCGTGTCGGACCTGTGGTGCGAGAAGGCCATGGGCCTCATCGCGCAGTCGTTCCGCACGTCCGTCCACGAGGGACACGACAACCTCGGGGCGCGGTCGGACATGATGATGGCGGCCACGTTCGCGGGCATGGGCTTCGGCAACTCGGGAGTGCACATCCCGCACGCCAACGCCTACCCGATCGCGGGGATGGTGAAGGACTACCACCCCGCCGGCTACCCGCAGGACGAGGCGATGGTGCCGCACGGCCAGTCGGTGTCGCTGACGGCGCCGGAGGCGTTCCGGTTCTCCTTCGAGAGCGCGCCGGAACGGCACCTGAAGGCCGCGGCGATGATGGACCCGGACGCGGAGAAGCTCAGCGACCCGAGCGAGCAGCTGCCGTCGGTGCTGATCCGGCTGATGCGGGACATCGGCATCCCCAACGGGATCGGCGGCGTCGGCTACACCGAGGCCGACGTCCCGGACCTCGTCCCGGGCACGATGAAGCAGGCCCGCCTGCTCGCCACGTGCCCGAAGACGCCGACCGAGGACGACATCGCCGGGATCCTGACCCGGTCCGTCGAGAACTGGTGACGGTGACGGGCGGGGCCGGAATGCCCCGCCCGTCCTGACCGGAGGACCCCATGCCGATCTACGTCTTCAAGTGCGAGTGCGGGCTGCGGTTCGAGCACCTGGCCGCGTTCGACGCCGACGCGCCGGGCTGCCCCGAGTGCGGCGGCGACACGCGCAAGATCCCCGCCGGGTTCAGCCTCGGCGGGCAGGCGAACTCCGGACTGGCCAAGGAGCAGATGCCGCAGACCTGGCGCGGCACCTACAACGGCAGCAGGGAGTACGTCACGGGCCTGCGCCGCCAGTGGGACCGCCGCCAGACGCTCGAGGCCAGGCACCCCGAGCTCGCGGGCGACCAGCGTCCGATCATCGCGCACGAGGGCCGTTACCACGACGCGCCCCTGCGCGTGGGGGACACACCGCTGGGCGGGGCGGCGGGGCACGGCCACGGGCATGGCCATGGTCACGCGGCGAAATCCGACCCCGCCCCGAAGAAGGCCGCAGACTGAACCCCGTGCTCCCCTCCGACGTCCTCGACCTGAACGACGCGCTCGCGAAGGCCGTCCGCGGCCGTGTCCGGTTCGACACCGCGACGCGGGCGATGTACTCCGCGGACGCGTCCAACTACCGGCGGGTCCCGATCGGGGTGGTCGAGCCGGTCGACACCGACGACGTCGAGGCCGCGGTGGCGGTGTGCTCCGCCCACGACGTGCCGCTGCTGCCGCGCGGCGCCGGCACGTCGATCGCGGGGCAGTCGGTCAACACCGCCGTGGTGCTGGACTTCACCAAGCACCTGAACGGGATCGTCGCGATCGACCCGGACGCGCGGACGGCGGTCGTGCAGCCCGGCGTCGTGCTCGACACGCTCCGCGACGCCGCGCGCCCGCACGGCCTGACGTTCGGCCCCGACCCGTCCACCCACAACCGCTGCACGCTCGGCGGCATGATCGGCAACAACGCGTGCGGCTCGCACTCGGTGGCCTGGGGCAAGACCGTCGACAACGTGCACGCCCTCGACGTGCTGACCTACTCCGGCGAGCGCCTCGCCCTCGGCAACGCTCCCCGCGGGCGCGTCCCGGACGCGCTCCGGTCGCTGGGCGAGCGCTACGCCGAGCTGGTGCGCACCGCGTTCCCCGACCTCACCCGCCGCGTCTCCGGGTACAACCTCGACCAGCTGCTTCCGGAGAACGGCTTCGACCTCGCGCGCGCCCTGGTCGGCACCGAGGGCACCTGCGCGACGGTGCTGGGCGCGACCGTGCGGCTCGTCGAGTCGCCCCCGGCCCGCGCGCTGGCCGTGCTCGGCTTCCCGGACGCGTACCTCGCGGCCGACCACGTCACGGTCGTGCGGGAGCTGCGCCCGTTGACGATCGAGGGGATGGACGCGGGGCTGATCGCGGCGCTGCGGGCGTCCAACCCGCGGGAGACGGCGTCGCGGGCGCTCCCGGAAGGCGGCGGCTGGCTCTACGTCGAGACCGGCGGTGCGAGCAGGGCCGAGGCGCGCGCGGCGGCCGACGCCGTGGTCGCGGCGATGGCGCCGTACACGCGCAGCGCCCTGGTGGTCGACGATCCCGCGCAGATGAAGGCGCTGTGGCGGATCCGCGAGGACGGCGCCGGCATCCTGACCCGGTCCCCCGACGGCGGCGAGGCGTGGCCCGGGTGGGAGGACGCCGCCGTCCCGCCCGAGCGGTTCGGGGCCTACCTGCGGGAGTTCGACGCGCTGCTCGCCTCGCACGACCGCCGCGGCGCCTACTACGGCCACTTCGGCGACGGCTGCCTGCACGTCCGGATCGACTTCGACCTGCTCACGACGGCCGGCATCGCGAACTTCCGCGGCTTCATGGAGGACGCCGCCGACCTCGCCGTCGCGCACGGCGGCTCGCTGTCGGGTGAGCACGGCGACGGCGCCGCGCGGGCCGAGCTGCTGCCGCGCATGTACCCGCCGGAGATCATCCGAGCGTTCGAGGAGTTCAAGGGCATCTGGGATCCGGCGGGCCGGATGAACCCCGACCGCGTCGTCCGGCCGGCGAAGCTGGACGAGGACCTGCGCGTCTTCGTCGGCCTGCCCACGATCCGGGACGAGCCGATGCTGGCCTTCGGGCACGACCGCGGCTCGTTCACCCGGGCGACGCGCCGCTGCCTGGGGGTGGGCAAGTGCGTCACGGAGTCCGGCGGCGTGATGTGCCCCAGCTACCGCGCCACCGGCGAGGAGATGCACTCCACGCGGGGCCGCGCGCGGCTGCTGTTCGAGATGGCGAACGGGCAGGTGATCACCGGGGGGTGGCAGGCGCCGGAGGTGGAGGAGGCGCTGGACCTCTGCCTGTCGTGCAAGGGCTGCAAGCGAGACTGCCCCGTCGGCGTGGACATGGCGTCCTACAAGACCGAGTTCCTGGCGCAGCGGTACAAGGGGAGGCTGCGCCCCGCGTCGCACTATTCGATGGGGGCCCTGCCGCGGTGGATGGGGCTGGTCGGGCGGCTCCCGGCCAGAGCCGTGGATGCGGTGAACGCGCTGGCGAGAGGGCCCCTTGGCGCGCTGGCGAAGCGCGCGGGGGGCATCACGCACGAGCGGGCGATCCCCGCGATCGCCCGCCGCACCTTCACGGCCACGAACCGGACCCCCCAGAACCGCATCGAGCCCGCGCGACGCGCTCTGGGGGGCCCCCGCAACCGCATCGCGCCCGCGGAACGTGCTCTCGGTGGGGCCCGGAACGGCATCGCGCCCGCGGAACGTGCCGTGGGTGGGGCGGCCCTGGGGCGGGTGCTGCTGTGGCCGGACACGTTCACGAATCACTTCGACCCCTCCATCGCCGCCGACGCCGTCGCCGTGCTCGAGGCCGTCGGGTACTCGGTGGAGCTGCCGCCGCGGGCCGTGTGCTGCGGGCTGACCTGGACCTCCACCGGCCAGGTCGACGCCGCGCGCCGGGTGCTGCGCCGCAGCCTGCGCACGATCGAGCCGTGGCTGGCCGCGGGCGTGCCCGTCGTCGGGCTGGAGCCCTCCTGCACCGCCGCGCTCAAGGCCGACGGGCCCGAGCTGCTGCCCGACGAGCCGCTCGCCGCCGCGCTCGCGACGGGGGTGCGCACGTTCGCCGAGGTTCTCGCCGAGCACGCCGACGAGCTGCGGGCCGCCGCCGTCGGACCGCGGCAGAAGGCGCTGGTGCAGGTGCACTGCCACCAGCACGCCGAGCTCGGCACGGAGGCCGACGGCATCGCGATGGCGGCGTTGGGCATCGACGCCGAGGTGCTCGACTCCGGCTGCTGCGGCCTCGCCGGCAACTTCGGGTTCGAGAAGGGGCACTACGAGGTGTCGATGGCGTGCGCGGAGCGGGTGCTGCTGCCCGCGGTGCGTGCCGCGGCCGACGACGTCGCGGTGCTGGCCGACGGCTTCAGCTGCCGCACCCAGCTCCGCCAGGCCGGCACGCGCGAACCGGTGCACCTGGCCCAGCTGGCCGCCGCGGCCCTCGGCCTGCACCCCTGACCCGCGAGCCGGCGCGGCCCGGTGCCCGGATTCCGCGTCCGCCCGGCCGGGTCCCGGCGAGCCGTGATCGTCGTCCGGGCGCGTTCCCGGCCGTCCGGCGATCACCGCAGGTCTCGTCGCCGGTCGGGGCGAACGCTGACATGATCGGGGCATGACGAGCCGGGCGCTGGTGCTGGGCGGGGGCGGGATCACCGGGATCGCGTGGGAGCTGGGCCTGCTCGCCGGGCTCGCCGAGCTCGGCGTCGACCTCGGCGACGCCGAGGTCGTCATCGGCACCTCGGCGGGCTCCGTCGTCGGCGCGCAGGTCGCGACGGGTATCGACCTCGAGCAGCGCTACGCCGCCCAGCTCGTCCCGCCCGACGGGGAGGTCGCGGCGGCGATGGGCCGGGGCACGATGCTGCGCTTCGGGCTGGCGTTCGTGGCGGGGTCGCGCGCGCCGGAGAAGGTCCGGGCCCGGCTCGGCGCGCTCGCCCTGCGCGCGCACACCGTTCCGGAGCAGCAACGGATCGACGTGATCAGTGAGCGCCTCCCCGTGCACGAGTGGCCCGGCCGCACGTTGCGGATCACCGCGGTCGACGCGCGGAGCGGCGCGTTCCGGGTGTTCGACCGCGATTCCGGCGTGCCGCTCGTGGCGGCCGTCGCCGCGAGCTGCGCGGTGCCCGGGGTGTGGCCGCCGATCACCATCGGCGACCGCCGCTACGTCGACGGCGGCATGCGCTCGCCGGTCAACGCCGACCTCGCCGCCGGGTGCGAGCGGGTGGTGGTGCTGGCCCCGCTGATCCGTGGCGTCGGGCCGATGGTCGGGGTGGAACCGCAGGTGGCGGCGCTGCGGGCGGCCGGAGCGCGCGTCGGGCTGGCGAGCCCGGACACGGCGGCCCTCGCCGCGATCGGCCGGAACGTCCTCGATCCCGCGCAGCGCGCCGCGTCCGCACGGGCGGGCCGCGCCCAGGCCGCGTCGCTCGTCACAGCGATCGGGCGTGTCTGGACGGGCTGATGCGGGTACCTCAACAGCATGGTTGACGTACCGAACATCTCCCTGAACAACGGCGTCCGGATCCCCCAGCTCGGCTTCGGCGTCTTCCAGGTGAAGCCCGAGGACACCGCCGCGACCGTGCTCGCCGCGTTCGACGCCGGATACCGGCACATCGACACCGCGCAGATGTACGGCAACGAGGAGCAGGTCGGGCAGGCCATCGCCGCGTCCGGGCTGCCCCGCGGCGAGCTCTTCATCACCACCAAGCTGAACAACGACCAGCACGGCGCCGACAAGGCCGGTCCCGCGCTCGACGAGAGCCTGCGCAAGCTCGGCCTCGACCAGGTCGACCTGTTCCTCATCCACTGGCCGCGCCCGGCGGAGAACAGGTTCGTGGAGACCTGGGCCGCGTTCGAGAAGCTCGCCTCCGACGGGAAGGCCCGCGCGATCGGCGTCTCCAACTTCCAGATCGCGCACCTGGAGCGGCTCGCCGCCGAGACCGGGACGGTGCCCGCGGTCAACCAGATCGAGCTGCACCCCTACCTGCCGCAGTCGCAGCTGCGCGAGTACCACCGGGCGCACGGCATCGCGACCGAGGCGTGGAGCCCCATCGGCGGGCAGGGCGGCGACCTCCTGCACGAGCCGAGCCTGGCCGCGCTCGCCGAGAAGTACGGCAAGAGCCCGGCCCAGATCGTGCTGCGGTGGCACCTGCAGCTGGGCAACATCGTCTTCCCGAAGTCGACCACCCCGTCGCGGATCGCCGAGAACATCGACATCTTCGACGTCGAGCTCGCCGACGACGACCTGGCGACGATCGCGGAGCTGGAGAACGGCACCCGCGTCGGCCCGGACCCGGACGAGTTCGGCTGATCCTCGGCTGAGCGGTGCCTGGCGGTGCGGCCCGACAGGCGCTGCACCGCCAGGCCCACTCACCGCTCGGTGAGCCGACCGGCCGCCACCTCCCAGTGGCGGGTGGTGCGCACCGTGTCGAGCATGCGGCGGTCGTGCGTCACCAGCAGGACCGTTCCCGCGAAGCCGTCCAGCGCCTGCTCCAGCTGCTCGATGGCCGGCAGGTCCAGGTGGTTGGTGGGCTCGTCGAGCACCAGCAGGTTCACCTCGCGGGCCTGCAGCAGCGCCAGCGCGGCGCGCGTCCGCTCGCCGGGCGAGAGCGATCCCGCCGGCCGCGGCGCGTGGTCGCCGGTGAGGCCGAACTTGGCCAGCAGCGTCCGCACGTCGGACTCGGGCCAGTCCGGAACCGCCTCTCCGAACGCCCGCGCCAGCGGCTCCGGGCCGAGGAACAGCCCGCGGGCCTGGTCGATCTCCCCGACGCGGACGCCCGAGCCGAGCCCCGCGGTCCCGGCGTCGACGGGGATGCGGCCGAGCAGCGCCCCGAGCAGCGTGGTCTTGCCGGAGCCGTTGGCACCGGTGATGACGATGCGGTCGGCCCAGTCGACGCGGGCGTCCACCGGCCCGAGCGTGAACGACCCCCGGCGCACCACCGCACCGGACATCGACGCCACGACGGTGCCCGAACGCGGCGCCGCCGCGATCGTCATCCGCAGCTCCCACTCCTTGCGGGGCTCCTCGACGACGTCCAGCCGTTCGATCATCCTCGCGGTCTGGCGCGCCTTCGCGGCCTGCTTCTCGCTGGTCTCCGCGCGCTTGTTGCGGCCGATCTTGTCGTTGTCGGGCGACTTCCGGCGGGCGTTGCGCACGCCCTGGGCCATCCAGTTGCGCTGCATCTGCGCGCGGTCCTTGAGCCCGCCGAGCTTGTCGTCGTACTCCTCGTAGGCCTCGCGCGCGTGCCGGCGGGCGACCTCGCGCTCGGCCAGGTAGGCGTCGTAGCCACCGTCGTAGACGCCGACCTGCTGCTGCACGAGATCCAGCTCGACGACGCGCGTGACCGTCCGGGCCAGGAACTCGCGGTCGTGGCTGACGATCACCGTGCTGGCTCCCCGCCCACCCCGCAACCCCTGGACGAAGCGCTCCAAGCGCTCCAGCCCGTCGAGGTCCAGGTCGTTGGTGGGCTCGTCGAGCAGCAGGACGTCGTAGCGCGAGAGCAGCAGGGCCGCGAGCCCCGCCCGCGCGGCCTGGCCCCCGGACAGGGCCGACATCGGGGTGTCGAGATCGACGGCCAGCCCGATGTCGGCGGCGACCTCGCCCGCGCGCTCGTCGAGGTCGGCGCCGCCGAGGGCGAGCCAGCGATCCAGCGCCGCCGCGTAGGTGTCGTCGGCGCCGGGCCCGCCCTCGGCCAGCGCCTCGGCGGCGGCGTCCATCGCGATCTGGGCGGCGGTGACGCCGGTGCGGCGGGCGAGGAACGCGGCCACCGTCTCCCCTGCGCGGCGTTCGTGCTCCTGGGGGAGGTGCCCGACCGTCGCGTCCGGCGGGCTGACGGCGATCGTGCCCTCCTCGGGGTCGTCCTCCCCGGCGAGCAGGCGCAGCAGCGTGGACTTCCCGGCCCCGTTGGCCCCGACGAGCCCGACCACGTCGCCGGGGGCGATCACGAGGTCGAGGTCGGCGAACAGGACGCGGGCGCCGTGGCCGGCGGCGAGCGAGGTGGCCTGGACAGTGGCGCTCATGGCGGGACCAACGCTACCGGCCGCCGTCACCACCGCGCTGATCACGGGCGGATGGTCGCCCGCAGCCGCCCGGCGGGGACCTTCTCGCCGTGATCAGCGGCCCGGGGCAGCCGCGTCGGCCGGATCGGCCGGGGCACGGTCGGGCGCTGCTTCGGCGGGCGCCCGACGGTGCCCGCATGATCAACGTTCGGGGGCGCGCAGCTGCGCTGGGCGCGGTTGTGCGTCCCAGTGCGGCGATCAGCGGCGGCCGTCCGCATCATGATCGGTATCCGTGGACGCGGAGCCGTGGGGTGCGCGGTCGTGCGTCCCGAGACGGTGATCACGGGGTCCGGTGGCCGGCACCGGAACGACCGGGGCGGGCGCCGGGGGATTCCCCGACGCCCGCGCCGTCACCGCGTCCGGGCTGATCGAGCCCGGAAGGGGTGGTCTCAGCCCGCGAGGCGCGGGTAGTCGGTGTAGCCCTCGGCGCCGCCGCCGTAGAACGTCTCGGGGTTGGGCTCGTTGAGCTCCGCCCCCTGCGCCCAGCGCTCGACGAGGTCGGGGTTGGCGATGAACGGGCGGCCGACGGTCACGGCGTCCGCCACACCGTCGGCGACGAGGCGCTCGATCTCGTCACGGTCGTCGTCGACGCCGAAACCGGTGTTGAGGACGAACGTGTTCGGCCAGATCGCGCGCAGCTTGCCCACGATCGGGTCGTCGGCCTCGGCCAGCACGTGCAGGTAGGCCAGGTCCAGCTCGGCGAGCTGGGCGACGAGGGTCTCGTAGACCGACAGGTCGTCCTCGGTGATGTCGTTGAACGGGTGCCCGGGCGAGAGCCGGATGCCGACGCGGTCGGCGCCGATCGCCTCGGCCGTCGCGCGGGCGACCTCGACGACGAAGCGCTCGCGGTGGGTGCCGTAGGCGTCGGTGCGGTCGTTGACGCCGTCGGCGAGGAACTGGTGCAGGAGGTAGCCGTTGGCGGCGTGCAGCTCGACGCCGTCGACCCCGGCCCGGACGGCCCGGCGCGCGGCGTCGGCGAACTCGGCGGCGACACCAGGCAGGTCCGCGGTCTCCAGCGCGCGCGGCGCGGCGAAGGGCTTGATGCCGTCGGCGGTGAAGATCTCGCCGGCCGCGGCGGTCGCGGTGGACGAGACGGGCTGGTGGCCCTCCACCGGCGCGATGCGACCCACGTGCATGAGCTGGACGACGAGCTGCCCGCCGTCGGCGTGGACGGCGTCGGCGACGCGCTTCCAGCCGGCCTCGTTGGCGTCGGTGACGACGCCCGCGGTGTTGATGTAGCCCTGGCCGACCGCGGAGGGCTGGCTGCCCTCGCTGATCACGACACCGGCGCCGGCGCGCTGGCGGTAGTACTCGACGTTGAGGTCGTTGGGGGTGCCGTCGGCGTCGGCGCGGTTGCGCGTCAGGGGGGCCAGCCAGATGCGGTTGGCGGCCTGCAGGGCACCGGCGGTGACGGGCTGCAGGAGGGCACTGTCTTCGGAGAGCGGCTTCACGTGGGGTTGGAACCGGCCCCGCCGCTCAGCCCTTCCCGTCCCGGACCGTGCCGATCGTCACGGCGCGGAGAGCACGTCGCGCACGGTTCTCGGCTCGCGGCCCAGCAGCGAAGCGAGTAAGGGATCGACGCCGGCGAAGAAGCCCTTCTCGGCGGCCTGGTACATGCCGATGATGAAGCGCGCCCTGTCGGCGTCCGGCTGGGCGGCGATCCACTCGTCCTCACCCACCACCACGACGTCGATCGCCCGCCCGGTCAGCTCGGACGCGATCGCCGCGATCTCCGCGAACGTCGGGGCCGTGGGGGCGGTGATCGTGGTCGGCCCGTCGTACGCGCCGTTCGAGGCGAGGATGACGGCGGCGGCCTCGGCTTCGTCCTCGCGCGCCGTCCACGACACGGGACCGTCGGCCGGGACGGCGATGCGGCCCGTCTCGCGCCACGGCCCGGCCAGCCAGCCGAGGCTGTGGGCGTAGAAGCCGTTGCGCAGCGAGGTCCAGGCGACGCCGGACGCGGCGAGCAGCTGCTCGGTCGCGAAGTGGACGCGCCCGGGGCCGAACGGAGTGTCGGGCGCGGCGCCCTGGTGGCTCGTGTAGAGGATGCGCCCGACGCCGACCGCGACGGCCGCGTCGATCGCGGCGCGGTGCAGGCCCACGGCGTCCACGCCCGGGTCGTTCGACGAGACGAGCAGCAGCTGGTCGGCGCCGTCGAAGGCGGCGGGGAGCGAGGCCGGGTCGGCGTAGCCGCCGGTGCGGACCGCGATCCCGCGCTCGGCGAACCGTTCGGCCCTGGCGGCGTCGCGCACGACGACGGTGATCTCGTGCGGGGGGACGTGGTCGAGCAGGTGGTCGACGGTGGCCCCGTTGAGGGCGCCGGTCGCGCCGGTGACGATGATCATGATCAGCTCCTGCGTTATCGATGGAATCAGTAGCACGGTAGCACTGGAAATGCCCGCGGAAGCGCAGCTGCGTTAACATCGCTACATGGGCGACACGCGATCGAGGATCGTCGACGTCGCCGCGCGCCTCCTCCACGAGCGCGGCCCGGCGGCGGTGACGACGCGGGGGGTCGCGGAGGGCGCGGGCGTGCAGGCCCCCACGATCTACCGCCTCTTCGGCGACAAGGACGGCCTGCTCGACGCCGTGGCCGAGCACGTCATGGCCGCCCACGTGGCCGCCAAGGCGGAGATCGTGCGGGCGGCGTCGGCCGACGACGTCGATCCGCTCGAGGACCTGCGCGCCGGATGGCAGACGCAGATCGACTTCGGCCTGGCGAACCCGGCCCTGTTCAGCCTCCTCAGCGACCCGGACCGGCACTCGCCCGCGGCTCAGGCGGGCCGGCGCGTCCTGGAGTCGCGGGTCCACCGGCTCGCCGCGACCGGACGGCTCCGGGTGAGCGAGCGCCGCGCCGCCGACCTCATCCATGCCGCCGGCACCGGCGCCGTCCTGACCCTGCTGTCGACGCCGGTCGAGCACCGCGACGCCGGTCTCGCCGCGTGCCTGTTCGACGCCGTGCTCGGGCAGATCCTGACCGACGCGCCCGAGCAGCCGGACGGCGGCCCGGTGGCCACGGCCGTCGCCCTCCGTGCGCTCGCGCCCCGGCTCGACGCGTTGACCGGCGCCGAACGGCACCTGCTGACCGAGTGGCTCGACCGGGTGACCGGCTAGTGTCCTGAGTCGGTAGTTCGCCTGCGGTGGTTGGCGACGCTGTCGAGGATCTCGTCGGCGGTCCTGGCCCGGATGCAGGGCTGG
>CAXTTN010000024.1:0-35912 GCA_964247105.1 uncultured Pseudonocardia sp.
CGCACCAAACTCCGACACCTATACCCCGAATCTTAGAGGCGACGGTCTACTAGCCGCCGAGCACGAGCGGCGTGCCGACGAGGCCGGCCGCCAGGGTGTTGCCGGTGGGCGGGTCGATGAGCAGGAAGCTGCCGGTGGCGCGGATGGCGGCGTAGTCGTCGACGGGCAGGGGGTCGGCGGTGCGCAGGCTGACCCGCGCGATGTCGTTGACGGTCAACGTCGCCGGCGCGTCCACGTAGGACACGGTGTCGGTGTCGAGCCGGTCGCCGAGCGCCCCGACGATCACCTGCGTGGTGCGGGTGCCGTGCTTGAGCAGCAGCCGGGCGCCCGGGCGCAGCGGCTTGTCCGACAGCCAGCACAGCGTGGCGTCCAGCTCGCTCGTGACGGTCGGGGGCTGCGCCGCGGAGGCCAGGACCTCGCCGCGGGAGATGTCGATGTCGTCGGCGAGCCGCACGGTGATGCTGCGGCCGGCCCCGGCGGCGTCGAGGGGTCCGTCGGCGGTGTCGACGCCCGCGACGGTGGTGCGGGTGCCGCCGGGCAGCACGACGACCTCGTCACCGGGACGGACGGTGCCGGAGGCGACCTGGCCCGCGTAGCCGCGGTAGTCGGTCGGGTGGTGGCGGATCACGTACTGGACGGGCATGCGGAACGGCGCGTCCGCTTCGGGCGGGGTGACCGGAACCGACTCCAGGTGCCCGAGCAGGGTCGGGCCGTCGTACCAGGGGGTGTGGGCGGAGTGGTCGACGACGTTGTCGCCGACCAGCGCCGACACCGGGATCGTCACGACCGCGTCGTCGGTGAACCCCAGCGAGCGGGCGAGCCCGGCGAAGTCCTTGGCGATGGCGGTGAGCGCGGCCTCGTCGTAGTCGACGAGATCGATCTTGTTGATCGCCAGGACCAGGCGCGGGACCTTGAGCAGGGCCAGGACGGCGGCGTGGCGGCGGGTCTGTTCGACGATGCCGTGCCGGGCGTCGACGAGCAGCACGGCCAGCTCCGCAGTCGACGCGCCGGTGACGGTGTTGCGGGTGTACTGGACGTGGCCGGGGGTGTCGGCGAGGACGAACTCGCGGGTCGGGGTGGAGAAGTAGCGGTAGGCGACGTCGATGGTGATACCCTGCTCGCGCTCGGCCCGCAGGCCGTCGACCAGCAGGGACAGGTCCGGCGTCGACAGTCCCTTGTCGACCGAGGCGCGGTGGACGGCCTCGATCTGGTCGGCGAGGACCGACTTGGTGTCGTAGAGCAGGCGTCCGACGAGGGTGGACTTGCCGTCGTCGACGGAGCCGGCCGTGGCAAAGCGGAGCAGGTCCCTCGGGGGATGGAAGCCGACGGAGCCTGCGGAGTCGGCGGGGCGGGTGAGACGAGTCATCAGAAATAGCCCTCGCGCTTGCGGTCCTCCATGGCGGCCTCGGACAGCCGGTCGTCGGCGCGGGTGGCGCCGCGCTCGGTCAACCGCGACGCCGTGACCTCGGCGATGATCTCGTCGAGGGTGGTGGCGGTGGACTCCACGGCGCCGGTGCACGAGCCGTCGCCGACCGTCCGGTAGCGGACGGTCCTCAGCTCCAGGCGCTCGGCGCCGCGCGGGCCACCCCACGGGCCCTCGGCCAGCAGCATCCCGTCGCGGCGGAACACCTCGCGCCGGTGGGAGTAGTAGATCGACGGCAGCTCGATCTCCTCCCGCCGGATGTAGCGCCAGACGTCGAGCTCGGTCCAGTTGGAGATCGGGAACACCCGCACGTGCTCGCCGGGGGCGTGGCGTCCGTTGTAGAGGTTCCACAGCTCGGGGCGCTGGCTGCGGGGATCCCAGCGGCCGAACGCGTCGCGCAGGGACAGGATCCGCTCCTTGGCCCGCGCGCGTTCCTCGTCGCGGCGCCCGCCGCCGAACACGGCGTCGTACCGGCCCTCGACGATGGAGTCGAGCAGCGGGACGGTCTGCAGCGGGTTGCGCGTGCCGTCGGGGCGCTCGGTGAGGCGGCCGTCGTCGATCCAGTCCTGGACGTGCGCCACCTCCAGCCGCAGCCCGCGCCCGGCGACCAGCCGGTCGCGGAACGCGATGACCTCGGGGTAGTTGTGCCCGGTGTCGACGTGCAGCAGCGGGAACGGCACCGGCGCGGGCGCGAACGCCTTGACGGCCAGGTGCACCAGCAGCGTCGAGTCCTTGCCGCCGGAGAAGAGGATCACGGGCCGGTCGAACTCGCCGGCCACCTCGCGGAAGATGTGGATGGACTCGGACTCCAGCGCGTCGAGTGCGTCGAGGGCCAGCCGGGACTGCAGCATGGTGGCCTTACTCCGATCTCGTTGGAGTAGAGCCACCATGCTGCAACGGGGCCGGGGCGGCGGGGGCGCTCACTGGACGTGCAACCCGCACTCGATCTTGCCGGTGCCGGCCCAGCGGCCGCTCCGGGGATCGGCGCCCGGGGCCGGTTTCGCGGTGCACGGCGCGCAGCCGATGCTCGGGTAGCCGGCGTCGACGAGCGGGTTGACCAGGATGGCGTGCTCGCGGATGTAGGCGTCCATGTCCTCGTCGCTCCACGCGGCGAGCGGGTTGACCTTCACCAGCCCGAACTTCTCGTCATAGCTGATCAAAGGCGTGTTCGCCCTGGTCGGGGCCTCGACGCGGCGCACGCCCGTGACCCAGGCGTCGTAGCCGGCCAGCGTGCGGGCCAGCGGCTCGACCTTGCGCATCGCGCAGCACCGGTTGGGGTCGCGGGCGAAGAGGTCCTTGCCGAACTCGGCGTCCTGCTCCGCCACCGAGCGCGCGGCCTGGGCGTTGACGATCCGGACGTCGTAGGTGAGCTGCACGGCGTCGCGGGTGCCGATGGTCTCCGCGAAGTGGTAGCCGGTCTCCAGGAAGAGGATCTCGACGCCGGGGAGCGCCGTCGCGGCCAGGTCCACCAGCACGGCGTCCTGCATGTTGGAGGCGACGATCAACCGACCGAAGGGTCGCTCGCGGGCCCGAGAATCAGTGCGGCCGAACGTCGCGGCGGCCCAGGCGAGCAGCTCCTGGGCGCTCGCGTCCGGACCCAGAGCGGCGGCCCCCTGTTCGGCGACCGCCCTCAGGTCGACCTCGGTGGCGACACTCATCGTTGGACCTCCGGAACTCCGATACCGATCATCTTGAGCGAGAACGTCCGCAGGCACGATCCGCAGTACCAGGCCCCGTGGGAGGCCTCGGCCGGTCGCAGGTCCTCGTCCCCGCAGTACGGGCAGTAGAAGGGCACGGCGCGCTCACTCATTCCCGCCACCCACCCGCACCTCGGAGCCGGAACGCCGTCGAGGGCCCGCCCCGGCTCCGAAGTGCGTCACTTGAGGGAGTCCTCGTCGGCCCGCAGCACCCACTGCGCGAAGCGCTCCCCGTCGGCCCGCTCCTCGGCGAAGCGGCGGACCACGCGGTCGACGTAGTCGCCCAGCTCGGCGCTGGTGACCTTGAGGCCGCGCAGCTTCCGGCCGAAGCCGGCGTCGAGGCCGAGGCCGCCGCCCAGGTGCACCTGGAAGCCCTCGACCTGGTTGCCGCTCGCGTCGGTGACGATCTGGCCCTTGAGCCCGATGTCGGCGATCTGCGTGCGGGCGCACGCGTTGGGACAGCCGTTGAGGTGGATCGAGATGGGCACGTCCGGGTGCACGTCGGCCAGGCGCTTCTCCAGCTCCTCGACCAGCCGGATCGCGCGCTCCTTGGTCTCGACGATCGCGAGCTTGCAGAACTCGATGCCGGTGCACGCCATGGTGGCGCGGCGCCACGGCGAGGGCTCGGCGTGCAGGCCCAGCGCGTCGAGGTCGGCCTTCAGGGCGTCCAGCGCGGCGTCGGGGACGTCGAGCACGACGACCTTCTGCTGCGGGGTCAGCCGGACGCGGCCCGAGCCGGCCTTCTCGACGGCGTCGGCGAGGGCGACGAGCGTGGTGCCCGAGACCCGGCCCGATGCGGGCGCGGCGCCGACGTAGTTGAGGCCGTCCTTCTGCTTGTGCACGCCGATGTGGTCGATCGGTGCGGCGGGCGTCGCGGGCGCGGGCCCGTCGACCAGCTTCCGGCCCAGGTACTCCTCCTCCAGGACGCGCCGGAACTCCGCGGCACCCCAGTCGGCGACGAGGAACTTGATGCGCGCGCGGTGGCGCAGCCTGCGGTAGCCGTAGTCGCGGAACACCGAGATGATCCCGGCCCACACGTCGGGCACCTCGTCGAGCGGCACCCAGGCGCCCAGCCGCTGCGCGATCTTCGGGTTGGTGGACAGGCCGCCACCGACCCAGACGTCGAAGCCGGGGCCGTGCTCCGGGTGCACCGAGCCGATGAACGACACGTCGTTGATCTCGTGCGCCACGTCCTGCTGCCACGACATCGCGGTCTTGAACTTGCGCGGCAGGTTGGAGAACTCGGGGTTGCCGACGTAGCGGGCGATGATCTCGTCCATCGCCGGGCGCGGGTTGAGCACCTCGTCGGAGGAGATCCCGGCGACCGGCGAGCCGAGGATCACGCGCGGGGTGTCGCCGCAGGCCTCGGTGGTGATCATGCCGAGGCCTTCGAGCCGGGCCCAGATCGCCGGCATGTCGACGATGTCGATCCAGTGGTACTGGATGTTCTGCCGGTCGGTGATGTCCGCGGTGTCGCGGGCGTAGGTCTGGCTGATCTCACCCAGCGCGCGGAGCTGCTCGGTGGTGAGCGCGCCGCCGTCGAGGCGCACGCGGAGCATGAAGTAGGAGTCGTCGAGCTCCTCGGGCTCCAGCGCCGCGGTGCGGCCGCCGTCGATCCCGGGGCGGCGCTGCGTGTAGAGCCCCCACCAGCGCATCCGGCCGCGCAGGTCGGCCGGGTCGATCGAGTCGAACCCGCGCTTGGAGTAGACGTTCTCGATCCGCGCGCGGACGTTGAGCCCGTCGTCGTCCTTCTTGGTGCGCTCGTTCGGGTTCAGCGGTTCGCGATGGCCGAGCTTCCACTGGCCTTCGCCGCGCTTGCGCTTGACGGGAGTAGACACGCAGGTGTCCTTCGTGTGGTGGGGGACGTGCCGAGCCGGGACGCGTTCAGCGACAGAGCGCGCTGCTCACCCGCTGCAGGTCGACGTGGCGGCGGGCCACGAGGCGCAGGGTCGGCACGGACACGGCTCCCAGAGTGCCACCTGTCCGGTCAGTGGGCCAACACCGTCCGCATGCTGGGAGCGGATTCACACCCGGCCGGTGCCGTGCCGGATCGGCGACCTCGGTGTGCCGGGCCGGTCGACTCGCGCTGGGGGGCCGAGCCCGCCCCGCGAGTCGACGATCTCGGCACGCCTTCTTCGCCGATCCAGCACGGATGCGCCGCGTACTCGATCGGCGAATTCTGCGTGCTGGATCGGTCGACTCGCGGGGTTCTAGGGCGTGTCCTGTAAGTCGGTACGCAGCCACAACACGATCGCGGCGATGGTGATCTCGGAGCGGTAGTAGGCGACGCGTTTGGCATAGCGGGTGGCCAGGTCGCGGAACTGCTTGAGCCGGTTGAAGCAGCGCTCGACCACGTTACGGTCGGCGTAGAGCCCGGGATCGAAGGCGGGTGGGCGGCCACCACGAGAGCCCTTCGCCGCGCGGCGGGCGATCTGGTCGGACTTCTCCGGGCTGGTGAACGCGATCCCGCGCCGGCGCATCGCCGCCCGGGTCGAGGGGTGGGAGTAGGCCTTGTCGGCCAACACCCGCTCCGGTCGCTTGCGGGGTCGGCCCGGCCCGTCGCGGTGCACGGCGATCTGGTCGAGCAGCGGCAGCAGTTGCGGGTTGTCCCCGGCCTGGCCGGGGGTGAGGATGATCGACATGGGCAGGCCGCGGCCGTCGACGGCCAGGTGGATCTTGCTGGTCAGCCCGCCGCGGGACCGTCCGAGGGCTTCCCCGTCGACGGCGAGGTCCTCGACCCACCCGGTGGTGCAGCCCCCTTTTTCCGGGCCCCAGCACTGTGCTGGTGGGCCCGGACGCTGCTGGAGTCGATGCTGAAGGTCCACTCCACGTTCCCGACGGCGTCGTCCTTGACGATGACGTGGTCGAGGATGCGGTCCCAGGTGCCGTCGGAGGTCCAGATCCGCAGCCGCTCATGCGCGGTCTTCCAGGGCCCGTAACGCTCGGGTAGGTCTCGCCACGGGGCCCCGGTGCGCAGTTTCCACAGGATCGCGTTGATCACCTGACGGTGATCGCGCCAGCGGCGGCCACCGGTCTCGATCGGCGGGAGCAACGGCTCGATCCGCGCCCAGGCCTTGTCGGTCAGCTCGCCACGCCCTACCACCCGAGCATGATCACCGATCCCAGCTCAGATCCCTTACAGGACACGCCCTAGACGACCTCGATCTCGACGCGCGTGTCGGAGAACGTCGGGGCGTTGCCGAGGTCGGCGAAGGCGAACGGGTTGACGGCGTTCACCGTCGCGTCGTCCTTCGCGTTCTTGCGCCAGGTCCCCATCGGCGACAGGACGACGCCGGGCGCGATCTCGTCGCTCACCTCGGCGAGCGCGACGTACTGGCCCCGGTCGTTGAACACGCGCACGTACTGCCCGGCGGTGACGCCGCGCTCCTCGGCGTCCTGCGGGTGGATGATCACGGTCTGCTCGCCCTGCACGCGCTTCTGCGCCGGCTGGTCGCCCGCGCTGGAGTTGATGTAGGCGTGCGACTTGGGCGAGATGAGGTTGAGCCGGTAGCCGGAGTCGGCCGTCTCGCGGGGCGCGACGTAGTGCGGCACCGGGTCGACCTCCTGGCCCGGCTGGTGGTCGTTGCTCCCCTGCCGGAACAGCGGCACCACGAAGTTGTTCTCGATCGACGACCGGAACTCGGTCTTGCCCGACGGCGTCGGGAAGTTGCCCTCGGCGTGCGGGGCGTACTCGTCGGGGCCCGGCAGGTTCAGCCGCGCCCATCCGGTCTCCCGCAGGGACTCCAGGGTGATGCCCTCCATCGCCGGTGCCGACCAGTCGTACGCCTCGGCCAGGATCTCGTCGTCGGTGCGGGTGAAGCACGGATCGGTGAGGCCCATGCGGGCGGCGAGGCGGCGGAACAGTTCCGTGTTGGGCACGGCCTCGCCCAGCGGCTCGACGGCCGGCGTGTTGAGCGTGATGTAGAAGTGGCCCCAGCTGAACATGATGTCCTTCTGCTCGAGCTGGGTGGTGGCGGGCAGCACGATGTCGGCGTAGCGGGCGGTGTCGGTGAGGACGTGGTCGCTGACCACGGTGAACAGGTCCTCCCGGGCCAGCCCCGCGGCCATCTTGTCCTGCTCCGGACACACGACGAGCGGGTTGGAGTTGTAGACCATCAGCGCGTTGATGGGCGGGTCCAGCTCCATCTCGCCGGTGAGCGCGCGGCCGAGCAGGTACTGGTTGACCACCCGTGTGCCTTGTGTCTGCAGCTCGGGGTGCATGAGCGCGCCCCAGTTCACCGGGTGCGCCCACAGCGGCAGCTGCAGCAGCCCGCCGCCGACGTTGCGCCACGCGCCGACGAGCGCGGGCAGGCAGGCGATCGAGCGGACGGTCTGGCCGCCGCCGGCGTGCCGCTCGATGGCGACCCCGATCCGGATCATCGACGGCGACGACGTCGCGTACTCCCGCGCCAGCGTGCGGATGTCGTCGGCCGGGATCCCCGTCTGCTCCGAGGCCCACTCCGGCGTGTGCTCCTGCACGCGCTCGACGAGCTCCTCGTAGCCCTGGGTGTGGTCGCGGACGTACGCCTCGTCGGTGAGGCCCTCGTTGATGATCACGTGCATCATCGCCAGCGCGAGCGCGCCGTCGGTGCCGGGCCGGATCGGGATGTGCCAGTCGGCGCGCTTCGCGGTGCGGTGGCGCATCGGGTCGATCACCACGACCTTGGCCCCGCGGCGCTGCGCCTCGGCCACGAACGGCCAGAGGTGCAGGTTGGTGGAGATCATGTTGCAGGCCCAGATGATGATGTAGCGGGAGTGCACGAGGCTCTCCGGGTCGACGCCCGCGGTGGCACCGATCGTCATCGTGTACGCGGTGCAGGCGCCCGAGTCGCAGTAGGTGCGCTCGGAGACCGTCGCGCCCAGCGCGTTGAAGAACGGGTCGCCGACGTTGAGGCCGTTGAGGATGCCCTGCGTCCCCAGGTAGCTCACGGGCATGATCGACTCGGGGCCGTGGGCGTCGATCGTGGCCCGGAACCGGCTCGCGATCTCGTCGAGCGCGGTGTCCCAGCTGATCCGCTCGAACCGGCCGCTGCCCTTCGGGCCGGTGCGGCGCATCGGGTACAGCACGCGGTCGGGGTTGTAGACCTTGTCCTGGTAGTTGTTGACCTTGACGCAGAGCCCGCCCTGCGTGAACGGGTGCTCGGGGTCGCCGCGCACCTCCACGGCCTTGCCGTCGGCCACGGTCACGAGCATCGCGCACGTGTCCGGGCAGTCGTGCGGGCACGCGGCCCGCACGGTCGTCGTGGTGACGTCGGTGATCGGCAGGGTCGCGGTCATACCGTGTGCTCCTCGACCGAGGGCGCGGCCGGGACCGGTGCCGTGGCGGTGGTGGGCGTGGTCATCACAGCATCCTGCGCCGGACCCTCGACCTGCGGTTGGCGCTGCGTGCCGCACGTGTTGTCCCCGGGTGACACGTCTCCTACCCTCGTCCGCGGAGGTCACATGGACACGGCTGAAACCGGACGCCTCGACGTCTGGCGCGACCTCATCCGCGAGCACTTCGTCGCCCTCGACATCCACGCCGACCGCCGCGACGCGTTCACCGGCCGCGTCGACACCGCCGAGCTGGGCCACCTCAAGGTCGCGTCCGTGCGGTCGGGGACGCAGGGGTGCAGCCGCACGCCGGGCCTGGTCCGCCGTGACTCGGAGGCCTTCCTGCAGGTGGGGCTGATCGCCCGGGGCGCGGCGCGGGTGGTGCAGGACGGTCGCGAGGCCGTGCTCGCCCCGGGCGACTTCGCCGTCTACGAGACCGACCGCCCGTTCCACTGGGGGCTGACGGGCGAGTGGGAACTGCTGGTCTTCACGTGGCCGCGCTCGACGATCGCGCTGGACGGCACGGTCTCGCAGCAGCTGACGGCCCGCGCGCTGAGCGGCTCCGACGGCCTCGGCGCGATCGTCGGGCGGATGCTCGGCGACCTCGTCCGCTGCCCGCCCGCACTGAGCGCCACCGGGGGCGTGCGGCTCGCCGACGAGGTGGCGGAGCTCGTCACGACCGTCGCGGGGGAGTGCGCCCGGCCGGCGATCCCGGGCCGGGCGGGCGAGGACCTCCTGCGGCGCATCGACGCCTACGTCCTCGAGCACCTGGCCGATCCCGATCTCGGCCCCGCCGCCATCGCGTCCGCCCACTTCCTGTCGACGCGCCACCTGCACCGGCTCTTCGCGGGGCGGGGCACCAGCGTCACCCGGCAGATCCAGCGCCTGCGCCTGGAGCGATGTCGTCGCGAGCTGCTCGACCACCGCGCCGACCACCGGTCGATCACCGACATCTCCCGGCGCTGGGGCTTCACCGACCTCGCGACGTTCAGCCGGGCGTTCCGCGCCGAGTACGGGATGTCGCCACGGGAGTGGCGGGCCGCGCGCGGGGCGGCCATCTGACGGCCAGGTCAGCCGGGCAGCGGGGCGGCCACCATCTCGATCTCGCAGTCGGAGGCCGGGTACGCCACGCAGGTGAGCACGACCCCGGCCCGCAGCTGCTCGGCGCTCAGGTAGGACTGTTCGGCCTGGTCCACCTCACCCGAGCGCAGCCGGCCCGCGCAGTCGGGGCAGGCCCCGGCCCGGCACGTGTACGGCAGGGCGACGCCCTGTTCCTCGACCGCGTCGAGGACGTACTCGTCGTCGGCCACGCTCACGGTGACGTCGACCCCCCGCGCCGGGTCGACCACCCGGACCCGGTACCGCTGCGGCTCCTCGGGACCGGCCGCCCCCTCGACCTCGTCGACCCCGCCGCCGGCGGCCGGTGCGGGCCGGGCGCTCCCGAAGAGCACCGGGTACCAGTCGTGGAACTGCCGCTCGAGCGAGGCGAGGTCCGGGTCGACGGTGTGCCCGGCGGAGCGAACGGCCGCGGGGAACCACCCGAAGGCGCCCCGGCCCTCCAGCAGGCGCGTGAAGTAGTCGGTGAAGCTCCACGGCAGCACCACCGGCGGCACGCCTCGGTACCACAGGCACATGCACGCCGGGGCGTCGTCGGGCTGGTACCACGCGGCGCACTGGTTGGGCAGGTAGAAGTCGACCGGGCGACACCGCCGCACCGGATCGTCGGCCGGGTCGTCGTCATCATGAACGATCCCGCGCCAGTCCCGGCTCACCTCATCGACGGGCAGCAGCTCGATCGAGCCGTGGTAGTCCGCGTCGACGTCGTCCGGCGTGGGCTGCCGCCAGCTGATCGACGCGCCGTCGGCCTGGCGGTAGAACTCCCGCAGGTCGTCCGGCAGCGGCACACCCATCGCTGCCTCGGCCGCCGCCAGCTGCTGCTCGTCGGCGGGCGGGCGGATCGCCGCCGAGCTCAGCTCGACACCGGGGTGCCGTTCCAGCTCCGCTACCAGTTCTCGAAGCCCCTCGACGAACATCCCGACACCTTCCGACAGCGGCCTTGTCCCGCCGTCAACCTACTGTCCGGCCCACGGCCGCCGGACGCCTACCCTGGGCGTGGTGCAGCCCCCCTTCGGCATCTACGTCCACGTGCCGTTCTGCGCGTCCCGCTGCGGGTACTGCGACTTCAACACCTATACGTCGTCCGAGCTGGCCGGATCCGGTGCATCCCCGGACGGCTGGCTCGACGCGGTGCGCCAGGAGCTCGCGCTCGCCTCCGCGACGGTCGGGTCGCGGCCGGTGGACACCGTGTTCGTGGGGGGCGGAACGCCGTCGCTGCTCGGGGCCGCGCGGCTGGGCGAGGTGCTCGGCGCCGTCCGCGACACGTTCGGGCTCGCGGACGGGGCGGAGGTCACCACCGAGTCCAACCCGGAGTCGACGTCGCCGGAGTTCTTCGCGGGCCTGGCCGAGGCCGGGTTCACGCGGGTGTCGCTGGGCATGCAGTCCGCCGCGCAGCACGTGCTCGCCGTGCTCGATCGCAAGCACACGCCGGGCCGGGCCGTCGCCGCCGCCCGCGAGGCGCGCGCGGCCGGGTTCGCGCACCTCAACCTGGACCTGATCTACGCCACGCCCGGCGAGACCGACGACGACCTGCGCGCCTCGCTCGACGCCGTCCTCGACGCCGGTGTCGACCACGTCTCGGCCTACGCGCTCATCGTCGAGGACGGCACGGCCCTGGCTCGCCGCGTGGCCCGGGGCGAGCTGCCCGCGCCCGACGACGACGTGGCGGCCGCGCGCTACGAGATGATCGACGACCGGCTCTCCGCGGCGGGTCTGCGGTGGTACGAGGTGTCCAACTGGGCGGCCACGCCGTCCGCCGAGTGCCGCCACAACCTCGGGTACTGGCATGACGGGGACTGGTGGGGGATCGGCCCCGGCGCCCACTCGCACCTCGCGGGCGTGCGCTGGTGGAACGTCAAGCACCCCGCCCGGTACGCGGCGCGGCTGGCCGCGGGGGAGTCCCCGCAGGCCGACCGCGAGGAGCTGACGGCGGCCGAGCGGCACACGGAGCAGGTGATGCTCCGGCTGCGCCTCGCGACCGGCCTCCCGCTGTCGCTGCTGGACGGCGCCGGCCGGATGGCGGCTGCGCAGGCGGCGGCGGACGGGTTGCTGGAGCGGGCGGCGGCGGACGGGCCGCTGGAGCGGGCGGGCGACCGGGTGGTCCTGACCCGCCGCGGCCGCCTCCTGGCCGACCGGGTGGTCCACACGCTGCTGGCCGGAGCGACGGCATGACCCACGTCGCAGCCCGGGTGGCCACCTCGCAGCGGGTCGGCGCGCTGCGCGGACACCACGTGGGCTGCGAGGTCGGGTGAGCCCGCGGCGGCGGTTGTTGATGGGGCTGCTGGCGGCTCTTGTTCTCCTCGCCGGTGTCGTCGTCGGGGTGCGGGCCGTCGCCGGGCGCGGGCCGTCCGTCGACCCCGCCGCGCGGCCGGCGCAGGACGTCCCGGGGCCGGTGCTGCTCGTGCCGGGGTACGGCGGGTCGCAGGCGAGCCTGGCGGGGCTCGCCGGGCGGATCAGGGCCACCGGGCGCCCGGCGGAGGTCCTGGCGCTGGTGGGGGACGGTACGGGCGACCTGTCCGCGCAGGTCGACGTCCTGAACGCCGCCGCCGACGCCGCGCTGAAGGGCGGCGCGCCCTCGGTCGACGTCGTCGGCTACTCCGCGGGTGGGGTCGTGGCCGGGCTGTGGGCGGCCCGCGACGACGGCGCGGCCAAGGCCCGGCGCATCGTCACGCTCGGGGCGCCGCTGGCCGGCACCACGCTCGCCTCGGCCGGGGCCGCGTCGCTGCCCGGCGCGTGCCCCGTCGCGTGCCGGCAGCTGGTGCCGGGCAGCGCGGAGCTGACGGAGCTGTCCCGCGCCGACGTCGGCACGCTGCTGCCGTGGCTCTCGATCTGGACCACCGACGACGAGGTCGTCACCCCGCCGGACTCGGCCCGCCTCGCCGGCGCGGTGAACGTGCCGATCCAGGGCCTCTGCCCCGGCGCCCGGGTCGACCACGGCGGCCTGCCCCGCGACCCGGTCGTGACGGGCCTGGTGCTGGAGGCCCTGTCCGCGGCGCAGCTGAACCCGCCGGGCGACTGCACGACGCTGCGCGCCGCGGGGTCCTGACCGCGTCGAGCAGGCTGCGTGCCGTGATGAGGCGCCCCCGCAACGGCATCGCGCGGGCTGCTTGCGGGAAGGGGGGCGCTCCAGCCGCATCGCGCGGGCTGATTGTGGGGATAGGGGGTGCTGTGGTCGGGTCGCGCGGGCTGGTTGTCGTCGCGCCGATCAGCTCGTGACGTCCTTCGTCGCGAAGTTGGCCCATGCTGCCCCGAACGCCACCAGGATGTAGCCCACCTGCACCTCCGCGCCCTGGCGGACGGCGCGCCACAGGATCGGGTCGCGGTACAGGTCGATCCAGGCCAGCCAGTGGGTGGTCGGCAGGTAGAACCGGATGCCGGCGGCGGCGTCGAGCGGCAGCAGGATCGCGCTCACCACCACGAACGCGAGCACGCCGAGCGCGGCGGCCAGCGGCGAGTCGGTGAGCGTCGAGAAGAACAGGCCGATCGCGCCGATCGCGAGCATGCACAGGGCGAGGTAGCCGACGGTGGCCGCGGTGCGCCCGGCGAGCTGGGTGGGCGTCAGCACCGCCCCGGACAGGGACGTGATCCCGCCCGCGCCGCCGACGCTCGCGTCGGCCCCGAACCCGAACGCGATGACCCCGACGACGTAGCTGGTGAGCGTCACGAAGAGCACCGCGAGCAGCACGTAGGCGCCGACCGAGACCAGCTTCGCGGTCAGCAGCCGCAGGCGCCCGACCGGCCGGACGAGCAGGTAGCGCAGCATCCCGGCGCTCGCCTCGCCGGCCACCGCGTCCCCGGACACGATCGCGACGGTGATCGGCAGGAACACCGGCAGCACCAGCGCGAGCGCGGCCGCGGGGAACAGCTGCCCGTCGCTGACCACGGCCGAGAGGAACGCGCCGCCCTGCCCCGGTGCGGGCGCCAGGTTGGTGGTGGACAGCAGCACCGCCACCAGCGTCGGGATCGCGCACAGCAGCAGCCAGCACAGCCACACCCGGCGCTTGCGCAGCATCAGCCGCAGCTCGACGCCGATCATGCGTCCAGCCGGTCCGCGCTCGTGCCGGTGAGATCCAGCACCACCTGCTCGAGGCTCCGCCGCTCCGCGGCCAGCTCGGTGATCCGGATCCCGGCCGCGACGAGGTGGGCGTTCAGGGCGCCCGCGTCGGCGGCGCGGACGACCACGGTGTCGCCGTCGCGGCGCACCACCTGCCCGTTCAGCAGCCCGACGACCGCTCCCGGGTCCGGCGTGCGCACGCGGACGTGGCCGGTGGGGGCGCGCAGGACGTCGAGGTCCTCGGTGAGCACGAGCCGCCCGGCGTCCATCAGCCCGACCCGCGTGCACAGCGCCTCGACCTCCGAGAGCAGGTGGCTCGACAGCACCACCGTCACGCCCGAGCGGTTGAGCGACAGGAGCAGCTCGCGCATCTCGCCGATGCCGCGGGGGTCCAGGCCGTTGGTCGGCTCGTCGAGCAGGAGCAGCTCGGGGCCGCGCAGCAGCGCCGCCGCGATGCCGAGCCGCTGGCGCATGCCCAGCGAGTAGGCCTTCACCGGACGGCGGTCGACCCCGGCGAGCCCGACGCGGGCGAGCACGTCCTCGACCCGGTCGCGCCGGTCGCCGCGCCGCCCGCCGCGGCCCGCGGCGTCCAGCAGCCGGAGGTTGGCGCGCCCGGACAGGTGCGGCCACGCGGCCGGGTTCTCCACGAGCGCGCCGATGCGCGGGAGCACCGTGGCGGCGTGGCGTGGCATCGCCTCGCCGAACAGCTCCACCGATCCCGACGTCGGGTGCACCAGGCCCAGCAGCATCCGCACGAGCGTCGTCTTGCCCGAGCCGTTCGGCCCGAGCAGTCCGAACCGCACACCGGCGGGGACGGCGAGGCTCACGCCGTCGACGGCGGTGACGCGGCCGAAGCGCTTCGTCAACGCGGTGGTCTCGATGACGTTCATCGGCGCTGCGCCGGGGGCAGCTCGAGCAGGGCCTGCGCCACGACGGCCGGCGCGACGCTGCCGATCAGCAGGGACCCGCTCCGGCGGCGGGCGAACGCCGCCACCGACAGCAGCGGCGTGGCGACCTGCGCGGCCCGTCCGACGGGCACCGTGATCGCCGTGCCGCCCGCGGCGGTGGCGCCGTCCACCGCGCGGTTGGCGAACTCGCCACCGAGAGGGATCAGCACGAAACCGGCCAGCCCCGTGCCGTAGACGCCGACACCGGGCAGCTCCGAACCGGGGGTGCTGGGCAGGTTCACGCGGTCGCGGCCGGCCAGCCGATCGGGGGCCGGTGCCGCGTTGAGGGTGCGCAGGGCACCGCTGACGTCGGCCGCGGTGGCGGTGGCCGCCTCCGTCCCGGGCGGGACGGTCGGCCGCAGCGTGGTGGGGTCCGGCGGGCCGTCGGTGACCTCCAGCAGCTCGCTGACCAGCAACGACGGCCCCGTGCGCGCGGCCACCTCGACCCGCAGCGGCAACGCCGTGGCGGGGTCGGCCCAGATGTCGACGCGCCCGACCGTCGTGTCCGGATCGGACGGGACGAGCCGCAGGCCGGCCGCGTCGCGACCGGCGACGCGGCGGGACGGAAGGGCCGTGACCGGATCGGCGCGGGCCAGGCCGAGCAGGCGCCGGGCCAGGTCGGGGGGCAGCAGGTCACCGGCGCGGGGCAGCCGCAGCGGCGCCTGGCCGACCACGCGGGTGAGCCGGCCCGCGCCGAAGTCCCAGATGTACTCGGCGGCGCCGAGGCGGTAGGTGTCGCGCTCGCTGTCGCCGAACGCGCCGGTCAGCTGATCGGCGCGCCAGCGGTCGGGCCCGGCCACGTAGGCGCGGACCCGGGAGGTGCCCGTCAGCAGCGCGGTGACCGACTCCAGCTGCGGGATCTCCGGGAGCCCTAGCCGCCCGGTGCTCTCCGCGTACCCGACGTAGGGCGGCACGGTGGCGCGGATGCGGCGGCGCAGGTCTTCGGGATCGACGGTCAGCGCCGCGGCCGGCAGCTGGGCGGCCCCGGCGCCGACGA
Source organism: uncultured Pseudonocardia sp. (assembly GCA_964247105.1). Lineage (GTDB taxonomy): Bacteria > Actinomycetota > Actinomycetes > Mycobacteriales > Pseudonocardiaceae > Pseudonocardia. Next base: position 15,548 of record CAXTTN010000024.1, read on the forward strand.
GCGCGGCGGCCCCGGCGCCGACGAGCAGCCAGCGCCGGCTGAAGCGTCGCCCGGCCACGGGAGGCCATGATCCGCGTGACGTCGTGTGGCGGATGTGTGCCGCCACGGCCGGGTCGTGCGCACCGGCCGGCGGGCCCGCGCCCCGGTGACCGGGTCGCGGGCCCGCTCCGGTCATCCGCCCGGCGCGACCCCGGCCTTCGCGGCGACACCCGACCCGACGGAGGTGAACGCGCTGACCGTCCCGTCCGCGTCGGTCTCCCGCTCCCCGATGAACGCGCCGTCCTTCGGGTCCAGCACGATCTCCTCCTTCTCCCCGGCCGGGTCGGTCATGCCCAGGGAGACGCCGCGCCTGCCGTCCAGGTTGGCCGCGTCGTCGGTCACCACGAGGCCCGGGAGCAGGCTGACGGCGTTGTACAGCGCGGCCCTGAGGTCCGCCGGCGCGAGCCCGCTGCGCAGCAGGTCGGCGGCGTTGACGAGCAGCTCGACGTCGCCGCGGCTGTTCTTCGGGGCGTCGTGGCGCAGCCGGTCCAGCAGCTGCCGCGGATCGCGCGGGAGCCCGGCCAGGAACTTCGCGGTCGGAGCTCCCCAGCTCGGCTCCGCGCCGGCCGCGTAGCCACCGCCCGGCCCCCGGACGGTCGTCGACGACCGTCCGAGCGACTCCCGCACCAACGCGGCGTCGGCGGGGGAGAGCTCGGCGAGCACGCCCGGGCCACCCTGCTGCCACCGCACGTTCCCGGTCGCGCTCCGCCGCTCGGTCCAGACCGCGTCCGGGTCGGCGGGGATCCACGTCTCGACGGTTCCCTCGGCCAGGAAGGAGAAGGGGCGGTCGTCGGAGGCCTGCCCGTCGCGGTCGCGGTCGAGCACGAACGTCTGCCGGTACCAGGCGTGTGTCACGACGTAACGGAACTGGCCGGGCGCGATCGGCGGATCGCTCGCGGCGGACACCAGGTCGGCCGACCGGTGCAGCAGCTCGGCGGCCTCCGCCGACGGCCCATCGGGCCGTACGGACTGCACCGCGAGCGCCGCGGTGGCGAGCACGCCCACCGCCGCCGCAGCGCCCAGCCACCTCGCCCGTCGCCCGCCCAGCCGCCGCACCGGGTCGGCCGGTGGACGCCGCGGGTCGAGCACGGAGAGGGCCCCGGGCGGCGGCTGCCACGGACCACCGCGGTCGTCCGGACGGTCACCGATGGCCAGCATCAGGCGGGCCCTGGCCGCCGGTGCGGCACCGGTCCCGGCGCCGGCACCGGCCCGCAGCGTGTCCAGCGCGCGGTCGAGCCTGTCCTCGCTCCACATCGGGCTGTGCTTTCCGTCATGCATGTCGGTTCTCCTCATCGGTTGTCGGCACGTTCGCGCGCAGCCAGTTCCGGGCGCGGTGCAGGCGGGACCGCACGGTCCCGGGTGGTATGTCCAGCGCAGCGGCGATCTCGTTCCCGTCGAGGCCGCCCCAGCAGCTCAGCAGGAGCACGTCACGGTCGCCCGGGGCCAGCCGGACGAGTGCTGCCGCGAGCAGTCGTGCGTCGCGTTCGGCATCCACACGGCGGGCCACCTGCGAGTCGTGGGAGTCGGTGGCCTGCTCCCGGGCCGTGTCCTCGCGGGCGTTGTCGTGGTACCCGCGCGCCTCCTGCCGCCAGTGCTGGCGCAGCAGGTTGGTCGCGATGCCGAACAGCCACGGCCGGACCGGCCCGCGCGCCGGGTCGTAGCGGTGCCGGTCCCGGTAGGCCACCAGGAAGGTCTCCGCCGCCAGGTCGTCGGCGGTGTGCTCGCCGATCCGCCGGGCCAGGTACCTGCGGATACCGGCGTAGTGCTCGTCGAAGATGCGGCCGAACGCCTCGGCCGCGTCCGGTCCCCACAGGTCGTCGGAGGGCACCTGCACCTCCGGTGGCCGATCCAAGGGCGTGACGCCGTGTCGTTGGTTCACGCCTACTGTTGGTCGCCGGCCCGATCGGCGTTCACGGCATCGTCCGCGGCGCGCGTCGCCAGGCCCGGCCGCGGGGGGAGAGGCGGTAGCCCACCTCCAGGCTCTCGGTCAGCCCCAGCTCCTTGAGCTTGCGGACGTCGCGCTTGAACGGGAGCGTGTCCAGCCCCAGCCGGGCGGCCAGGTCCGGGGCGCGCACGCCGGGGTTCTCGGCGATCAGGTCCAGCACCGTCGCCGTCCATGGGCCGCGCCGCGAGGCGCGGTCGAGCCGGTCGAGCCGCGCGGCGAGCTCGGCGCGGGCCGCGGCCGACAGCCGGGACCTCGCCCGGAGCGCCACCCGCGGGTCCGGCCCCGCCAGCCGCACCGTCACGCGGTAGATCCGGCCCTCCCCGACCTGCGCCGCCCGCAGCGCGGCGAGGTCGGCGAACCCGGCGGCGCGGGCGTCGTCCGCGGTGAGGTCGGCCTCTTCGACCGGCTCGACGGCGGTGAACTCCAGCACCCCGACGGGCGTGCGCTGGGTTCCGCCCGGGAGCACGCGCGGCCGGGCCCAGCGGCGGTAGAGCGCGGTGACCGTCCCGTCGGCGATCGCCCGCAGCGTGACGATGCGGATCTGCACGGGTGGCAGTCTCTCGCAGAACGCCCAGGCGGGACACGGCCTAGACTGGACACCATGAACGCCGAGGAGCGCCGTTTCGCGGTCCTGCGCGCGATCGTGGCCGACTACGTGTCCACCCAGGAGCCCGTCGGCTCCAAGATGATCGTCGACCGGCACAACCTGGGAGTCTCGAGCGCCACCGTCCGCAACGACATGGCCGTGCTGGAGGAGGACGGGCTCATCGCCCAGCCGCACACCAGCGCGGGCCGGGTCCCCACCGACAAGGGCTACCGCCTGTTCGTCGACCGGTTGGCCGAGGTCAAGCCGCTGTCGGCGGCTGAGCGCCGGGCGGTGCAGGCCTTCCTCGGCGGCGCGGTCGATCTCGACGACGTGCTGCGCCGCAGCGTCCGGCTGCTCGCCCAGCTCACCCGGCAGGTGGCGGTGGTGCAGTACCCGACGCTCACGCGGTCCACCGTGCGCCACTGCGAGGTCGTCGCGCTCACCCCGGCGCGGCTGATGCTGGTGCTCATCACCGACAGCGGCCGGGTGGACCAGCGCGTCGTCGACCTCGGCCAGGTCCTCTCCGACGACGACGTGAGCGCCATCCGCACGATGGTCAACGGCGCGCTGTCGGGCCGCCCGCTCGGCGCCGCGTCGGCGGCGGTGGCCGAGCTGCCCGAGACGGCGCCCGCGGCGCTCCGCGACGTCGTCACGACGCTGTCGACGGTGCTCATCGAGACCCTCGTCGAGCACCCCGAGGAGCGGCTCGTGCTCGGCGGCACGGCCAACCTCACGCGCAACGTCGCCGATTTCCCCGGCACGCTGCGCCAGGTGCTGGAGACGCTCGAGGAGCAGGTGGTGGTGCTCAAGCTGCTCGCCTCCGCGCAGGATCCGGGTACCGTCACGGTGAGGATCGGCGGGGAGAACGAGGTCGAGGAGATGCGCGACACGTCGGTGCTCTCCATCGGCTACGGCACCAGCACGGTTCTGGGCGGAATGGGCGTGGTCGGACCCACCCGGATGGACTACCCCGGCTCGATCGCGGCGGTGCATGCAGTCGCCCGGTACGTGGGTGAGATCCTTGCCGGGCGATAACAGAACTCTCTGAGCGAGAAGGATCATGGGGAACGCGCGAGTGGCACGGGACTACTACGGGATCCTCGGGGTCGCGACCGACGCCGGGCCCGACGAGATCAAGCGGGCGTACCGCAGGCTCGCCCGCGAGCTGCACCCCGACGTGAACCCCGATCCGGCGGCGCAGGAGCGCTTCGCCGAGGTCAGCGCGGCGTACGAGGTGCTGTCGGATCCCGAGAAGCGGCGCGTCGTCGATCTCGGCGGCGATCCGCTCGGCAACGGCGGGGGCGGCGGCGCGGGCGGCGGTGATCCGTTCAGCGCGTTCGGCTTCGGCGACATCATGGACGCCTTCTTCGGCGGCCAGGGCGGCGGCGGCCGCGGGCGGGGCCCGCGCAGCCGCGTTCAGCCCGGCGCCGATGCGCTGATCCGCATGTCGCTCACGCTGGAGGAGTGCTCCACCGGCGTCACGCGCGATCTCGCCGTCGACACCGCGGTGCTGTGCACCGAGTGCACCGGTTCGGGCTGCGCGCCCGGCAGCAGCCCGGCGATGTGCGACATCTGCGCCGGCCGCGGCGAGGTGCAGAGCGTGCAGCGCTCGTTCCTCGGCCAGGTCGTCACGGCGCGGGTGTGCCCCAACTGCCGCGGCTTCGGCGAGGTCATCCCCGATCCGTGCCGACAGTGCGCCGGCGACGGCCGCGTCCGGTCGCGCCGCACGGTGGCGGTCCGGATCCCCGCGGGCGTCGCCGACGGCATGCGCGTGCGGCTGGCCGGGCAGGGCGAGGTCGGCTCGGGCGGCGGCCCCGCCGGTGACCTGTACGTCGAGGTCGAGGAGGAGCCGCACGAGCTGTTCACCCGCGACGGCGCCGATCTGCACTGCACCGTGCAGCTCCCGATGACCGCCGCGGCGCTGGGCACCACGCTCCCGCTGCCCACCCTCGACGGCACCGACGAGCTGCACGTCGAGCCCGGCACACAGGCGGGCACAGTCCAGACGCTGCGCGGCCGCGGGATGCCGCGCCTGCGCTCCACCGGCCGGGTCGACGGCCACGGCGACCTGATGGTGCACGTCGACGTCGCGGTGCCCACCGGCCTGACCAAGGAGCAGACCGAGCTGCTGCGCCAGCTGGCGGCCCTGCGCGGCGAGGAGCAACCCGACCTGGTGGGCGGCAACCGCAACGGTCACGGCATCTTCTCCCGCCTGCGCGACAGCTTCGGCCGCTGAGCACCGCGCCCCTGTTCCTCTGCGACGCGCTGCCGGCGGGCGGGCCCGTCGAGCTCACCGGGGCGGAGGGGCGGCACGCGGCCACGGTCAAGCGGCTGCGCCCCGGTGAGGCCGTGCTGCTCTCCGACGGGCTCGGCGGGCTGGCACACGCCGTCGTCGAGGCCACCGGCCGCGACACCGTCGCCCTCGCGATCACCTCACGGGAGACGCTCGCGCCGCCCGCGCCCCGGGTGCTGATCGCGCAGGCGCTCGTCAAGGGCGACCGGGGCGAGCTGGCCGTCGAGCTCGCCACCGAGGCCGGCGTCGACGGGATCCTGCCGTGGCGGGCGGCGCGGTGCGTCGCGCGCTGGGAGGACGGCCCGCGTGGCGAGAAGGCGCTGGCCCGCTGGCGCAGCACCGTGCGGGAGGCCGCGAAGCAGGCGCGGCGGCCGTGGCTGCCGGTCGTCGAGGAGCCGGTGACCACGGACGCGCTGGCCCGCCGGATGGGCGAGGTCGCGCTCGCCCTGGTGCTGCACGAGGGCGCGACGGAGGCGCTCGCGGCGGTCGACCTGCCTACGCAGGGTGACCTTCTGCTGGTCGTCGGTCCGGAGGGCGGTGTCGCCGACGACGAGCTCGCCGCGTTCGCCGCCGCGGGTGCGCGGGCGGTGCGACTCGGTGCCGAGGTGCTGCGCGCGTCGACGGCGGCGGCGGTGGCGTTGGGCGCGCTGGGGGTACTCACCCGGCGGTGGACGTGATGAATCGGTTCAGACGGCCGTGTGTATTCGTCCTTTCGGCGGTGTCGACGCGCCGACCTGCTGGACTTGCGGGCGCCGCGTGTGTCAATCGGGTGACGGCGGTGCGCGACCGCGCGGCCGTGGGGATATCGTCTGCGCTGTTCCGGTCATCCGTGATCGGAGTGGAGCCGCAGGCGTTGTGCGCCGGCGGGGCCGCCGGGGAGTCCCCCTCGTCCGGCGGAGCCACGTCGCGGTGCGTGTCCCCCCACGTGCACCGCGACGTGGCAACCCGGCGCCTGGGATGATCTCGCCCGTGAGCCGCCGCAGCGCCCTTCGCCGGCTGGCCGCGCTGGGCGCCGGTGCCCTCGCCCTCCCCGCCGTGCTGGCCGCCTGCGCGGTCGCCACCCCGGCGCCGCTGCCGGGCGTCACCGGCCCTCGGAAGATCACCTACGGCACGCGCCCGAGCCAGTTCGGCGAGCTGACGCTCCCGGCGGGCGCCGTCCGCGGGGTCGCCGTCGTGGTGCACGGGGGCTTCTGGCGGCAGTCCTACGGGCTCGAACTCGGCCGGCCGCTGGCCGCCGACCTCGCCAACCAGGGGCTCGCGGCGTGGAACATCGAGTACCGCCGGCTAGGCAGCGGCGGTGGCTGGACGGCCACGTTCGACGACGTCGCCGCGGCGGTGGACCTGCTCGCGGGCCAGGGCCTGCCGCTCGACCGCGTCGTCGCGGTCGGGCACTCGGCGGGCGGGCACCTGGCCGGGTGGCTCGCCGCGCGTCCCGGGCTGCCCGGCGCCGCGCCCGCCGTCCGGCTGCGCGGGGCGGTGGCCCAGGCCGGGGTGATGGACCTCGTCGACGCGGCCGAGCAGGGCGTGGGCAACGGCGCGGTGGAGGACCTGCTCGGTGGCCCGCCCTCCGCCGTGCCCGAGCGCTACGCCATGGCGTCACCGATCGCGCGGATCCCGATCGGCGTGCCGGTGGTGTGCGTGCACGGCACCGAGGACACGAACGTCCCGCTGCGGCAGAGCCTGCGCTTCACGGCGGCGTCGGGCGACCGGCTGGTCACCATCCCCGGCGCGGATCACTTCGCCCTCATCGACCCGACGACCGACGCCTGGCGCGCATGCCGAGACGCGGTCGATACCCTGTTGGAATGAGGGGCCCGAGACGCATCGCGCGGGCGCAGTGCGGTCGTGCGGCCCGTGAGCCCGCATCGCGCGGGCTCGTTGCGATGAGTGCGCTCGGTACGGTCGGCGCTCTACGGTGTAGCGGTGCTTGTGACCGCCGCCGGGTCCGCGCTGCTGCTGGTCGACCTGCAGCAGCGGCTGATGCCCGCCATCCACGACGGCGACGCCGTGGTCGCCAACGCCGTGCGGCTCGCCGAGGGCGCGGCGCTGCTCGACGTGCCGGTCTGCGCCACCGAGCAGAACCCGTCCGGGCTCGGTCCGACGGTCGAGGCGCTGGCCGCGTACCCGCAGATGGTGATGCCCAAGACGGCGTTCGGTGCCACCGCCGAGCCGGGCTTCGCGACGCTGCTGCCGCCCGGCACGGAGGAGATCGTCGTGGCCGGCTGCGAGGCGCACGTGTGCGTGCTCCAGACCGTCCTCGGCCTGCTCGCCACCCGGCACCGCGTCCTGCTCGTCGCCGACGCCGTCGGGTCGCGTGCCCCGTCGAACAAGGACGCGGCCGTCGACCGGATGGTCCGGCACGGCGCGGAGGTGGTCACCACCGAGATGGTGCTGTTCGAGTGGCTGCGCGACGCGACCCACCCGAACTTCCGCGCGGTGCAGAAGCTGATCAGGTAGCCCGTTCCTGGACGAACCGGGCCGCCTGCCGCACGTACTCCCCGTACTGATCGAGCACCAGCGGCACGGCGGCGGCCACCAGACCCCGGTCCACGTCGAGATAGTCGTGCACCAACACGTTGCGCATCCCGACCGACGGCCGCAGGGCCGCAGCCAGCTCGGTCGTGATCATGCCGCTGTCGGCTGCGAGCCCGAACGACTCACCGTAGGTGTCGGGGGCCTGCTTGAGGAGCGCTGTGGCGATGTGGCTGTTGGCCGCGAACGCGAGGTCGACCAGCAGCGTGAGGATGCGTTCGATCGCCAACTCGACGACCGGCTCGACCACGAGGCGGGCCTCATCGACCGGGCCGAACGACCGGAGCTGGTCCAGCAGTTCGCGGATGCGACGCAGCTTGGCGCGCACCGAGCGCCAGTCGACGGTCCGGGGTGTCACTCTGCCAGCAGCTCCAGGTCGAGGCGGCGCATTGCGTCGGTCTCGATGCGCTCGCCGATGGCCGCGGTCTGCGCGGCGGCGAACCGCCCCTCCGCGCTCTCGAAGAGAGCCACCGATCCGACGAGGGCGCGCTCGCGCAGGACCGGCCCCGCGTGGTTGAGGTGGGCGAGGTCGACCACCTCCACTCCGGTGAGTGCCATCAGATCGTTGATCAGGACGACCAGGTCGAACGGCGCCCCCGGCTCGGAGATCACGGCCACGTCCAGGTCACGGGCGGCGGGCTCGCCGCGCGCGGCGCTGCCGAACACCGTCAACACCCGGACGGAACGTGCGACGCAGAACGCGTCGAGCTCGCCCGACGCGCCGGCGGCGCGCAGGCGGGCCAGTCCCTCGGCCGGGGTCGTCACCCTCCCATGATGGCACGAGATCGGCACATGTCGTCGCGCCAGGCCGGCCGCCGGCGATCAGCCGTCCCGGCGGAAGCGGATGGCGGCGAGGACGCCCATCCAGGTGAAGCCCGTGATCAGCGCCGCGCGCTGGTACCGGCCGCCGCCCCCGGCGCCGGTGAACCCGCGCGAGGCCATGACGAAGGACCCCGCGAACACGGCACCGCTGGCCGCCGACCAGCCGCCCAGCATGGGATGGCCGTCGGCGGCGAACCGGCGGGCCTCGACCACGCAGGCGATCGGGAGCGCGACGAACACCGGTGTCGAGGCCAGGTCGTGGAGCACGCCGTGCACGGTGCGCGCCGCCGGCAGGTCGGGTGTGCCGGGCGGGTAGCCGCCGATCGGGTCGCAGTCGAACACGCCGGCCCCGACGAGCCCCGCGCCGACCGCGCCCAGCAACCGGCTGCGCGCCCCCGCCGCGAAGGCGATGGTCAGCGCTCCGGTCGCGAGGAAGTTCAGCTTCTGCGTCCAGCCGGAACCCCCCAGCGACAGCGAGCTGACCGGATGGCGGCTGGGGTCGTAACCGGGTCTCCGGGCCCCCTCCGCCGTGAACGCGCCGACGAACAGCGGGCCGGCGACCATCCCGCACGCGAGGAGCGCGCGCCGCCCCGGCGTCATCGCACGAACCGCAGCGTGACGAGCTGGAACGGGCGGACCCGCACCGTCCCGTCCATCGGACGCAGCGGCCGCTCCAGGAGGTCGGTCTCGTGCACCGCGGTGTGCGGGAATCCGGCCGTCACCCGCGCCGTCGCTCGCGTGCCCAGCGCCTCGTACAGCCGGACGATCACGTCGCCGCTGCGGTCCTCGGCGAGCTTGACGGCCTCGACGACGACGGCCGGGTCGTCCACCGTGACGAGTGGCGCCACCTCGGACCGGCCCCGCACCGCGCGCAGCGGCAGGTTGAGCCGGTAGCCCTCGGCCACCGCGTCGCCGATGGTCGCGCCGGGCCGCAGGGACACGGTGAACCGGTGTTCCCCCTGGTCGGCGTCCGGGTCGGGGAAGAGGGGGGCACGCAGCAGCGACAGCCGGACGGTGGTGGTCGTGCCGCCCTCCGGACGCGTCGTGCGGCCGATGTCGTGACCGTAGGTGGAGTCGTTGGCGACCGCGACGCCGTAACCGGGCTCGCCGACGTGCACCCAGCGGTGGGCGCAGGTCTCGAAGCGGGCCGCGTCCCACGAGGTGTTGGTGTGGGTGGGGCGGTGGACGTGGCCGAACTGGATCTCCGACGCGGCGCGGTCGGCGTGCACGTCGAGGGGGAACGCGAGCTTGAGCAGCTTCTGGCGGTCGTGCCAGTCGACGGTGAAGGCGATGTCGATCGCACCGTCGTGCAGGGTGACCACCTGCGTGATCGTCGACGGGCCGGTCGTGCGGACGATCCGCACGGCGTCCCCGACGACGGTGACCTCGCCCTCGACCAGGTCGCGACCGGTGCGCCGGTAGTGCTCGTCGACGTCCCAGGCGTCCCAGCGGGTGGGGGTGTCGCGGAACAGCTGCAGCAGGTTCGCGGGCGCCGCCAGCACCTCGCGGTCGGCGACGAGGTCGCGGACGGTGGTGAACAGGCCGCGGTCGTCGACGGTCAGCCGGACCCGGCCGTCGGAGAGGACCGCGCCGCCGTCCTGTGCGCGCACGACGCCGCTGTCGCGAGGTCTTCCGCGGCCGCCGCCGAGGGCCGGGACGCCGTCACGCGCGTACGGGCCGGCGTTCACCACCACCGTCTCGTCGCCCGGCCCGGCCAGGACTTCGGTCGAGGTGGCTATCAGCTGCTCCAGCTCGCCGGCGACCCGCGCGTACTCCCGCTCCGCCTGCCGGTGCACCCACGCGATGGACGTGCCGGGGAGGATGTCGTGGAACTGCTGCAGCAGCACCGTCCGCCAGCACGATTCCAGCTCGTCGTAGGGGTAGGCCGCACCGGTGCGGACGGCCGCCGTCGCCGGCCTCGCGCAGCAGGTGCTCGCTGCGCCGGTTGCCCCGTTTCGTCCGAGCCTGGGACGTGTAGGTGCCGCGGTGGAACTCCAGGTACAGCTCGCCCGACCACACCGGCGGCGCCGCGTACTCGGCCTCCGCCGCGGCGAAGAACTCCGACGGGCTGCTCAGCGTCACCCGGGGCGAGCCCTCCAGGTCGCGCGTGCGGGCGGCGGCTGCGAGCATCTCCCGCGTCGGCCCGCCGCCGCCGTCACCCCACCCGAACGGCACCAGCGACGTCCGCGCTCGCCCCTTCTCGGCGAACTGCCGCTGCGCCCGGGCCAGCTCCGCGGCCGACAGCTCGGCGCCGTAGGTGTCCACCGGCGGGAAGTGCGTGAAGATCCGCGTGCCGTCGATGCCCTCCCAGGCGAACGTGTGGTGGGGGAAGCGGTTGGTCTCGTTCCAGGAGATCTTCTGGGTGAGGAACCAGCGCCGCCCGGCCGCGACGGCGATCTGGGGGAGCGCGGCGGAGTAGCCGAACGAGTCGGGCAGCCACACGCCGTCGCTCTCCACCCCCAGCTCCTCGCGGAAGAACCGGTCGCCCGCGACGAACTGGCGGGCCAGCGCCTCACCGCCGGGCATGTTGGTGTCGGACTCCACCCACATGCCCCCGACCGGCACGAACCGGCCCTCCCGCGCCCGCTGCCGCACCCGCGCGAACAGGTCCGGCTGGTGCTCCTGCAGCCAGGCGTACTGCTGCGCCGAGGACGCGGCGAACACGAAGTCCGGATCGGTGTCCATCAGCGCCAGCGCGTTGGAGAACGTGCGCGCGACCTTCCGGACGGTCTCGCGCACCGGCCACAGCCACGCCGAGTCGATGTGCGCGTGCCCGACGGCGTGCAGCCGGTGCGCGCTGGCGTGCGCGGGGCTCGCGAGCACGGCGGCCAGCTCGGCGCGCCCGGCCTCCGCGGTGCCGGAGACGTCGTCGGGATCGACGACGTCCACGGCCCGCTCCAGCGCCCGCAGGATCTCCGCGCGCCGGGGGAGATCGCCCGGCAGCTCGCCGACCAGCCCGGAGAGCGTCCAGACGTCCTGGTGCAGCTCCCAGACCGGCACGTCGAGCAGGGCCGCGTGCATCTCGGTGAGCCGGTGGATCGGGTCGGAGCCGGCCGTGGCGAGGTCGCCGAGCGGGGTGGGGGAGAACGTCCACGAGCCGGCGACGTCGGGGTTCGCGGCGGCCTCGACGTAGAGGTCGACCGCCGATCCCGCGGGCCCGAGCGGCAGATGACGGCGGCGCGGCTCGATCGCGCTGATCACCGTCCCGTCCGCGGTGTACGCGGTGCCCTCGGCCTGGAAGCCGGGCTGGGCGCCGGTGAACCCGAGGTTCACGGCCAGCTCCGCCGGGCCCGTCCAGGCGTCCGGGACGGTGCCGGTGACGTGGAACCACACCGTGCCCCACGGCCGTCCCCAGGCCTCGCCGATCGCGAACGGGGCGAACCGCTGCGTCACGGCCGCGGTGAACGGCACCGGCTCACCCGGCACCACCCAGGCGGTGACGTCGAGCGGCCGGTGGTCGCGGTGGATCGCCGGGACCAGCCGCTCGCGGGTGAAGCGCGCGATGCGGCCGAGGACGAGGTGGGAGTCGTCGTGCACGCGCCCATCCTGCCCCCGGAACGAGCTCCGCCGGGCGTTCGCCGGTGGGCAGGCGGCTCCGCCACACCGCTCGCCGGGGGCCGCCGGGCCGGTGGCGGGAGCCGTAGCCTGGCCGCGAACCCCGGCGAGGAGGTCCACATGCTCCGGCGCGGCGACGGTCGGCGACGTCCGGTGGCGGTCGCGGTGCTGTACGCCCTACTGGTGGCGCTGGTCGTCGTCCTGGCGAGCCCCGCCTCGGCCGCGGACGGCGACGACGTGCTCGACGGCTCCGTCCGGGGAAAGGTCCTCCAGGTCACCGCCATCTCCGCGCTCGGCGGTGCGGGCGGTGACGTGACGCTCGACTGGGACCACTCGGCGTTCCCGTCCGGGCTGACCGGCATGTTCACGGTGAACTTCAGGGACGTCGTGCTCAGCTTCGAGAACGGCGGCTGGCGGGCGAGCCGGGGCCAGCTCCGCGTCACCCTGCACTACCGCGACTACGACGACGGCGCGCCGTGGACGCTCGCGGTGTGGGGACGGGTCGTCTCGCCCGACGTCTCCGTGTTCGGGTTGCGCGCTCCGCTGCCCGCGCTGGAGCCGTTCCTCGACGGGCAGTTCAGCCTGTCGAGGGACGACGGTTCCAGCGCCCCGGTCGTCGGACGCGCCTCCGGACTGATCGTCGGATAGCGCCGCCGGGTCACCGGCCGATCGCGTGCTCCCCCAGGAACCCGGTGACGATCTTCGTGAGGTCGTCGGGGCGCTCGATGTGCAGGCCGTGGCTCGACCCCGGGCCCGTCACGAGCTCGTACCGGGCGCCGGGGATCGCGTCGGCCACCTTCCTCGCCTGCCACGGCGGGGTCAGGAGGTCCTGCTCCCCGACGACGACGAGGGTCGGCGCGGTGATCGCGCCGAGCCGGTCGAGCGAGTCGTGCGCCAGGTCGGCGTCCCACTGCTCGACGGTGACCTGCATCTGCTCCTCGTTCTGCGGGAACGCCGGCAGCATCGGCACCAGCATCTCGGCGAAGTCGGGATGGTCGAGCAGCTGCGGGGAGAACGCGAGACCGGCCACGGCGAGCGCCGACTCCATGTCCCGGTGGACGTAGGGCAGCCGCAGCGCGGCCATCACCGACCGCTGGAAGCCGTCGCTGCGGGCCCACGTCGCGTACATCAGGGCGGAGGCGACCTGGTCGGGGCGGGCCAGCGCGAGCTCCTGCACGATCGCCGAGCCGAGCGACCAGCCGAGCACGTGCGCGCGGGGTACCTCGAGCGCCTCCAGCAGCGCGGAGGCGTCCTCGGCGAGCGAGGCCACGGAGATCGGCCCGGTGCCGCGCTCGCTGCCGCCGAGGCCGCGGTTGTCGTAGACGATGACGTGGTGGGTCTCGGCGAGACGGGAGATCATCTCGCCCCACAGCGGGATGGCCCCGGACGTTCCCATGATCAGCAGCAGCGGGTCGCCGGTGCCGCTGACCTCGTAGTTCAGGGTGACGCCGGTACGGACGGGGATCTGGGTCACGGGGTGCTCCTCGGTTCAGCGGTACTGGAGGCCGAGATCGATGTCGGCGGCGGGGAGTGCGGCGCGGTCGTGCGCGTACTCCTGCATGTGGGTCCAGGGTTCGCGGTCGCCCTGCTTGAACATCCGGTCCTGCGAGCGCAGCACGTAGTTCGGGTTGAAGTTCTCCGGGTCCGACCAGTCCTGCAGCGGCATGTCGGCGTCCTCGGGCCGCAGCTCGGGCACCACCGTCGTGGCACCCCGCTCGGCCATGCGCTCGACGATCCGGGCGACGACGTCGTTGACCAGGTCGACGCGCAGCGTCCAGCTGTGCCGGAAGTAGCCGAACGCGTAGGCCATGTTCGGGACGCCGCTGATCATCATCCCGTGCCAGGTGACCCGCTGCGAGAAGTCGACCGGCTCCCCGTCGACCGTGAACGGGATGTCGCCGAACACCGCCAGGTTGAACCCGGTCGCGGTCACCACGATGTCGGCCTCGAGCACCTCACCCGAGGAGACCTGCACGCCCTTCTCGGTGAACTCGGCGATCGTGTCGGTGACGATCGACGCCTTCCCCTCGCGCATGGCCGCGAAGAGGTCGCCGTCCGGCACGATCGCGATGCGCTGCTGCCACGGCCGGTAGCGCGGGGTGAAGTGCTTCGCGATGTCGGTGCTCTCGGGGAGCAGCGGGGTGATCGCGTCCATCAGGAACGCGTGCAGCTGCGCGGGGTCGTCGCGCCCGACCGCGGCCAGCCAGTCCAGCTGCTGGGTGTACTGGCGGCGCAGGATCTCGTGCGTCCAGTCCGCCGGGAGGTCCAGGGGTGCGAGCAGGGTGGCGAGCTCGTGCACCTTGGGCGACGGGAACCAGTACGACGGCGAGCGCTGCAGCATCGTCACGTGCCCGGCGGTCGCGGCGAGCGCGGGGACCAGCGTCGCCGCCGTCGCCCCCGACCCGATGACGAGCACCCGCTTGCCCTCGTGGTCGAGGTCGGCCGGCCACGCCTGCGGGTGCACGATCGTGCCGGTGAACCGCTCCGTGCCCGGCCACTCGGGGGTGTAGGGGTCGTCGTGGTTGTAGTAGCCCTGGCACATCCACAGGAACGCGGTCGTGAACCGCGAGCGCTCGCCGGTGTCGGTACGGGTGACCTCGGCGGTCCAGCGGTGCTCGTCCGAGGACCAGGACAGCGACGTGACCCGGTGGTGGTAGTGGATGTGCCCGGCCAGGTCGTCCTCCTCGATCACCTCGTCGAGGTAGTCGAGGATCGCGCCACCGGCCGCGATCGACGGCCCGATCCACGGCTTGTGGCGGTAGCCGTAGGTGAACAGGTCGCTGTCGGAGCGCGCGCCCGGGAACTGGTGGGTCCACCACGTCCCGCCGCGGGCGTCCTGCGCCTCCAGGATCGCGAAGCTGCGGTCGGGGAACCGCTCCCGCAGGTGGTGCGCGGCACCGATCCCGGACACGCCGGCCCCGATGATCAGAACGTCGACGTAGGTGTCCTCGCTCGCGAGCTGGTCCTGGTCGGCGGTGGCGGCGCGGGTCACGGGCGTTCTCCCTGGGTCGACGATGACGGGATGCCCCGACGGTAGGTCGGCGGGCGGCCGCGGACGTGTCCGAACTTCGGACGGTTCCGCGCTTGACCTCCGGGTGCATGATGTGAGCGGGCCCACAAGGAGGAGGTGCTGCGCATGGGGGACGTCCTCGCTCGTCGCAGGCTCCTCGCCTCCGCCAGGGCCCGGTTGCTGGACCGGCCCGACGCCGAGCTGCCGGGGATCCCGGGACACGTGGCCGCCTCGTGGCGCCGGAGCCTCGCGCGCGGCGTCGATCCCGGGGTGGTGGCCAACCGGTACCACCCCGACCTGCACGTGGACTCCCGGTTGGTGCGGTGCGCCCGGCCCGTCATCGAGCAGCTGGCCGAGCAGACGGCGGGCATCCCGGTCTGCGTCGTGCTCACCGACGACCGGGCCCGCCTGCTCGTCCGGCTGGACACGGCGGCGGCCATCGGGCGGGCCGCGGACGGCAACCACTTCGCCGAGGGGTTCGGCTACGAGGAGGGCGAGGTCGGCACCAACGGGGTGGGCACCGTCCTGGAGACCGGCGGGCCGGTGCACGTCGTGGGCGCCGAACACTTCATCGAGCCGCTGCAGGCCTACGCCTGCGCGGGGGCGCCCGTGCACGACCCGTTCACCGGACGGATCGAGGGCGTGCTCGACGTCAGCTGCCGCGCCGAGCACTCCTCGCCGATCCTGCGCTCGCTGGTCGCGTCCGCGGCCGCCCGGATCCAGCACGCGCTGCTGCGCGACCGGGACACCGGCCAGCAGGCGGTGTTCGACCTCTACACCCGCGTCGACGTCCGTTCCCGGCGCGCGGTGCTCGCGGTGGGACGGCGGATGGTGCTGGCGAACACCGTGCTGCAGACCCTGCTGGACCCGGGCGATCTCGCCGCGGTGGCGGACCACGCGCGGTTCCGCATGCTTCGCGGGCTCGACGTCGACGACCGCCTGGAGGTGCCCTCGGGCGTCCGGGTGCGGCTGCGCGGCTCCGCGGTCGCCGTGGGCAGCACGGTCGCCGGGCTCGTCGCGGTGATCTCGGTGCTGCGGGAGGCCGCCGCGGTCGCGGCGCCTCCCGACGCGCCCCACGACGTGCCGGAGCCGGTGAGCACCAGCCCCGCCTGGCGCACGGCGTGGAAGGCGGCGGCCGAGGCGCTCCGGGCGGGCACGCCGCTGCTGGTCGTCGGGGAGAGCGGCAGCGGCCGCCGCCGGCTGCTCGCCGACCTCGACGGCGTCCTGCACGGACCGGACCACGTCGTCGAGGTGGGCCCCGGCGAACCGGACCCGGTGGCTCGCGTCCGCGGTTCCGGGCCGTCCCCGCTGGTCGTGCTGGCCGACGTCGACCGGTGGGACGGAGTGCCCGCCGAGCTGCGCGGTGCCCTGCGCGCGTCACGGGCCCGGCTCGCGGCCACGGCCGCGGACCCCGCACGGTGCGCGCCCGCGGTCGCCGAGATGCTCGACGGGTTCCGGCGCACGGTGGCCGTGCCGCCGCTGCGGAACCGGTCGGGCGACCTGCCGGCGCTGGTGACCGACCTGCTGGCCGAGCTCGCGCCCGGCCACGGGACGCGGCTGTCCGCGGACGCGCTCCGCACGCTGGCCCGCCACGGATGGCCCGGCAACGTGCGGGAGCTGCGCGACGCCCTCCGCGCTGCGCTGCGCCTGCGCCCGGTCGGGGTGGTGGAGGTCGGCGACCTGCCCGCGTCCTGCCAGAGCGCGCCGCGCGGCCCGCTGCGCCCCTTCGACCAGGCGGAACGGGACGCGATCGTGGTGGCGCTGCGCGAGTCCGACGGGAACCGCACGGCGGCGGCCGCGGCGCTCGGGGTGGCTCGCTCGACGCTCTACCGGAAGATCGCGCAGTACGGCATCACCGCGTGAGCGCCGGCAGCGGCTTCCGGTAGAGCCAGGCGTCGAGCAGGTCGGTGACGTCGGGCCCGGCCAGTGCCGTGAACTGCTCGGTCGCCACGGTGCCGTGGCGGTGCGCCGCCGCCCAGGTGCGGAGCAGGGGGAAGAACCGGTCGTCCCCGGTCCGGGTGCGCAGGGCGTGCAGCACCAGCGCCCCGCGCTTGTAGACGCGCGCGTCGAACAGGCGCGACAGGCCCGGGTCGGCCAGCACCAGGTCGGCCGGCTGCGCGGCGACGGCGGCGTGCCACTCGCGCGCGTGCGCCGCCGCCGACCGGCCCCCCGACGACTCCGACCACAGCCACTCCGCGTAGGTGGCGAAGCCCTCGTTGAGCCAGATGTGGCGCCAGTCGGCGATGGTCAGGCTGTTGCCGAACCACTGGTGCGCCAGCTCGTGCACCACCAGCCGCTCGTGCGTGCGCCGCCCGTCGACGTGGTTGGCGCCGAAGATCGCCATGCCCTGCGCCTCGATGGGGTCGTCGAGGTCGTCGTCGGCGACCACCACCTGGTAGTCGCCGAACGGGTACGGCCCGAAGAAGCCCTCCAGCGCCTTCATGATCTTCCCGTGGCGGCCGAGGTCGTGGGTGGCGGCGCGGCGCAGGCGGGGCGGGATCCAGGCGCTCGCCGAGCCGATCGGCAGCTCCTCGTAGCGCCCGATCTGCACGCTCACCAGGTAGGTCGCGGTGGGCTCGGGGCGCTCGTAGACCCAGGTCCGGGTGCTGCCGGAGCGCCGGCGCGCGGTCAGGACGCCCGTGGCGAGCACGGTGTAGGGCGCGTCGGCGGTGACCGTGACCCGGTAGGCCGCCTTGTCGTCGAGGCGGTCGTTGCACGGGAACCACGACGGCGCGCCGACCGGCTGGCTGGCCACCAGCGCGCCGTCGGCCAGCTCGTCCCAGCCGACGTCGCCCCAGCGGCTCGACACCGGCCGCGGGTTGCCGACGTACCGGACCTCGACGGTGAACGTGGCGCCCGCGGCGACCGGCCGGGCCGGGGTGACGCGCAGCTTGCCCCCGCGCAGGGCGAACCTCGCGGCGCGGCCGTCGACCGCGACCCGTGGGACGGCGAACGCCCCGAGGTCGAGGGTGAACCGCGCCAGCGCCTCACCGGCCACGGCCGTGATCACCGCCCGGCCGGCGAGCCGGTTGGGCCCGACGTGGTAGTCGAGGTGCAGGTCGTAGTGCCGGACGGAGTAGCCGCCGTTGCCGTGCTGGGGGAGGTAGGAGTCGCCGGAGCGGTCCAGCACCTTCATCCGCGGGGCCACGACGTGATCGGGTTGCCCAGCCAGCGGGTGTCGGCGGGCACGGTGTCGCCGCGGGTCACGAGCGAGCCCGGGCCGACGGTGGTGCGCGCGCCGATGCCGGCTCCGGGCAGCACGATGCCGTTGGGGCCCAGCGTGGCGCCCTCGTCGAGGCGGACCGTGTCCATGCTCATGATCCGATCATGGAACAGGTGGGTCTGCACGACGCAGCCGCGGTTCACCGTGGCGCCGTCACCCAGGTGGACCAGGTCCGACTCGGGCAGCCAGTAGCTCTCCAGCCACACCCCGCGCCCGATCGACGCGCCCATCGCGCGCAGCCAGGCGGCCAGCACGGGCGTGCCCGCGGCCGGCCCGACCAGCCACGGCACCGCCAGCAGCTCGACGAACATGTCGGCCAGCTCGCCGCGCCACACGAACGAGCTCCACAGGGGGTGCTCGGCGGCGCGGAGCCGCCCGACCAGCGCCCACTTCGCCAGCGCCGCCGTCAGTGCCGCCACCGCGCCCGCCGCGGCCAGTACGGGCCCGGCGAGCGCGGCGGCGAGCAGCCAGCCGCCCGCGGCCTGGAGCGCCAGCACCACCGCGACCACGGTGGACGCCAGCGTGGCCGAGGCCATCAGCGGCACCACGCGGCACAGCTCCACCAGCCCGCGCGCGATCCTGAGCCGGCGCGGCGGGTGGTAGGTGCGGCCGGTGTCGCCGCGTTCGACGGCGCGGCGCAGCGGCATCGGGGGCAGCCCGAGCCACGACGAGCCCTTCTTGGCCTTGCGCGGCGTGGACGACAGCACGCCGACCAGCCCGCGGGCCGGCACCTTCCGCCCCGGCGCGGTCATCCCGGAGTTGCCGAGGAACGCCTGCTTGCCGATCCGCGACGGCGCGACGTGCAGCCAGCCGCCGCCCAGCTCGTAGGTGCCGACCATCGTGTCGTCGGCGAGGAACGCGCCGTCGGCCACCGTGGTCATCGCCGGCAGGGCGATCACCGTGGACGCCTCGACGTCCCGGCCGATCCGCGCGCCCAGCAGCCGCAGCCAGGTCGGCGTGGCGAGGCTCGCGTAGAGCGGGTAGAGCCCGATGCGGGCCAGGCCCATCAGGCGTTCGGTGGTCCACACCCGCCAGCCGATCCGGCTGTGCACGGGGTGGTGGCCCGCCACCAGCCCGCGGCCGAGCAGCCGCACGGCGCCGAGCACGAGGAGGGCGTAGGCGAGCAGGTAGGCGACCGTCCCGAGGGGGAGGGTCAGCGGCCCGCCCGCGGCGAGCAGCACCAGCCCGGGTGCCGCGGCGACGGCGGGGAGCACGCCCAGCAGCGTCGACGTGACGCCGTACGCGGCCGCCCAGAACCGGGAGCGCGCGGGCCGCTGCGCGGGCCACGCCAGGGTGCTGCGACCGGTGCGTGCCGCGGGCGAGCCCGCCCAGCGCAGCCCGGCCGGCACCGCGCCGCACACCGTCGAACCGGCCACGACCTCGGCGTTCTTCCCGATCCGGGCACCGGGCATCAGCGTGGCGCGCGACCCGACCCGCGCCCCGGCCCCGATGCGGATCCTCCCGACGTGGATGGCGTCGCCGTCCACCCAGTGCCCGGCGAGGTCCACCTCCGGCTCCACGGCGGCACCGCGCCCGACCTTCAGCAGGCCGGTGACCGGAGGAGCGGAGTGCAGGTCGACGCCCTCGCCGATCCTCGCGCCGAGCAGCCGGGCGTACCGCGTGGTCCACGACGCCGCCGAGAGCCCGGTGGCCCCGGACATCTCCGCGAGCCGCGTCGCCGCCCACAGCCGGACGTGCACCGAGCCGCCGCGCGGGTGGGTGCCGGCGCGGACGCCCCGCAACAGCAGGCGGGCACCGCCCGCGGCGATCGCGATCCGGCCGGGCGGGCTGAACAGCACCAGCCAGGCGAGCGCGAGCGTCCACCACGGCACGCCCGTCGTCCCGGGGAGGAGGAGCGTGGACAGGGCGGCGGCGACGGCGGTCCAGCGCAGGCCCACGACCGCCAGGATCGGCACCATCAGCAGGGCCTGCAGGAACCCGGTGCGGCGCGGCACCGGCGCGACGTCGCGCCGGGTCGTCGTGGCGCCCGTCATCGCGTCGAGGGTCGCGGCCAGCGCGCCCAGCGTCGGGTGCAGGTAGAGGTCGTTGACCGACACCTGCGGGTGCCGGGTGCGGATCAGGGCCACGAGCTGGGCGGCGGTGAGGCTGCCGCCGCCGTGGGTGAAGAAGTCGGCCCCCGGATCGCTGACGGTCGCGCCGAGGATCTCCTGCCAGGCCTGGGCCAGCCGCGCCTCGGTGGGGGTGAGTGCTGCGTCGGTGTGCGCAGAGCCGGTGGGCAGCGGCCACGGCAGGGCGTCGCGGTCGACCTTGCCCGACGTGCGGGTGGGCAGCTCGTCGACCACGGCCAGCAGCGGGACCAGCGCGGACGGGAGCTGGTCGCGCAGCAGCCGGGCGCCGAG
>CAXTTN010000025.1:0-9686 GCA_964247105.1 uncultured Pseudonocardia sp.
ACGGTGACCGGCTCGCGCAGGTACTTCTGGGCCAGCGTCTCGATGCGGCGCGGGATGGTGGCGCTGAACAGCACGACCTGCCGGGTGTCCGGGGTGGCGTCCAGCAGCGTCTCGATGTCCTCGACGAAGCCCATGTCGAGCATCTCGTCGGCCTCGTCGAGCACGACCATCTCGAGGTCGTCGAGCTTGAGCGCGCCGCGGTTCATCAGGTCGATGGCGCGGCCGGGGGTGGCCACCACGACGTCGACACCCTGGTGCAGGCCCTTGAGCTGCGGGCCGACGGGCGCGCCGCCGTAGACGGTGAGGACGCGCGCGTGCAGGTGCGAGCCGTAGCGGGTGACGGCCTCGGACACCTGCAGCGCGAGCTCCCGGGTGGGGGCCAGGATCAGGCCGAACGGGGCCGCGCCGCGGGCGTGCTCGGGCCGCAGCTCGGCCATGCGCTCCAGCATCGGCAGCGCGAACGCGGCCGTCTTGCCGGTGCCGGTGGCGGCCTGGCCGAGCAGGTCGCGCCCCTCCACCAGCGGGATGATGGACTGGGCCTGGATCGGGCTGGGCTGGGTGTAGCCCAGCTCGTCGACGACGGCCAGCAGCTCGGCGCGGAGCGGGAGATCGGAGAACAGGGGCAGGTCGAGCTCGTGCTCGTTCAGTGTCAACTCAGGTCTTTCGTCGCAGTCAGCGGGAACGCGTCTGCGCGTCCCGCGGCGAGCCCGCGGGCCCTCTGCACGAAATCTGCCTGGCCGGTGCGGTCTCTGATGGCCGTCAACGCACCATCGGACCCCAATAGTCCCAGGTGATGCCGCTCACCGCGACATCGGGTCTCGACGACCACAGACAGACACCAATCCGATACGGTACGTTCCGTACTGAAAACTGAGCTGCGGAGCCCACGGCACACGAGGAGCACGTTCATGATGGTCGACGTCCCGACCCGTCCACGGCGGACCCGCCGACCCCTTCTGACCACGGTCCTCATCATCGCCGTCCTCGCGGGGCTCGTCGCCACCGGAGCCTTCGTGGTCTCCGAGCGGCTGGGGAACAACGTACGGCGCATCCCGCTGACGTTCACCACGGAGCAGCAGGCCCTGCGCCCACCGGCTTCGGCCGCCCTGACGTTCCTGGCGGTCGCCGTCGACTCCGCGCAGCGCCTCACGGACACGGTGTCGATCGTCCAGCTGGCGCCCGACCGGGAGAGCGCAGCGGTCATCGCGCTGCCGACCGACGCCACGGTGGAGGTCCCGGGCAGCGGTCCCGGCAGCATCAGGTCGGCGTTCTCCCCCTCCGATCCGACCACGCTCATCCGGACCGTCGAGGGGCTCACCGGCCAGCGGATCGACCACATCGCCGTGATCGACCTCGACCGGCTCGGACCCGTCGTCGACGCGGTCGGCGGGGTCGAGATCAAGGGCACGGGGCCCCTCGACGGCCGGGCCGCGGCGGCGTTCGCCGCGGAGCCGGACTCCGCCACCGGGGGCACGACCGACGCCCGCCAGCGACAGCTGTTCCACGCGGTGCTGAACAAGGCCACGTCGACCGGCCTTGCCCACGACCCGATCGCGCTCTACCACCTGGTGGACGCGACCAGCCGTGCGGTGACCCTCGACGACGGGCTCAGCAACGTCGACCTGGGATCGATCGCCTTCTCCCTGCGGGATCTGCAGGCGGGCGACGTCACCGTGCTCGACGCACCGGTGACAGTGGCCGGCACGCAGGACCCCACCCTCGACAGCGCCCGCGACGCGGAGCTGTGGCAGGCCCTGCGTTCCGGCACGACCGCCGCCTACGCCGACCTCCACCCCGACGACGTGCCCGCCGCGCCGGCGGGCTGACCCGTCATCACCACAACCGGTAGGGAACAAGAGTGACGGTCCAGGACTACCTCAGGGTCCTCCGGGAGCAGTGGGCGATCGTCGTGGCGGTGACGCTCCTCGCCGTTGCCGTCGCGGGAGGCGCGTGGTCCGTGCGCCCCCTGGAGTACAGCGCCACGCTGACGATGTACGTCTCGGCCCAGGCGACGGAGACCGCCAACGCCGCGTACCAGGGCAGCCTGCTCTCCGAGCAACGGGTCACGTCCTACGTGAAGCTGCTGGAGAGCACCCGGGTCAGCCGCGCGGTCATCAGCGACCTGAACGTCCCCGGGACACCCGAGGCGGTGGCCGGCCAGATCTCGGCCTCGGCCGCGCCCGACTCGGTGCTCATCGACGTCGCGGTCACCGACCGGTCGCCGACGACGGCAGCCGCCCTCGCGAACTCGGTCGGATCGGTGTTCACCCGGCTCGTGGAGCAGCTCGAGCGGCCGGCCGAGCCCGGCGCCGTAGCGCCGGTGATCATCCGCGTCGTCGAGCCCGCGACGGTGCCGACCGCCCCGTCGTCCGCCGGGCTGACGCAGTTCCTGATGCTGGGTCTGCTGATCGGGTTGGCCGGTGGACTCGGCCTGGCGCTCGTGCGCAACACGCTGGACACCTCGGTCAAGACCCTGGACCAGCTGAAGTCGGCAACGGGCGCTCCCAACCTCGCGACGATCGCCTACGACCAGAAGGTCCCCAGGAGGCCGCTGATCCTGCACGAGGACGCGCAGTCACCCCGCGCAGAGGCGTTCCGGCAGCTGCGGACCAACCTGCAGTACGTCGACCTCGACCAGCCGCACAAGGTCATCCTCGTGTCGAGCACGGTGTCGGGCGAGGGCAAGACCACCACCGTGTGCAACCTCGCCATCACCCTGGCCGCCGCGGGCAGGCGGGTCCTCGTGGTGGAGGGCGACCTGCGCCGACCCGCACTGGCCGCGTTGCTCGGGCTGGACGGCGCGGCCGGGCTCACCGACGTGCTGGTGGGACGCCTGCAGCCGCACCAGGTGATCCAGCAGTGGGCCGGCGGCGACTTCGACGTCCTCGCCAGCGGGCCGCTCCCGCCCAACCCCAGCGAGCTGCTGGGCTCCCACCAGATGGCGGCGCTGCTCAGGGACCTGCGCGCCCGCTACGACGTGATCCTCGTCGACTCGCCACCGCTGCTGCCCGTCACGGACGCGGCGGCGATGGCCCCCGCCACCGACGGCGTGATCATGATCTGCCGGTTCCACAAGACCAGCCGGGTCCACCTCGGTCGAGGGGTGGACGCGCTCAGCGCGGTCTCGGTCCGGCTGCTGGGAACGGTGCTCACGATGACACCCAAGATCGGACGCGGGGACTACGCCAGCTACGCGGCCTACCGCAGCACGGAGCGCCGCCCCCCGGCCGTCACGACCGTCGACGGCCCGAAGACACCCCTGGCCCGGACCGGGAGCTCGGGCTTCGGCAGGGTCGCGGACCCTCCTCCGGTCAGGCGCCCGGACGGTCGAGAGTAGAATCGGGTGGTCTCGCCCGCGTCGGGACGAGCGACCGGGCTCCTCGGACCGCACTGGTCGACGGCAGTGACCGCGGGCGGCACCCGTATCGCTCGTCGACCAGGAGTGGGCCATCACCGAGGACGCCGTTCGGCCCGCCGCGCCCGGGCGTCGCCGCAGCGAGGAGTCGCACGCCGCCATCCTCCTGGCCACCCGCGAGCTTCTCATCGACGTGGGCTACGTGCGGCTGACGGTGGAGGGTGTCGCCTCCCGGGCCGGCGTCGGCAAGACCACGGTCTACCGGTGGTGGCCGTCGAAGAGCGCCCTCGTGCTCGAGGCCGTGGCGGCGACACGGGATCCTCAGCCGCGAGCCACCGGAGATCTGCGCACCGACGTCCGGGCCGTCATCGAGACCGTCCAGGCGAACCTGCACAGCCCCCTGACGCCGGCGCTGCTCGCCCTGGCCGGTGACCTCCTGCACGAGGTCCCGGGCGACGCCGATGCGCTGGACCTGTTCCAGGTCGCCGGGGGGCCCTTCGAGGCGGCGCTCGCCGACGCGGCGGGTCGAGGCGATCTCCCACCCGACGTCGACGTCGAGTTCCTGCAGGACGTCTACACCGGCACCCTGCTCTACCGGCTGCTGTGCCGGCGATCGACGCGCGTGACCGTCGACCAGCTCGTCGAGCTCCTCCTCGACGGGCGCCTCCCCCGCGGGCCCCGACCCGACTCCGGCTGACCGGCTCTCGGCAGCACGGACCCCCTCGGCGTCCGGGATCTCCGGACCTCGAACTCACCGGTGGATCTCACGGATACGATACGATACGATTCGTTCCGTAATGAGGGCGGACGGCCCGATGCTCCACGCCGGTAGGACCCAACCCCCTCTCCCCCGCACCGGCTGAGCGACCGGCGCAGCCGGTATCGCCGGCGACCCAGCACAGGAACCGAGGACGGCCGTGGCTCTGAGGGTGTTACCGGACACGCAGGTCACCGGATCGACGGGCCGCACCACGCGGAGCGCCCGGGCCGGGGTGCGACGTGTAGCCCGCCGGCTGGCTCTGTCCTGCTGGGACACCACGGCCTGGGTCATCGGCCTGACGGTCGCGACGTGGTTCCGGTACGACGGAGACACCACCCTCGTCGACCCGGGCGGACTCGCCCAGGTGCTGCTCGTCGCGGTCGCCGCGCACTGGTTGGTCGCCGTGCCGTTCCAGCTCTACCGGCGGCGCTACTGGATCGGCAGCGTGGACGACGCGATCAACGTCATGGCCGCCGTGACGGTGGTGTGCGTGATCGTCGTCGCCGGCGTCCTGAGCGAGCCCGTGCCGCCGGTCCCGCGGACGGTCCCGTTGACGGGTGCTCTCATCGCGCTGCTGCTGTCGACCGGCCTGCGGCTCGGGGTCCGCCGGTGGCGGGAACGGAGCAACCGGCCCGACGGGCGATCGGCCCAGCGGGTGATCGTCCTGGGCGCCGGGGTGGAGGGCCGCCAGCTCGTCCGGTCGATGACGACCGAGGTCGGCAGCGACTTCCTCCCTGTCGCCCTGCTCGACGACGACCCGGAGATGCGGCACCGACGCCTCTCGAAGATCACGGTCCGCGGCACCCGCCACGACGTCGTCGGGGTCGCTGCGGCGACCGGAGCCGATCTGCTCGTGGTCGCGGCGCCCGGTCTCGACGCGGCGGCCATGCACGAGGTCAGCCAGAGCGCGTTGGAGGCGGGCCTCGACATCAAGGTCCTGCCGCTGCTCAGCGAGCGGCTGCGATCCGGGGTCGTCGTCGCCGACCTCCGCGACCTGGACATCACCGACCTGCTGGGCCGGCAATCGGTCGACGTCGACGTCGACGCCATCGCCGGCTACCTGACGGGACGGCGGGTGCTCGTCACCGGCGCCGGCGGATCCATCGGATCGGAACTGTGCCGCCAGATCCACCGGTTCGGCCCCAGCGAGCTGCTCATGCTCGACCGCGACGAGTCCGGGCTGCACGCCACGCAACTCTCGATCCACGGCCGCGCATCGCTGGACTCGTCGGACGTCATCCTGGCCGACATCCGTGACGGCGACGTCCTCGACGGCCTGTTCCTCGATCGGCGCCCCGAGGTGGTGTTCCACGCCGCCGCGCTCAAGCACCTCACGATGCTCGAGCAGTACCCCGACGAGGCCTGGCGGACCAACGTCCTCGGCACCCAGAACGTGCTCGACGCCGCGTGGCGCGCCGGCACGACGACGTTCGTGAACATCTCCACCGACAAGGCGGTCGACCCCACGTGCGTCCTGGGCCGGTCGAAGCGGATCGGTGAGCGGCTGGTGGCCGACGCCGCCGAGTGCAGGGAGGGCACGTACCTCTCGGTGCGGTTCGGCAACGTGCTCGGCAGCAGGGGATCCATGCTCACCACGTTCACCGAGCAGCTCGCCGCGGGTGGCCCGATCACGATCACCCATCCCGACGTCACGCGGTTCTTCATGACCATCCCCGAGGCGGCGCAGCTGGTCGTGCACGCCGCCGCCATCGGGCGCGGCGGCGAGGCCCTGGTGCTCGACATGGGGGATCCGGTGCGGATCGAGGACGTCGCGCACCAGTTGATGGAGATCTCCGGCCGCACGGTCGACATCGTCTACACCGGACTGCGGCCCGGCGAGAAGCTGCACGAGGAGCTGTTCGGCATCGGCGAGCAGGACCACCGTCCGATCCATCCCGCCGTCTCCCACGTCCGGGTCCCGCCGCTCTCGGTGAACTGCGCCAGGGATCACGCCGTGTACGTGGGCACCGCGCAGGCGATGATCGACCTCCCGCTGTTCCCGCGGTCGGCTCTGGCCGTCGGGCACCTTCCCGTCGCCGCACTCACCTCCCCCGATCGGCAGGCGTCGTGACCAGGTCCGCGACGGCCGGCTCGGTGCTGGCCGTCGGGCAGGGGCGTTCCTTCGAGCGCGAGCTCGCGGAGTTCCCCAGGTGGCGCCCGGAGGTGGTGTTCGACGCCGCTGCGCTCCAGCACCTGACGATGCTCGAGCAGTACCCGAACGGGGCGTGGAAGACGCCATCGGGACTGGACTAGCAGTGCTCAACGGCCGAGCCGTCCGTCAGACCGAGGCTGCAGGCACCGGGTCGATCGACGGATTGCCGGTTCCTCCCAGAGAGATGCGGCGGGCTGAGATGAAGGTCGCGGTCGTCATCGGAGCGTCGGGCTTCGTTGGAACCGAGTGTGTTCGCGCGCTCACCACCGCGGGTTGGGCGGTGCGAGCCCTGCCAGCGCCACGACTTCGAACCAGCAGGCGATCACTTGGTGACGTGGAGTCGGAGGCGCGGGACCGAACGGACATCATCGACCAGCTGGCCAACCACCTCGAAACCTGCGACGCCGTGGTCAACGCCGCGGGTCTCGCGACTCCTGCCGCCAAGGACTCCTGCGGTCTTTTCGGTGCCAACGCGCTGTTGCCCGGGATCGTCGCCATTGCCGCCAGTCATGCAAGAGTCCGTCGGTATGTCCACATCAGCTCCAGCGCTGTACAAGGATCAATCAACCCGCTGGACGAGTCCGACGTGCAGCGACCCTTCTCTCCGTATTCGGCCAGCAAGGCCCTCGGTGAAAGACTCGTCCATCGCCTGGGTGACGAGACGGCTGTGATATTGCGGCCCACGTCGGTGCACGGGTCCAATCGCGGGGTGACCCGGTCGCTTGTGCGCCTCGCGAGGTCGCCGCTCAGTTCGACCGCCGGCCCCGGCGACAAGCCGACTCCGCAGGTCCTGGTCCAGAACGTGGGCGCGGCTGTAGCGTTCCTGGTGAGCTGGAAGGGCATCACCGCCATGCCCCGTATCGTCCTACAGTCGGCCGAAGGTCTGACCACGGGCGAGTTCTTGGCTCGTCTGGGCGGCCGTGAACCGTTCCACATACCGACCTGGCTGGCCGGTACGATCACGGATACACTCTCGCGATCGGCGCGCCTGGTAGGCCGCGGGGAATCGGTGGCGAGGCGGCTGGAGATGCTCTGGCTCGGACAGGATCAAGTGCCCGGCTGGATGCGTGCCGCGGGCTTTTCGCCACCGTTCGGGCCGGCTGCATGGGAGCTGGTGGTGCGTGAGGTTCCGGCGAAGTAGTCACGACGCCTCCGCGATGCGACGGCATGTCACGGATCTCGGCCGGATTCGCTCCGAATAGCTGGATTCGTGCGCGGCGGACGCCCGTCTCCGTCGCATGCCTCCCGCCCCTGCCCGGTGGTACGTCAAGGTAGCGTTCGTTGTCACGCACATCCAGCGGATCGATGTACCCGCTCCCTGTTGAGATCACCTCACGAGAGCACTGTGCGTGATCCAATTATTCGGGCCGGCACGCCGCCTGCTATACCTAGTTCCGGTACTTCCGTTCCAGCAACCACTGCATTTGCTGCAACGACTGCTCCCGCTCCGATGGTGGAGCCGGCCAGGATCGCTGCACCCCGTGCGATCCAGGCGCCGCATCCGATTGAAATCGGTCGGGTGACGACCACCGAACGAAGCATGTCGAGCTTCGAGGTGTCGTGATTCTGGTCGCGGATCGACGTGAATTCGGCCACCTGCACGTCATTGTCGACACGAACTGATTCTGCCGCCGCAAGCAAGGTGTAGTGCATGAACTTCACATTACTCCCCACCCGTAGTGTCGCCCCCTGCTCGACGTCAATTATGGCACCTTGACCCAGGTAGAGACCTTCGCCGATTGACCAACCTTTGTGCGGAACCTTCCTGATCAGTACTCTCTTCTCGACCAGGGCACCCTTCCCCATTTTGCCTCCGTTCATTCTCACCCATATCCGCAGGCGCATTCCCCGTAGTCGACAACACCTATTCTTGAGTGCCAGGACAATACGGTTTGTAAGCATCGTGGGCTCCGCGTTCTACGAAAAGTGGACCTGGTCACTGGTGTTCCTGAGCAGAGGACCGGGATGGCTGCCCTGATGCGCGCGGCAACGGGTGCTCGAGCCGTCTCGCGGACCGAGCCGCCTCCTGGCGTGGACGCTGTGGCGGACCAGTTCGTCGCCGAACCCCTCCTCGACGGTCGCCTCCCCAGCGCGAGCGGTGACCCGACGGCAACCGACCGGACACTCGACGTCACCGCGTATCGCATCCCCCCAGCCGTGTGAGCCGAGCGACACGATACGATACGTTTCGTAAGTAGGTGTGCGGTCATGGCTTGCTCCGCCGCCCAGCATCCACCCCGGGAAGCAAACGGCCGGTAGCGGGCGTGCGCGGACGGTCCGGTATGAGGAGGCCCCTTGAAGAGATCCTCGGGTTTGAGCCATGCCGTCCCGTGGTCGGTCGGCGGTGGCGTCGCCACCAGCGTCGCCCGAGTGACCCGCCGGGTGGCGCTCCCGCTGAACGGCAGCGCCGCACGGGTCGCAGCTGGCGCGGCGGCCGCCTACCGCCGCTACGACAGCCGCACCGAGCTCGTCGACCCCACCGGCCTCGTCCTGCTGGCGGCCGCCGATCGGGCCATGGTCGACCTGCTGCGGTACCCAACCGGACGACCGGTTGGTGCCGGCCGTGTGCTGGTAGCGCCGAGTCGGCAGCGGTGGTGACGCCGATCCTGATGGCGCCGGCGCTGTGCCTCCTGGTGGCATCCGCCGCCCTGCCGGTCACGGTCGGCATCCTGCGGCGGGCCGCCGTCATCGACCTACCCGGTGACCGGTCGTCTCACACGGTGCCCACCCCGCGTGGGGGCGGGATCGCCGTTGTGCTCGGCATGCTGGCCGGCGCGCTGCTCATCCCTCCGGATGTGCGGGCGCCCTTCGTTGCGGCACTCGCCGGCCTCGCCCTGATCGGGCTCGTCGAGGATGTGCACGGGATCTCCGTGCCGGTCAGACTGGCGGCCCAGATCGCCACCGCCCTCGCGGTCACGTGGCTGCTGGTGGGCGGAGAGGTCTCCCCGATCGCCGCGGTGCTGGTGGCGGTGTGGATCGTCGTCCTGGTCAACGTCATGAACTTCATGGACGGGGTCAACGGCATCTCCGGCGGACACGCGGTGCTCGGCGGCCTGGTGTTCGGCGGGCTCGGCACATGGCGAGGCGACCCTTCCCTCACTACGGCCGGACTGATCCTGGCCGCTGGTGGCCTCGCGTTCCTGCCCTGGAACGCCGGGCGGGCACGCGTCTTCCTCGGCGATGTCGGCAGCTACGCACTCGGTGCCGGGCTGGCCGTCCTCGTCGTCCACGCCGTGCTCCGGGGCGTTCCCTGGGAGGCGGCGATGGCACCGATTGCGCTGTACCTCGCCGATACCGCTTGGACCCTGCAACGCCGGATACGCGCGCGCGAACCCTGGTCGCGTCCCCACCGCACCCACGTCTACCAGCGACTGTGCGACGTCGGATGGTCACATCAGCGGGTCACGACGACCACCGTC
>CAXTTN010000025.1:9696-17282 GCA_964247105.1 uncultured Pseudonocardia sp.
TCGGCATCGGGGCGCTCGTGTCCGCCCTCGGCGCCGTCGCCCTCCTGGGCATCCTGCCGCTCCGGCTGGTCGCCGACGGACTGGCCGTCGTCGTGCTCATCGGTTACCTGTGTCTGCCGGCGCTCCTCACCGCCCGGGTGCACACCCTGCAAGACGACCCCGGAAGGAACTGACCGGCATGCGAATCGGCGTCCTCAGCCAGTGGTACGACCCTGAACCCGGACCGGGTGCGCTGCCCGGTGTCCTGGCCCGGGGACTGGCCGCTCGCGGCCACGACGTGCAGGTCGTCACCGGCTTTCCGAACTACCCCACCGGGCGGCTGGCGCCCGGCTACCGGATCACGCGCAGACACGACGAAGACCTGGACGGGGTGTCGGTGCGCCGTGTCGCGCTCTACCCCAACCACGACGCCTCGGCCGTGCGCAGGATGGTCAACTACGGCTCCTTCGGGGCGTCGGCGCTGCTCTCCGGAACCGGCGCGTTGCGCGGGGTCGACGCCATCTGGGTCTACAACTCCCCGATCACGGTGGCCTGGCCGATGTGGGCGGCGCGCTACGGGTTCACCGTGCCCTGCGTGGTGCACGTACTCGACCTCTGGCCGGACGGCCTGCGTGCCAGCGGGTTCGCCGGAGCGGGCCGGGCCTTCCGGACTGCCGAGCGGGGTCTCAATACGTGGTGCAACGCGATGTACCGCGCGGCGAGCTCCGTCGCCTACATCTCCCCCGGCATCGGTGAGGTGCTGCGACACCGGGGCGTTCGCCCCGACAAGCTCCGCTACGTCCCGCTCTGGGCGGATGAGACCGTGTTTCGGCCCGGTGGGGCGGACCTGCGGGAGGAGTGGGGGATCGACCACGACTCGGTGGTCCTGCTCTATGCCGGGGCGCTCGGGCACGCGCAGGGGCTCTCCACCCTCATCGAGGCCTGCGCCATGATCGCCGACCCGCGCTTCCGCTGCGTCATCGCCGGCTCCGGCGTGGCCGAGGGCAGCCTGCGCCGGCTGGCCGAGGAGCTCCGCACCACCAACATCACCTTCGTGGGCCGCCTGCCCCAGTCCGACATGACCAGGTTGATGGCCACCGGAGACATCAACTACGTCGGGCTGCGGCCACACGCGATGTCGCTGGTCACGATGCCGAGCAAGACACAGGCCGGGCTGGCGGCCGGACGCGCTCTGCTGGTTGCGGCCGAGGGCGATGTGGCGGACATGGTCCGGGCGAGCGGCGTGGGTTACGCCGTGCCACCCGGCGAGCCCACCGCCATTGCTGACGCCATCCGCCGGGCCTGCTCGCTCGGACGCCCCGGGCTACACGCCATGGGCGTCCGCGGCCGCCGCTACTACGAGCAGACGTTCTCCGCGGACCGGGGCATCGACCGCATCGAAGCGTTGCTCGCCGACGCCGCGGCCGGAGGTGTGCGGTGATGGAGCGCGACGCGATGCACGGCGCGACGGTGGCGATCACCGGGGGCACCGGGTCGTTCGGTTCCACCATGGTCGGTCACCTGCTCGCCCGCGGGGTACAGGCGGTGCACATCCTCAGCCGGGACGAGACGAAGCAGGACGCCATGCGCAGGCGGTTCGCCGACCCACGCCTGAAATTCTTCCTCGGCGACGTGCGCGACTTCGACAGCGTCACCGCCGCCTTCGTCGACACCGACTTCGTCTTCCACGCGGCCGCACTCAAGCAAGTGCCCTCCTGCGAGTTCTTCCCACTGCAGGCCGTCAAGACGAACGTGACCGGCACCCACAACGTGGTCGAGGCGGCCGCCGCGGCCGGGGTCCGGTCACTGGTGTGCCTGAGCACCGACAAGGCCGTCTACCCCGTCAACGCCATGGGGATGTCGAAAGCCCTGATGGAGAAGACGGCCCAGGCCTTCGCCCGCAACAACCCCAGGTCGCCGACGACGGTGTCGGTCACCCGGTACGGCAACGTGATGTACTCGCGCGGCTCGGTGATACCCCTGTTCGTCGAGCAGGTCCGGTCCGGTAGACCGCTCACGCTGACCGAACCCCGCATGACCCGGTTCCTGATGTCGCTACAGGAGTCGGTCGACCTCGTCGAGTACGCGTTCCTCCACGCCGAGCCCGGCGACCTGTTCGTCCGCAAGGCCCCGGCGGCCACGGTGGAGGTGCTCGCCCGGGCGGTGGCGGGCCTCCTCGGGGTCGAGGACCCCGAGCTGCACCGGATCGGCACCCGGCACGGCGAGAAGCTGCACGAGACCCTGCTCTCGCGCGAGGAGATGGCCAGGGCCGGGGACAAAGAGGACTATTTCCGCGTCCCGCTCGACGTCCGCTCACTGCACTACGAGTCCTACTACGAGGAAGGTGTCACTGAGACCGTGGAGTTCGGCGACTACACCTCGGAGAACACCGAGCGGATGGACGTCGAGCAGGCCAAGGCCTTGATGCTTCGACTTCCCGAGGTCCGCACCCTGATCGGCGAGCCGACGGCGTGAGGGTTCTCATCACCGGGGCCGACGGTTTCCTCGGCCGGCATCTGCGGTCCCACCTGCGCGCCCTCACCACCCACGAGGTCGTCGCCGTCAGCCGGGACCGATGGCTCGACCTACCCGCGGCGGCCGCGGAGGTCGACGCGATCGTGCACCTGGCCGGGATCAACCGTGGCACAGACGCGGAGGTCGAGCAGGGCAACGTCGATCTCGCCGCGGCCGTGGCCGCGACCGCGACGGCCGCTCGCACGGCGCCCCGTATCGTGTTCGCCAACTCGACCCGCGCCGGCGAGGACAGCCCTTACGGGACAGGCAAAGCCGCGGCGTCGACGCTGTTGGCCGCCGCGGCGGCCGAGCTCGGGTCACCCTACGTGGACGTGGCGCTGCCGAACCTGTTCGGCGAGCACGGCCGTCCCCACTACAACTCGTTCGTCGCGACATTCGTCGACGCCGTCGTGCACCGCCGCATCCCACAGGTGCACGACCGCCCGGTCGAGCTGCTGCACGCGCAGGCAGCCGCACGGGTGCTCGCCGACGCGCTCTCCACCCCCGAGAAGGCCCTGGCCCCTACGGGGACCCCGACAACCGTCCGGGAGGTGCTCGACACCCTCTACCGCCTCGACGGGCTCTACGCGACCGGCGACATCCCGGCCCTGTACAGCGACCTGGACGTGGACCTGTTCAACACCCTGCGGGCAGCCCGGTTCCCCGGGCGCCAGCCGATCGCGCTGGCCCCCCGCGCCGACCACCGCGGCCGCCTCGTCGAGGTGGTGCGGGCTCACGGCGGCCAGGGCCAGACGTTCGTCTCGACCACGCGGCCCGGCATCACCCGGGGTGAGCACTTCCACCTCCGCAAGATCGAGCGGTTCGTCGTCCTGAGCGGGACGGCACGCATCTCCCTGCGCCGGCTGTTCGACGACGATGTCATCTCCTTCGACGTCAGCGGGGACACCCCGGTCGCCATCGACATGCCCACGATGTGGGCGCACAACATCACCAACACCGGTGACGGTGAACTGACGACCCTGTTCTGGGCCCACGAACTGTTCGACCCCGCAGCGCCGGACACGTTCCCGGAACCGGTCGGGGTGCCGGCCGTGCCGACATGCTGAAGGTCATGACGATCGTCGGGACCCGTCCCGAGCTCATCCGGCTGTCCCGGGTCATCGCCCGGCTCGACGACAGCGTCGAGCACGTCCTCGTGCACACCGGGCAGAACTACGACGTCGCGCTCAACGAGGTCTTCTTCCGCGATCTGGGGCTGCGCCAACCCGATCACCTGCTCGGTGTCGACACGTCGTCGCTGGGCCGGGTGCTCGGGGAGACGCTGATCCGCGTCGAGCAGGTGCTCCTCGAGGTGCGTCCGGACGCAGTGCTGATCCTGGGCGACACCAACAGCTCGATCGCCGCGGTGATGGCCAAGCGGATGCGGATCCCCGTGTACCACATGGAGGCCGGCAACCGGTGCTTCGACGAGAACGTACCGGAGGAGACGAACCGCCGGCTCGTCGACCACATTGCCGACTTCAACCTGGTCTACTCCGAGCACGCGCGGCGCAACCTGCTCGCGGAGGGGCTGCACCCCCGCCGGATCTTGCACACCGGCTCCCCGATGCGGGAGGTGCTCGAGACCTACCGTCCCCGGATCGAGGCCTCGGACGTGCTCACGCGGCTCGGGCTGACCTGCCGTGGCTACTTCCTCGCGAGCGCCCACCGCGAGGAGAACGTCGACGACCCCGGCCGGTTGCGGATGCTGCTCGACTGCCTCACCGCGGTGCGGTCGACGTGGGGGCTGCCCGTCCACGTCACCACCCATCCCCGCACGCGCATGCGGCTCACGGCGCTGCCGGGTTGGACGGCGCCCGCGGACATCGTCTTCCACGAGCCTTTCGGTTTCCACGACTACAACCGGCTCCAACTCGGCGCCGCCTGCGTCCTCTCCGACTCGGGAACCATCGCCGAGGAGTCCACGATCCTGGGCTTCCCCGCAGTCACGTTGCGCGACTCGATCGAACGCCCGGAGGCCGTGGACACGGGCGGCATCATGATGACCGGGCTCGACACCCGCGACGTCGTGGATGCCGTCCGACTGGTGCTGGCCCGGCGCGCTGCGCCGGGCCGGATCGCCGAGGTCCCTGCCGACTACGCGGTGCGCGACACCTCGGACCGCGTCGTCGCCTTCATCCTGTCGACGGCCCGCAGGCACCGTTCCTGGTCCGGTCTGCGGGACGCGGGTCGATGAGCACGACGGGGAATGGCCAACCGCTGTCCGTAAGCGATACGATACGTAGCGTGCATGATGACACCGGTCTCAGCCATCGCCGGGAACGGCTCTACGAAACCTATGCCTCCAGCCACGCAGGTGACGGGGAAGGGATCGCCACCGATCTCGTCTACCGTCGCGACATCCGCCCGAACCTTCCCGCCGGACCTGGGTCGTCGGTGGTGGACATCGGCTGTGGGCAGGGTGGGCTGGTGCGGCTCCTGCTGCGTGACGGGTACGCCGCCGAGGGGATCGACATCAGCCCGGAGCAGGTGGCGATCGCGCACCGGTCCGGGCTGCCCGAGGTGCACCTCGGCGACTTCCGTGACCTGCTCACCCGCGACGAACCTCTCGACGCGGTCGTCGCCACCGACGTCCTGGAACACCTGACGAAGACCGAGGTGCTCGACACCCTCGACGTCGTCGTGCGCGCGCTCCGCCCGGGCGGCGTGCTCGTCGCCCGGGTCCCCAATGCCGTCAGCCCGTTCGGCGGGCGGATCCGGCACGGCGACTTCACCCACGAGTCGTCCTACACCGCGCGCAGCCTCGCCCAGATCACCGCCGCGGCCGGGTTCGGCCCGGTCACGGTGCACGCCTGCCCGCCGGCCGCGCACGGTCTCGCCAGCTCAGCGCGGGTGCTGGTGTGGAAGCCGATCAGCGGCCTGTTCAAGCTCGCACTGGCCGCCGAGACCGGCGCCCTGCGCGGTCACATCGTCACCCAGAACATGACGTTCGTCGTGCAGGCCCCCGGAGCGCGGGCATGAGCAAGGTGGTGGTGATCGGGCAGGGCTATGTCGGCCTGCCGCTGGCTGTGCGGGCGGTCGCCGCAGGGCACCACGTCGTCGGACTGGACCTCGCCGAGGACCGCACCAAGGCCCTCCGTGTCGGCGAGTCCTACGTCGACGACGTGACCGACGCCGACCTCGCGACGGCGTTGGCGTCCGGCCGCTTCCTGCCGAGCTCCAGCTACGGCGACGCAGCCGGGTTCGCCGTCGCCGTCATCACCGTCCCGACCCCGCTGCGGGACCGCTCTCCCGACCTCTCCTTCGTCGAGCGGTGTTCGCGCAGCCTGGCACCGCACGTCACCCCCGGCTGCCTCGTCGTACTGGAGTCCACGACCTATCCCGGCACGACCGAGGACCTGGTCGCCCCGCTGCTGGAGGCGGGCAGTGGGCTCACGGCGGGACGGGACTTCTCGATCGGCTACAGCCCCGAGCGCATCGACCCCGGCAACACCACGTGGACGCTGGCCACGACGCCCAAGATCGTCTCCGGCGTCGACGCCGCATCGCTCGCGGCGGTGACGGCGTTCTACGCGCCCCTCGTCGACCGCGTGGTGCCGGTGTCGTGCACCAGAGCGGCCGAGCTGACCAAGCTGCTGGAGAACACCTTCCGGCACGTCAACATCGCGCTGGCCAACGAGATGGCGATCTTCGCCCGTGAGCTGGGGATCGACATCTGGGAGGTGATCGACGCGGCCGCCACCAAGCCGTTCGGCTTCATGCGCTTCACCCCCGGCCCCGGGGTCGGCGGGCACTGCCTGCCGATCGACCCCGCCTACCTGTCGTGGCGGGTGCAGCAGGCCACCGGCCGCAGCTTCCGGTTCGTCGAGCTGGCCAACGACATCAACGAGCACATGCCCGACTACGTCGTCGGGCGGGTCGGCCTGGCGCTCAACGAACGGTCGATGTCGGTGCGTGGAGCCGGGATCCTCCTGCTCGGGCTGGCGTACAAGAAGAACTCTGCCGACGCCCGCGAGTCGCCCTCGGCGCGGATCGTGGAGCTGCTGGCCTCCCTCGGCGCGCGGGTGTCGGCCCACGACCCGCACGTGTCCGCAGACTACGACGGCTGCCCGGTCGAGCGCGTCGAGCTCACCGCGCAGGTCGTTCACAACGCCGACGCGGTCGTGCTGCTCACCGACCACGATTCCTACGACTACGACCTCGTCGCTCGGGAGGCCCGCTGGGTGCTCGACTGCCGGCACCGCCTAGCGGGGACGAACGTCGAGAGCCTGTGACCGGCCTGAACCGGCTACGAGCGGCAGCAGGGCAGCTTCGGCGCCCCGGCTTCGGCCGGTCGGTCGCCCGGACGGCGGGGTTCAACGCGGGGTCGACCGTCGCCGCGGGCCTGGCCGGTCTGGTCATCGCCCGCGACCTGGGCCCTGTGGTCCGAGGCGAGTACGCGGCGGTGATGGCGTGGGTCGGGCTCTGCCTGATCGTCGGGGAGGTCGGGCAGACCGCGGCGACGTGCTTCTTCGTTGCCAGGGAACCCGATCGGGCGCCGGCTTACGTCGCCACGTCCCGCAGCCTGATGGTCGCGACGGGGACGGTGACGCTGCTCGCCGGGATGTGGCTGGCCCCCACGCTCGCGCACGGTGACGCCGACCTCACACTCGCCTACCGGATCGCTCTCGCCTCCTGCCTGGCCTCCTACGCCGGGGCGAGCTACGTCTTCGCGCTGCAGGCCGCCAGCATGCGCCGGTGGAACCTCGTGCGGATCAGCCAGCCGTTGATGTTCCTCGGTGGCGTCCTGCTCCTCCTCGTGACGAGCACGCTCACCCTGTTGAGCGTCATCCTTGTCCTCACCGCGGTCGTCGTCGCCCAGGCCGTGCTCGCCTACGCCACCTGTGCCCGCGCCGGGCTCACCGGAGGCCGGACGACACTCCCACTGGTCGGGCCGCTGGTCCGCTACGGCACGAGCCAGCTCGCGGCCGTCACCCCGACGACGGTCAACTCCCGCCTCGACCAGCTCGTGCTGTCGCAGACGGTGCCCCCGGCCGACCTCGGCCGCTACGCCGTGGCCGCGACCGTGACCTCGCTGGCCGTACCGGTCGTCTCCGCCATCGGCCACGTGGCTTTCCCGCGGCTCGCCGGGG
>CAXTTN010000025.1:17292-35778 GCA_964247105.1 uncultured Pseudonocardia sp.
CCGGGGACGCCGGCGTACCGGGCGGGACGGCCCGACTGCAGCGCGGCGCGCTGCTGTGGAGCGCGGTGATCGCCGTGGCGATCCTCGTCCCGCTCGCAGCGGTGGCCCACTGGCTGGTCCCGCTGGTGTTCGGGCCCGCCTACGCCGGCGCCGTGCCGCTGGTGTGGATCCTCGCCCCCGGCGGGGTGTTCCTCGCCTGCGGCCAGGTGACGGGTGACCTGCTGCGCGGCCGCGGCCGCCCACTCACCGTCGCGTGGTCGCAGGCCTACGGCGCGGTCGTCACAGTCGTGGTGCTGATCGCGCTGCTGCCGCTGATCGGGGTGTACGCGGCGGCCATCGCCTCGTCGGCCGCGTACGGCCTGGCCCTCGCCGTCATGGTGCGCGCGCTGCGCCGACTGCCCGACGAACTGCACCCACACGTCGTCACCCCGGGCCCGGCGCACCTGCCGCGAACGGACCCAACCCCTTGAACACCGGGAGAGTTCCATGCGATCACCTCGTCGCGAGGCAAGCGTCGCCGTCGATCTGGCGACCCGCCTCCTCGGCCGGCGCGCCGTCGTGCGCGCGGCCCGGTTCGTGCTCAACCGGGCCCGGCTCGACGGCCCCAACGGTATGCACACCAACGGCGAACCGGAGCTGCAGTCGTGGGCGCTCGCCCTGGCACCGGTCACCGGTCCCGTCCGCGTGGTCGACGTCGGCGCGAACGTCGGCGAGTGGTCCACTGCCCTGCTGGCCAGCGCAGCTCGGCACGGACGGCTGGCGGACGTGGAGCTGCACGCCTGCGAGCCGTCCGCGCACACCGCGCAGGTGCTCGCCGACGCGCTGGCGGGGACGACCGCGAAGGTCCACCGGGTTGCGCTGTCGGACCGGACCGGGACGGCGACACTGCGGGTCGTCGCGCCCGGGGCCGGAACCAACTCGCTGCACGGCACCACCGGCAGCCGGGAGGAAGTCCCCACCGTCCGGCTCGACGACCTGGCCCGGACGGAGGGCATGACCCGCGTCGACCTCCTGAAGATCGACACAGAGGGACACGACCTGGCAGTGCTCCGCGGCGCCACCGAGCTGTTGCGGGAACACCGGATCACGGTGGCCCAGTTCGAGTACAACCACAGGTGGATCTACGGCCGCGCCTACCTGAGGGACGCCTTCGAGCTGCTCTCGCCGCTGGGCTACGTGATCGGGAAGCTCACCCGCCGCGGGGTCGAGTTCTACCCCGGCTGGGACCCTGATCTGGAGTCGTTCGTCGAGGGGAACTACGTCACCTGCACGTCCCGGACCGCGAACCGGCTCCCGGGGGTCACCTGGTGGAAGTCACCGGGCCGACGGGAGCCGGCGACGGCGGTCGACCACGACAAGGTCGGTATCTGATGCGCATCGGGGTCATCGGCCATCTCCAACCGGACTCGTTCGCCGACAACGTCGCCGACTCGTTGATGCGCATGGGCCACGAGGTGGTCCGGCTCGGGCCGGGGCGAGCGCGGTACAGCAGCACGGTGCTGACCCGGGTCTCCGACCTCGCCCGGCAGGCCTCGCCACGCCTTGACGACCGGTTGCAGGCCGGCGTCGCCACCGCCGCGCTCGAGGCCGGCTGCGAGGCGGTGCTCAACACGGAGATCCACCTGGCGCCGGCTGCGGTGAGCCGCCTGCGTGCCGCCGGGGTCCGGGTCGCGTTCTGGTACCCGGACCACATCACCAACATCGGCCGGCAGTCGATGCTGCTCGCGCCCTACGACGCGCTGTTCTTCAAGGAACCCATCCTCGTCGACAGGCTCCGCTCGATGCTCGGGTTGCCCGCCCACTACCTGCCCGAGGCGTGCAACCCGACCTGGCACCGCCCACACGGCGAGGCTGGTGTCGACCCGCACCTCGTGGTGGTGGGGAACATGTACCCGAGCCGGACCCTGCTCCTCGACCGGCTGACCGCCAAGGGGATCCCACTCAGGCTCTACGGCGCGCGCCCGCCCCGCTGGCTCGGCGACGCTCCCTCCCTGCGGGCCCACACCGGCCGCAGTGTCGTCCGGCACGAGAAGGCGCGAGTCTTCCGCGAGGCGGCCGGGGTGCTCAACAACCTGCACCCCGGGGAGGTCCTCGGCGTGAACTGCCGGCTCTTCGAGGCCACCGGATGCGGGGGTGCCGTGCTGACCGAGTTCCGACCGGTCCTGCCCGAACTGTTCGACATCGGGACCGAGGTACTGGCGTTCCACGACTTCGACGAGCTGGTCCTGCAGGCCGAGCGCGTGCTCGGCGAGGACGGCCTGTCCCGGAGACTGGGCGACGCGGCGGCCAAGCGGGCGCACGCCGAGCACACCTACGACCATCGCCTGGCGGCCATCCTGGCCGTCCTGTGCTGAGGCCGTCGTGAGTGTCGTGCCGGGCCGGGTGGCCCGCGCTCCCGGCGGGGTCGCCCCCATTCCGGCACTGGCAGGGATCGGCTGCGAGATCACGGCCGGGATCCTGTGGCTCGTCGCCGACACCGCCCATCCCCGGATCGAGTCGGTGGTCGTCTGGTCGAGCCTGTCGTTCACCGCCTTCGCCGCCGGACTGTTGCTTCTCGTCGGCGCGGGCCACCGCAGCGGCCTGGGGTTGCCGCAGTTCAAGCTGGGGACCTGGTCCCTGTTGTGGTGCGTCGTCGCCTTCGGGCTCGCCTCGTTGGCCTGGAAGGATCCGCAGGTCGGATCGGCGTCCGAGATCGACATCAGCTTCGTTCCCTCGGCCCTGGCGCTGACGGCGGCCGGGCTCCTCGCGTGGGTGGTCGGCTACGTCGCCGGACCCGTTGCGCCGTTGGTCCAGCTCGGACGTCGCGGGATGGCCGCGCTCGCCCGAGCACGGACGCCGGTGGTCCGCAGTGCAGCCACCCCGTGGCTGCTGTACGCGATCGGCCTGACCGGGCAGGTCGCCCCGGTGTTCACCCGTGGTCAGCTCGGCTACGTCGGCGACGCATCCGGAGCCGTGAGCAGCGCGACCGGTTACGACCAGATCATCAACACCCTCGGGCTGTTCACGCAGTTCGCCGTCGCGGCTGCGGCCATCCGGGTGTTCTGCGAGGGAAGAAGGGGCACGGCGCGCTCGACGCTGGTGATACTCATCATCTTCGAGATCGCACTGAGCGGCATCAGCGGCGAGAAGCAGAGCTTCATCACGACCGGTCTCGCCGTCCTCATTCCGATGGCTGCAGCGCGTCGGCGGCTGCCGCTGCTGCCCCTGTTCCTCGCCGTCCTGGCGTTCGTCTGCCTCATCATCCCCTTCAACCAGGCGTACCGATC
This sequence comes from uncultured Pseudonocardia sp., assembly GCA_964247105.1. Lineage (GTDB taxonomy): Bacteria > Actinomycetota > Actinomycetes > Mycobacteriales > Pseudonocardiaceae > Pseudonocardia. The sequence goes on from CAXTTN010000025.1 coordinate 20,559, forward strand.
CGAAGCGCGGTCCGGGCGCACCGTCCTGACGGCGAGCCAGGCCGTGGCCGAGGCCCCGGCCGTCCTCGGTGAGGTGATCTCCGCCGACGCCGTGATCCGTGCGGTTCCGGACGCGGCGGTCTACCTGGCGACACGGCTGCGGAACATCGACGGGATGACGATCATCCTACAGCGCTCACCGGAGTCGATTCCCTTCCTCGACCCGCTCGAGCTTCTCGCAGCACCCATCCTCGGGTTGGTCCCGCGCGCGGTGTGGCCCGACAAACCGATCCTCGCCACGGGCTACCAGTTCGCTCAGGTGTACTACCAGCTCCCGAGCTCGGTGTACACCTCGGCCGCGGTCACCCCGACGGGCGATCTCTACCGGCACGGAGGCCTCGTCGTGCTGCTCGTGGGGATGCTGCTCCTCGGCATGGGGGTCCGTGTCGTCGACCTCGTGCTCGACGTACGCCGGACCCCGCATGCCGTCCTGTTCGTGCTGCTGCTCTTCCCGCCGCTCGTGAAGTACGAGTCGGACTACCTCACCCTCGTGGCAGGCATACCCGTGACCGTTCTCGCCGCCAGCGTCGGCGTTCTGCTCACATTCCGAACACGGAAGGCCCCATGACCCCGCGCATCGTCGTCATCGCCCCGTCGATCGGCCACGGCGGCGGGATCGAGCGGTACGTCGAGACCGTGGTGGCGGCGCTCAGCGAGAACTCGGAGTGCCGGCGGATCGACCTCCTTTCACCGGGACAGCGCAGCAGCCCCTTACAGCACGCCCGGTTGGTCCACCGGATCCGTTCCGAGCTGCGCACGCACACTGGGCCGGTGCGACTCGTCGTCGCCCACCGCAACCTCCTCCCGGCCGCGCTCCTGGCGCTGCGCTCGCGATCCGGCGGGGTGTCGTTGATCTGCCACGGCAACGAGATCTGGTCACCGAGCCGGGGATGGACCCGGTGGCTGATGCGCCGTTCTGACGTGCGGCTCGTCGCGGTCAGCAGCTTCAGCGCGGGCGCTCTGTTGACCATCTCGCAAGCCACGGTGCTCCGGCCCGGTTTGTCCAGGACGTGGCGCGACACGTTGGTGCGGGCCGGCAGCCACCCCCGCGCGCCCGGGAGCGGCGTCCATATCGTCACTGCGTTCCGCCTGGGCCAGTGGGAGAGCAAGGGGCTCCCGACCCTGCTGGCCGCGGTGGCGGCGACCGGATCGCCCGATGTCACCGTTCACGTCTGCGGGCGCGGCCCGGTCCCATCCGACCTGCAGGAAGTCGTCGATCGAACCCCCGGCTGTGTCCTGCACACCGACCTCACCGACGACGCGCTGGCCGATCGGCTGGCCCGCAGCGATCTCTTCGTCCTCGCCACGAAGGTCGCGCCCGGTGCCCGAGCGTCCGGCGAGGGCTACGGGCTCGTCCTGCTGGAGGCCCAGACCGCCGGGACCCCGGTCGTGGCTCCGGCCTTCGGCGGTTCCCACGACGCCTTCGTCGACGGGGTCACCGGCGTCGCCCCGACCGACGAGTCGGTCGAAGCGCTGACCCGGGTACTCGACGAACTGCTGCGCGACACCGCGCGGCGGGTGCGTATGGGGGTCGCGGCCGGCGCCTGGGCCGCCAGCCAGACCGATCCGAGCGGGTACGCCCGAGCGGCGCGGGAGCGGTTGCTGTGATCGACGACGCCAGCGGTCAGCTGGGGTCCAACAGCCAGGTGAAGTACGCGGTCGGGTCGAAGGCGAGCGGGTCGGGCCTGACCTGCACGGTCAGGGCCCGGTCGACCGCGACCTCCAGCGAGTCGTCACCGGCGGAGAAGCCGCAGAGTGCGTCGCCGGCGATCTCGCGGTTCTGCGCGGTGTCCAGCGCGATGATCGGGTGCCCGCTCACCCGAGCCTCCGCGAGCGGGTACCCGAACGCCTCGAGTCCGGTCGGGAAGTAGACCGCCCGGCTCCGCGCCCAACACGTACGCAGCTCTGCGTGGCTCAGTAGCCCGATGGGATGCACCCGAGGATGGGCGGCGAGGAACGGGGTCAGCTGCTCACGGTCGGCCGTGACATGCAGGCGAACCTCCGGGGTGGCGATCGCGTCGAGCGCGTGCACGAGCGCGGTGATCCGCTGCTCGATGTGTTTGTACGGGTGGAAGACGACCGGACAGAGGATTGCGGGCGCCCGGACCACGCCGGCGGGGACCGAGTCCGCCGAGACAGGGTGCGGCCGGACGACGAGGTGGTCACGCACCGCCGGCACGGCGTGTGCCACCCGCTCCGCCATGGCGGTGCAGGGCACGACGAGCACGTCGGACCGCCGTATCGCGAGGCGGACGACGGCGGCCTGCGCGTGCACCGCACGTGAGACCGTGGTCCCGAGCTCGCGAGCCTCCGACGCGGTCAGGAAGTGCAGCGCGTTGCGCAACAGGGTCCACCGCTGACCACCGGGCGCCACGAACCCGACGTTGTTGAGCGCCACCTTCCGCGTGCCACCGCGGGCGGCCGGTTCCCGACGTCCGAGCCAGCCGACGGTGACTCTCTCACCGACTCCCACCACGCGGACGTCATCACGCCGGGCGCCGTCGAGGTAGCGGTGCAGCTCGCCGGCGAAACGGGCCGCACCGCCATACGTGCCGCCGGCGACGTCGACGACGCAGGTCCCGGTCATATGCCGCCTTCGACGAGATGGTGGACGCCGTCGAGCTCGAACTCGGCCGGTCGGCCGCAGGAGCCGGAGTCGCCGCCCGGGCGAGACCGCCGCCAGTAGTCGGCCGAGCCGGTGAAGCGCAACCCCGTCACGACAGGCTTCGCACGGCGGCCACGGCAGCGAGCGGCGGAGTCATGCCGACCCGTCCGACCGACCGACATCGAGCGTCCACACCAGCTCGTCCCGGCCGACATGCAACCGGCCGACCCTGGACACGACCATCCGCCGCAGCCTGCTGAGATCGAACCCCCGACCGAGATGCCACTTCAGCGTGGCTGCGGTGACGACGATGCGATCCGGGGCACGGACCGCCACGTCGTCGCCACGGTCGTCCACCGACAGCCCCGGCCCGGGGTTGTCGTCGCGCAGCGCCGAGATCACGAGGTCGACGCGCCCTTCGCCGGCGGCGAGCACGACCTCCACGGCGCCGTCGTTCGGGCCGCCCGCCCGCTGGGTCGGGACGTGCGGTAGTGCGTTGCGCCAGCCGCGCGTCGAGTGAGAGGTCGATGAGTACGCCACAGAGGTGCCCCGGAACCGGATCGCATCTGCGATCCGCTGAGTGGTGAACGGATGAGTAGCGCCGCTATGACCCCGCTCCCTCCGGCGCTACCGGTCGGAGGTCTACCGACACGCTCCATGGTCGTCCGACTACTCAGTGCTGTCAAGCGGCACACTGCAGAATGACAAGCAGTACTATCGATCAGGTGATGCCATCGAGATCACATGCGCCTCGGCTCACGATGTCGCCCGGAGTTCACGTGCCGCCGGGACACTCGGGAAGCGTGACGACCAGCCCCGCACCCGCCAACCTCCGCGACCTGCGCGGCCTCCGCACCGACGACGGCCGCATCGTCCGCCGCGGCGTGCTCTACCGCAGCGAGGCGCTGCGGTCCCGCGACATCGGCGCGGACGACGTGGCGATCTGGCCCCCCACCACCGTGATCGACCTCCGGGCCGCCGCGGAGTACTTCGCCCCGCACCCCCTCGACGTCGAGGGCACCGTCGTGCACTCCATCCCCCTGGGCACGAGCCTCGCGCCCGCGCTGGCCGGGCCCGACCGGCCCGGGTTCGCCGTCGCCTACCGCCACCTCGCCAAGGACGCCTCGGAGGAGATCGCACGGATCGTGGGCATCGTCGCCCGCGCCGACGGCCCCGTGCTCGTGCACTGCACGGCGGGCAAGGACCGCACCGGCATCGTCGTCGCCGTCCTGCTGCGCGCCGTGGGCGTGCGCCGCGACGACGTGCTGGCCGACTACCTGCGCACCGAGGCCAACCTGCCCCGGCTGTGGGCCGCGCTGAACGCCGCGGGCGTGCCGTCGCCGCGCAACGCCGCGCTGCTGGGGGTGCAGGCCGACGCGCTCGAGGGCGTCCTCGACGAGATCGACGCCACCGAGGGCGGAGCCGCGGGCTGGCTCGTGGAGCACGGCGCCGACCCGGCCGACATCGCGCAGCTCGCCACGCGCCTGCTCAGCGACGCGTACCCGCCCGCGGTGTGAGGCCCGAGCGGGCGACCAGCACCCGCAGGTCGCCGACGACGGTGTGCCGCCGGCGCACGGCCCCCGGACGGCTGTCGACCCCGTAGCGCGGCGCCGCTGCGGCGATCACCACGAGCACGGCCAGGATCACGAAACCGGTCATCCCACTCACTCCTCCAGGCGCTGATGGGACCACCCTCGGCGTAAGGGGGGCCCGGTGGCATCGGAGGTTCACGTCGACCGGCCCCGACGGATGGCAGGATCGGCGGCCGTGACCCGCCTGCTGCTCTGGGATGTCGACCGCACGCTGCTCGTCGGGGGTGGGGTCGGCGTCGAGGCGTATGCGGCGGCGTTCACGGCCGTCACCGGACGCGCGTGGGCGGCCGAGCTGATGGCCGCGGGACGCACCGATCTCTCCATCACGGCGGAGCTCTTCGCCCAGCACGGCATCGCCGACGCCGAGCCGTACCTGGACGCCTTCTTCGCGCGCTACGCCGAGGAGTTCACGGCCCGGCGAGCCACGCTCGCCGACCTCGGCCGGGTGCTGCCGGGCGTCGAGGGCGTGCTGGCCGTGCTGCACGAGCACCCGGACGTGGTGCAGACGCTGGTCACGGGCAACATCGCGGCGGTCGGGGTCGGCAAGGTGGCCGCGTTCGGGCTCGACCGCTTCCTCCACACCGACGTCGGCGGGTACGGCGACGACCACGCCGTCCGCTCGGAGCTGGTGCGCCGGGCCCGCGAGCGCGCCGAGGCGGTGCACGGGCCGTTCGCCGACGACCAGGTCCTGGTCATCGGCGATACGGTCCTGGACGTCGGGGCCGCGCTCGCCGCGGGCGTCGTCGCGGTCGGGGTGGCCACCGGCCCGGCCACGGCGCGGGAGCTGGCGCAAGCGGGCGCCCACCACGTGCTGGAGGACCTCGCCGACGTCGACGCGGCCGTAGCCCTGCTGGCCGGCGCCCCTGCGTACTGATCCCGGCGGGGTGGGCGGCCTCAGCCCTTCTTGTCGCCGGCCAGGCCCGCACGGCGAAGGGCGTCGGCCATCGCGCTGTTGCCGAGCCCTCCCCCGCTGCCGGCGCTCTCGCGCTGCGGCCGGCCCCCGCCGCGACGATCAGGCTGCTGGCCGGCCTTGGGGGTGCCCTTGCCACCTCCGCGCGGCCCACCGGGCTTCTGGTCGGGCCGCCCGCCGCGCCGCTCGCCCGCCCGCTCCGGCTTGGCCTTCCCCGCGCCGGGCTCGTCGTCGAGGCGCAGCGTCAGCGAGATGCGCTTGCGGGCCTCGTCGACCTCCATGACCTTGACCCGCACCACGTCACCGGTCTTGACGACCTCGCTGGGATCGGACACGAAGGTCTTCGACATCGCCGAGACGTGCACGAGCCCGTCCTGGTGCACCCCCACGTCCACGAACGCGCCGAACGCGGCGACGTTGGTGACCTGGCCCTCCAGCAGCATGCCGGGGCGCAGGTCGGAGATCTTGTGCACGCCCTCGGCGAACGTCGCCGTACGGAACGCCGGGCGGGGATCGCGGCCCGGCTTCTCCAGCTCGGCCAGGATGTCGGTGACGGTCGGCAGCCCGAACCGCTGGTCCACGAACGCCTGCGGGCGCAGCGACTTCAGCTTCGGCGCGTTGCCGATCAGGGCGCCGATGTCGGCCTTCGCCGCGCCCAGGATGCGGTGCACGACCGGGTAGGCCTCGGGGTGCACGCCGGAGACGTCGAGCGGGTTGTCGCCGCCGCGGATGCGCAGGAACCCCGCGCACTGCTCGAACGCCTTGGGGCCCAGCCGCGGCACGTCGGCCAGCGCCGTCCTGGTCCGGAACGGGCCGTGCGTGTCGCGGTGCAGCACGATCTGGGTGGCGAGGCCCTCGGTGATGCCGGAGACCCGGCGCAACAGCGGCACCGACGCGGTGTTGACGTCCACGCCGACGGCGTTCACGCAGTCCTCCACCACCGCGTCGAGCGAGCGGGACAGCGCCGACTCGGCGAGGTCGTGCTGGTACTGCCCCACCCCGATCGACTTCGGGTCGATCTTCACCAGCTCGGCCAGCGGATCCTGCAGCCGCCGCGCGATCGAGACGGCCCCGCGCAGCGAGACGTCGAGGGCGGGCAGCTCGGCCGACGCGTACGCCGACGCCGAGTACACCGACGCCCCCGCCTCGCTGACGACGACCGGCACCAGCTTGAGCGCCGGGTTCTTCGCCGCGAGCTCGCGGGCGAGCTGGTCGGTCTCCCGCGACGCGGTGCCGTTGCCGATCGCGATCAGCTCGACGTCGTGTGCCGCGGCCAGCTTCGTGAGCGTCGCGAGGGAGGCGTCCCAGGCGCGGCGGGGCTCGTGCGGGTAGATCGTGTCGGTGGCGACGACCTTGCCCGTCGCGTCGACGACCGCCACCTTCACGCCGGTGCGCAGGCCCGGGTCCAGGCCCATCGTGGCGCGGCTGCCGGCGGGGGCGGCGAGCAGGAGGTCGCGCAGGTTGGTGGCGAAGACCCCGATCGCGCCCTCCTCGGCCACGGAGCGCAGCCGGACCCGGATGTCGATGCCCAGGTGCACGAGGATCCGGGTGCGCCACGCCCAGCGGACGACGTCGCCGAGCCAGCGGTCGGCCGGGCGGCCCCGGTCCGCCACGCCGACGGCGGCGGCGATGGTGCGCTCGTAGTCGCCGGGGGTGTCGGCGTCGTCGCCGGGCTCCAGCGCGACGTCGAGCACCTCCTCCTTCTCCCCGCGGAACGCCGCGAGGATGCGGTGGCTGGGCAGCTTGGTGAACGGCTCGGAGAAGTCGAAGTAGTCGGAGAACTTGGCCCCCTCGACGTCCTTGCCCTCGCGGACCCTCGTCACCAGCCGCCCGCGCGACCACATCCGCTCGCGGAGCCCGCCGATCAGGTCGGCGTCCTCGGCGAAGCGCTCGACGAGGATCGCGCGGGCGCCCTCCAGCGCGGCAGCGGCGTCGGCCACCTGCTCGTTGGCGTAGCCCGCGGCGGTCGCGGTGGGATCCAGCGTCGGGTCGGCGAGCAGCGCGTCGGCGAGCGGCTCCAGGCCGGCCTCGCGCGCGGCCATCGCCTTGGTCCGGCGCTTGGGCTTGAACGGGAGGTAGATGTCCTCCAGCCGGGCCTTCGACTCGGCGGCGCGGATCCGCTCCTCCAGCGCCGCGTCGAGCTTGCCCTGCTTGCGGATCTCCTCCAGCACCGCGGTGCGGCGCTCCTCCAGCTCCCGCAGGTACCCCAGCCGCTCCTCCAGCGTGCGCAGCTGCGCGTCGTCGAGGGTGCCGGTGGCCTCCTTCCGGTACCGGGCGATGAACGGCACGGTCGAGCCGCCGTCGAGGAGCTCGACGGCCGCCGCCACCTGGTGGGGCCGGACGCCCAGCTCGTCGGCGATGCGCTGCTCGATGGTGTGCGGGGTGCGGGTGGCGCCAGTCGTACCTGTCACACGTACATGGTGGCGGGTCCGGGCCCGTCCGGACGACGGGGGTACGCCAAGATCCGTGGGCGGTACCCTGGCCACCGGATGAGGGGTGGGAGTGCTGTGAGGGCCGACCCGGAGCAGTGCCGGTCCCGGGCCGACGAGCGGGCCGAGGTGCTGCGCACGCTGACCCCGGTGCTCGACGCCGTCGGCCGGATGAACGCGGCCGCCGACCTGGCCGCGTCGCTGCAGTCGGTGCTCGAGGGGATCGTCGAGGCCATCGGGTTCGGCGCGGGCGCGATCAACTACGTGCGCACCGACGGGTCCATGGAGATCGTCGCCGTGGCCGGCCCCGCCGAGGCCCGCGAGGCCCTGCTCGGCACCGTCGTCCAGCCCGCCGCCCTGGAACGGGAGCTGGAGCTGGCGCAGCGCTGGGGTCGCCTGCGGTTCCTCCCCCACGGGCTGGTCCCGAGCGACGTCGACTACGCGTGGCGACCGGACCTGCCCGAACCCGACGGGCCGGGCGGCTGGCACCCCGACGATTCGCTGCTCGCCCCGCTCTACGGCGCGCCGGGCGAGCTGATCGGGATCCTGTCGGTCGACATGCCCGAGAGCGGCCTGCTGCCCGACGCGTTCCAGCTTCAGCTGCTGGAGCTGCTCGCCGGGCAGGCCGAGACGGCCCTGCAGAACGCGCGGCGGGCGAGCAGGCTGCAGGCGAGCGAGGAGTCGTTCCGGCTCGCGTTCGAGGCCACCGCGGTGGGCATGGGCATCGTGAGCCTGGACCGTCGGCGTCCGCTGCGGCTGCTGCGGGCCAACCGTGCGCTCGACCGGATCGCGGAGGCCCACGGGGGCCGGCCGGTCGCGCTGCTGAGCGACCTGCTCGACCCGTCCGACCCCGACCACGACCCGCGACTCTGGGCCGACGCGATCCGGGCGGCCCCGTCCGGGGTCTACCGGGCCGAGAAGCAGCTGCGCGGCCGGGGAGCGGCGTGGGTCAACCTGATCGCCACGGTCCTGCCGCTGCACTCCACCGAGTCCGGCCGCGCGATCGTGCAGCTGGAGGACATCACCGAGCGCCGCCGCGTGCAGGGCGACCTGCACCAGCGCGCCACCAGCGACCACCTGACGGGCCTGGGCAACCGGGCGCGGCTCGAGGAGCGCGTCCTGGCGGCCGCGGCGGCGGCGCGCGCCGGCGGTGAGCCGGGTGCCCTGCTGTTCTGCGATCTCGACGACTTCAAGTCCATCAACGACGTGTTCGGGCACCTGGCCGGGGACGCCGTGCTGCGCACCTTCGCCCGGCGCCTCGCGCGGAACGTCCGCGAGGTCGACGAGGTGTTCCGGCTGGGCGGCGACGAGTTCGCGATCGTCCTCGACGGGGTCACCCCGGGCGAGCTCGACCGTCTCGTCGCCCGGATCACCGCCGACGTGGCCCGGCCGATCGAGCACGAGGGCCGGCGGCTGGCCGTCGGCATGAGCGTCGGCACGGCGGTCGTCGACGGCCGGGTCGAGTCGGTCGACGCCGCGCTGGCCGCCGCGGACGCGGCCATGTACCGGGACAAGCGGAGCAAGCGCCCACGGCCCGCCTGACCTGGCGGTATGTCCGATTCTCATTCGGCTTCGCACGTGGTCACGTGATCGTGACACGGCGGACATCCGCGCTGGTCAGTCTCTGTCGGTACCTCCCCGCCCTCGCACCCTGGGAGTCCGTCATGACCTCGCCGACCACCACCCCGATCCCCGCCGCGCGCCCGGTCGCGGAGCACCCGGCATGACCGCCGCGCCGACCGCCGGACCACCCACGGCCGTGGCCGACCGCCCCGCCGAGCACGGCAGGCTCTCCGACAATGCGCTCGGCCTGCCGTCGGTGCTGTTCTGCATCGTCACCGGCGCCGCGCCGCTGACGGCCATGCTGTTCAACGTCCCCGTCGCGGTACAGGGCGGCGGGTACGGCGCCCCGGCCGCGTTCCTCATCGCCACGATCGCCCTGACGATCTTCTCGGTCGGCTACATCGCGATGAGCCGCCGCGTCACGTCGGCGGGCGGCTTCTACACGTTCGTCAGCCGCGGGCTGGGCCGCATCATGGGCGTCGGGGCCGGGCTGCTGATCGGGCTCTGTTACGTGATCTTCGTGGCGGCCGTGGTCGGGGTGATGGGCTACTTCGCGGCCACCTCGATCCAGACCTGGACCGGCCTGGAGCTGCCGGCCTGGGTGTACATGGCGGCCGGGCTCGCGATCATGAGCGCGCTGGCCTGGTTCCACATCGAGCTGACGGCCAAGGTGCTCGGCGTGATGCTGGTGGCCGAGGTGCTCGCGCTGCTGGTCCTGGGGATCTCGATCCTCGCCCAGGGCGGCGCCGAGGGGTTGTCGCTCGCCCCGCTCAACCCGGCCGAGGTGTTCGGCAACTCCGGCGCGATCAAGGTGTTCGGCGCGGCCGCGTCGGGCATCGCGCTGTTCGCCGCGTTCTGGTCCTGGGTCGGCTTCGAGATGGCCCCCAACTACGCCGAGGAGTCCCGCGACCCCGCGCGGATCGCGAAGATCGCCACCTACGGCTCGGTGATCGGCCTGGGCGTATTCTACATGTTCAGCTCCTACGCCTACGTCGTCGGCTGGGGCCTCGACGGCTCGGTGCAGGCCGTGTCCGACCAGTTCAGCGGCACGTTCGCGTCCGCGTTCTACCCGCTGTCGGACAAGTACGTCGGGTCGCCGCTGACGTCGGTGATCCAGCTGCTGGCGATCACCAGCTCGTTCGCCTGCGCGATGGCGTTCTTCAACACCGGCGCCCGCTACCTGTTCGCGCTGGGCCGCGAGGGCGTGCTCCCGCCGGTGCTGGCGAGCACCTCGAAGCGCCACAGCCCCGGCGTCGCGTCGATGACCGTGACGGTGATCGTCGCGCTCTACATCATCGCGTTCACGATCTACGACCCCAGCACCGAAGGCGCTCTGCTCAAGCTCGGCACCTGGTCGCCGCTGCTCGGCGTGCTCGGCATCCTGGCGGTGCAGGCGCTGGTGTGCGTCGCGATCATCCGGTACTTCCTGACCACCGCCCGCGACGGCTTCCACTGGTTCACCACCCTCGTCGCGCCCGTGCTCGGCGGGCTGGCGATGGTGGGCGCCTGCTACCTGCTGGTGGACAACCGGGCCACGCTGTCCGGCGCGGCGGACGTCCCGTTCATCACGCTGCTGCCGTGGGCGGTGCTGGCGATGTTCCTGGCCGGCGTCGTGATCGCGCTGGTGATGCGCACCCGGCGGCCCGACCGGTACGCCGGGCTGGGCCATTTCAGCCTCACCGACCCCGAGCTCGATGGCAGGATCGGTGCTCCGGCCCCGATCGCCCACAGCGCAGAGGAGCACTCGTGACGACCGTCTCCGAACCCACCACCACCGTCTCGCACCCGCTCGAGCCCCTCACGGCCGGGGAGATCACCGCGACGGCCGAGCTCCTGCGCGATCTCGAGGACCTCCCGCCGACGGCCCGGTTCGTGTTCATCGCCCTGCACGAGCCGCCGAAGGCCGCGGTCATGAGCTGGGACGGGTCGCCGCTCCCCCGCGAGGCCCACGCGGTGATCTACGAGCGCGGGGAGCGGGCCACCTACGAGGCCGTCGTCTCGCTCACCGACCGCTCGCTGGTGTCCTGGAAGAAGGTCGACGGCGTGCAACCGTCGATCATGGCCGAGGAGTTCGAGTCCTGCGAGGCCATCGTGCAGGCCGACCCGCGGTGGCAGGCCGCGATGCGCCGCCGCGGCGTCGAGGACTTCTCGCTGGCCATGATCGACCCGTGGGCGTCGAGCTGGACGGGCCCGCAGGACTCCCCCGACCGGCGGCGCATCTCCCGCCCGCTGACCTGGTTGCGCGCCGCACCCGGTGAGCACGGGTACGCGCGGCCCGTCGAGGGGCTGATCGTGGTGGTCGACCTGGACGCGGGCGAGGTCGTCGAGGTCACCGACACCGGCGTCGTGCCGTTCCCGACCCAGCCGGGCAACTACGAGGAGCCCTGGATCTCGCAGCCGGGCAACGTCCCGGCGTTCGACGGCGTGCGCACCGACGTGGCGCCGATCGAGATCACCCAGCCCGACGGCCCGAGCTTCACCGTCGACGACCACGCCGTCAGCTGGCAGAAGTGGACGCTGCGCATCGGCTTCACCCCGCGCGAGGGCCTGGTGCTGCACCAGGTGGCCTACGCGGGCCGGCCGATCATGTACCGGGCGGCGCTGGCCGAGATGTACGTGCCCTACGGCGACCCGGCGCCGACGCACCGGTTCAAGAACGTGTTCGACCAGGGCGAGTACGGCGTGGGCTGGCTGGCCAACTCGCTGACGCTGGGCTGCGACTGCGTCGGGCACATCCAGTACTTCGACGGCGTCGTCAACGACAACGACGGCGCTCCGGTGGTGATCCCGAACGCGGTCTGCATGCACGAGGAGGACGCCGGGATCGCCTGGAAGCACACCGACTTCCGCACCGGCGCGGTGCAGGTGCGCCGCCGCCGTCGGCTGGTGGTCTCGACGATCGTCACCGTCGGCAACTACGAGTACGGGTACTTCTGGTACCTCTACAACGACGGGACGATCGAGTACGAGGTCAAGCTCACCGGCGTCATCTCCACCGGTGCGATCGCGCCCGGGGAGAAGCCGACGCACGGCACGCTCGTGGCTCCCGGCCTCTACGGGCCGCACCACCAGCACTTCTTCTGCGTGCGGATGGACATGACGGTCGACGGCGCGGCCAACACCGTCGTCGAGATCGACTCGGCGCCGAGCCCGGCGGGCCCGGACAACCCGCACGGCAACGCGTGGGAGACCCACCGGACGGTGCTGTCGAGCGAGGCGGTCGCCCAGCGCGACACCGACGCGGCGCGGGCCCGCTACTGGAAGATCGAGAGCGCGACGGAGACGTCCGCGCTCGGGGCGCCCACCGCGTACGCGCTGATGCCGGGGGCGACGGTGCCGCCGATGTACTCCCCCGACGCGCTGTTCGGGCCACGGGCGGGGTTCACCAACCACCAGCTGTGGGTCACCGCCCACGACGAGAGCCAGCGGTTCGCGGCCGGCGACTACCCCAACCAGCACCCGGGCGGGCAGGGCCTGCCGTCCTACGTGGAGGGGGACCGCGCGCTGGAGGGCGAGGACGTCGTCGTCTGGTACACGTTCGGCGCGCACCACATCGTGCGGCCGGAGGACTGGCCGGTGATGCCGGTGAGCACCATCGGCTTCATGCTCAAGCCGAGCGGCTTCTTCGACGGCAACCCGGCCCTCGACCTCCCCGCCACCGACGCGCACTGCCACGGCACCTGACCGCGAGTCGACCTTCTCACCCCGCCGTCTTCGCCGATCGGGCACGCTGTTCCTGTGCCGGATCGGCGAAGACGGCGTGCCCGTTTCGTCGACTCGCGCGAGATGGGCTGAGCTCACGACGGCGAGTCGACCGGCTCGGCGCGCCGTGGTTACCGATCCGGCACATGACCCGTCGGCCGGATCGGCGATCACGGCGTGCTCGATTGGTCGACTCGCGGGTAGAACGGGGCCTGGCGGCTCACCCGGTGATCATCGCCGCGGTGTTGCGCGGTTCAGCCTGCGCCGCCGCCGGGAAGCACGACCGCGGCCGTCGTGCCCGCGCCCGCGACGGTCCGGATGCGCAGCTCCCCGCCCATCGCCTCGGTCAGGCCGCGGGCCAGCACCAGGCCCAGCCCGGCTCCGGGCTCGGAGTAGCTTTCGGCGCCCAGGCGGTCGAACGGGGTGAACAGGCGGTCCAGCAGCTCGTCGGGGATGCCGCGGCCCGAGTCCCGGACGGCGACGGTGACGTCCGCGCCGTCGGGCTCGGCGGTCAGCCGCACCCAGCCGCCGGCGTGGTTGTAGCGGATGCCGTTGGTGACGAGGTTGATCAGCACCTGCCGCAGCCGGCGGCAGTCCGCCCGGACGATCCCCGCCATGGGTCCGCGGCGCAGCTCGACGTCCCGCTCGTCGGCCAGTGGCGCCAGCAGGTCGAGCACCTCGCCGCCCACCCGCTCCAGGTCGACGTCGGTGATCTGCAGCGACAGCGCGCCCGCCTCGATCGTGGCGATGTCGAGCAGGTCGTCGACCATCGCCAGGATGTGCGCGGTGGCCGCACCGATGTGGCCGAGCGCGGCCTCGCGGCGGGGCGCCGGCAGGTCGAGGGTGCCCAGCAGCTCGGTGAACCCGGTGATCGCCTGCAACGGGGTGCGCAGCTCGTGGCTCAGCGCCGACACGAACTCCGACTTGGCCCGGCTCGCCGCCTCGGCCGCGTTGCGGGCGAGCTCGGCCTCGCGCCGGGCCCGGCGGTCCAGCTCGGCGGCCCGGCGCTGGGTGACGTCGAGCAGGTTGACCGACAGGTGCACCGGCCTGCCGTCCGCGCCCCGCACCGCCGACGCGGCCACCGCGACGAGGATCGCCCGGCCGTCGGCGGCGCGGGCCTGCGCCTCGTACTGCACGCGCTCCACCCCGCCCCGGGCGAGCAGGCGCAGCTCCTCCTCCGGGGTCGGGACCACCAGCTCCGTCAACGACGACCCGAGCAGCCCGCTCTCCGCGCACCCCACCATCTCCTGGAGCGCCCGGTTGACCTTGACGACGCGGCCGCCGAGATCGGTGAGCGCCATCCCGACAGCGTTGTCCTGGAACGCCCGGTGGAAGCGCTCGGCGCTCTCGGCGAGGGCCCCGTACAGGCCGGCGTGGTCGATCGCGACGGACGCGAGGTGGGTGAACCGCTCGACGAGCCGCTGCTCGCGCAGCGTCGGCCGGTGGGGGCACAGGTGGTAGACGGCGAAGGTGCCCAGCGTGGCGTCCCGGCCGCGGATCGGGCTCGACCAGCACGAGCGCAGCCCGTAGGGCAGCGCGAGGTCGCGGAACCGCGTCCACCGCGGGTCGGAGCCGATGTCCTCGGCCACCACCGGCACGCCCAGGAACGCGGCGGTGCCGCAGGACCCCGAGTCCGGCCCGATCGCGAGCCCGTCGATCTGCTCGGAGTACGCGGACGGCAACGAGGGGGCCGCACCGTGGTGGAGCGTCACGCCGCCCGGGTCGAGCAGCAGGATCGAGCAGCGGCTGCCCTCGATCAGCTCCTCCAACGCGGTGGCCACGCGGGTCAGCACCTCGGAGAGCGGGGCGCCCGCGGCGATCAGCTCCAGCACCGCGGTCTGGCGCTGCAACAGGCCGATGCTGTCGGCGTGGTCGAGGTCGAACGCCTCGGCACCGGTCGTCACGGCCACCGGTGTCAGCGCTCCAACCGGTAGCCGACGCCGCGCACGGTGTGCAGCATGTCGCGGGCGCCCAGCTTCTGCCGCAGCCGGTGCACGTGCTCGGTGACCGTCGCGTCGCTCTGCCACTCCCGCGCGCTGCCCCACACGTGCTCCAGCAGCTGCGCGCGGGTGAACACCTGCCGCGGGTGCCGCGCGAGGAACGCCAGCAGGTCGAACTCCTTGGCCGTCAGGTCCACCGGCCGCCCGTCGACGGTGACGTCACGCGCGCCCTCGTCGACCCACAGGCCGCCGCGGTACCGCGCGGCGGGCTCCGGCACCCGGAACCGGCGCAGCACCGACCGCACCCGCGCCGCGAGCTCGCCGGGCGAGAACGGCTTCACGAGGTAGTCGTCGGCGCCGAGGTCGAGCCCCACGATCCGGTCGGTCTCGCCGCTGCGGCCCGACAGCACGATCACCGGCAGCGGAGGGCCGCCGCCCTC
>CAXTTN010000026.1:0-35704 GCA_964247105.1 uncultured Pseudonocardia sp.
TGCCGATCACGCCGACGAGGGCGAACAGCCACCAGAGCGACCGCACGGCGTCAGAGAAGATCGGCAGCACGATGCGGAACAATCCGTAGCCGCCCAGCATCAATAAGACGGCGGCGAGGAGCATGCTGATCGGCGTCGGCGCCTCCTTCACCATCAACCACAACCTGGCCAACACGGGCAACACCGCCACCAACTACCTGGTCACCGCCAGCGTGGCCGGCGGCAGCGCCTTCACCCCGCTGAACCTGCAGGTGGTGCTGGACGTCAACGGCAACGGCACGCGGATCACCTACGGGGCCAACACGCTCCCCGGCTCGTCCGGCGCACCGGTCTGCACCTTCGACCTGGAACTGGTCGCGGTCCACCACGCGGGCTCCCCGGTGTCCGGGGCCGAGCGCAACGAGGGCATCCCGATCACGCTGATCACGCGGCACCTGCGCGACGGTGGCCACGCCGACCTGCTGGGCGGCTGAGGTGGGAGCCCTCGATCGCGCGACGCGCGAGCGCCTGGTCGACGAGCTGTGCGAGCTGTACCCGAGCTACGTCGAGTTCGACATGTTCCTCGACAGGCGCCTCGGTCGGCGCCTGGCCGATCTGGCGGCGCCGGACGCCCTGCCCCGCGTCGTGTTCGCCGTCATCAGGGCGGCGCAGGCCCGGGGCTGGATCGACGAGCTCGTCGCCGGTGCCACCGCCGACTCACCCCACAGCGCCGTCCTCCGCCGCCTCGCGGGGCCCCCGGAGCCGGTCGGCGCCCGCGATCTGGAGGTCGTCGTGGTCGCGCCACCGCGGTGGGAGCCACTCGCCGCCGCGGTCCAGGCCGATCCACGCGTTCGCAGCGTCGGGTGGTCCACCTCCGTCGATGCGCTCCGCAGCGGCCTCGGTGCGGCGGACGCGCTCGTCGTGAGCAGCGAGATCCTGTGCGGGCCGCGGCGTCCGCTGCTCGGGGCCGTTCCCGTCGTCCTGCTGGAGACCGGCCATCCCCCGGCTCCCGGCCGGACGCTGGGTCACTCCCTCGCCGAACGGGTGACGCTGATCGTGGTCGCGGGTGACGCGAACGGGACCGCTCGGCGCATCGTGGACCATCTGGAGGCCGTGGCCGGGCGTGCGATGCTGACACCGCGTGCCCGGCTCCCCCGACCAGGCGATACTCTAACGGGGTGTTGATCGGCCGCGACGGTGAGTGCGCGGAGCTGCGTGCACTCCTCACCGACGCCCTGGCCGGGCGTACGCAGGTCGTGGCCATCCGCGGCGATCCGGGGATCGGCAAGACCCGGCTCATGGAGTTCGCCGTGGATGCGGCGGAGGAGTTCCGCGTCATCCGGATCCAGGGGCACGAGGCCGAGCGCGAGATCCCGTTCGCCGCGCTGTCGATGCTGGTCGGGCCGCTCATCACCGCCGCGGTCGACCTGCCCGACGGGCAGGCCGCCGCGCTCGAGGGCGCACTCAACCTAGGCCCCGCACTGCACGGCGATCGCATGGGGGTCGCGGCCGCGACGCTGTCCGTGCTGTCGGCCGCGGCCGACCGGCAGCCGCTGCTACTGGCCGTCGACGACGTCCACCTGATCGATCCGCCCACTCTGGAGACGCTGTTCTTCGCGTTACGCCGAACCCACGGCGAACGCATCGCGGCCATCCTGACGGCCCGCTCGGAGAGCGACATCGGGCCCGCGGTGGAGCAGTGGCTCGACCCGATCCGCCAGATCTGGCTGCACGGGCTCGACCTGGAGTCCGCACGGCTGCTCACCGCTCATCGCGGCGCGCTGCCCGAGCCCGTCTGGGCCGCGTCCGGTGGCAACCCGTTGGCCCTGCTGGAGATGACCGCCCCCAACAGCTCGGTCTTCCTCGACGAGCCGGTGCAGCTCTCGGCGCGCCTCCTCCGCGCCTACGGCCGCAGGTTGACGGGCCTCACGCCGCCGACCCGCGAGGCGTTGCTGCTCCTCGCCGTCGCCGGCCGGGCGAGCGATGTGCTCGACGACGCGTTGGCCCACCGGGGCCTCCGCCGGGCGGACCTGGAGCCCGCCGAGTCGGCCGCGCTGATCGAGATCGGCGTGCGGGCCGTCGTGTTCGCGCACCCGCTCATCTGCAGCGCCGTCTACCACTCGGCGTCCCCCGCGATGAAGCGCTCGGCGCACCAGACACTCGTCGCCGCGTACGACGGCCGCGTGGCGCCGGGCGCGGCGGAGCGCCGGGCCTTCCACCTCGCGGCAGCCACCTCGGGGCCCGATGAGACGGTGGCCGGCCTGCTCGCCGCAGCGGCGAAGGCCGCAGCCACCCGGTTCAGCCACATCACGGCCGCGGCGCTCTACGAGAAGGCCGCGATGCTGAGCCCGCCCGGCGATGCCCGCACCCGCCGGATCATCGAGGCCGCGCTGTCCGGCCAGGCGGCGGGCACGCTCGATGCGGCCGGTCCGCTGCTGGACATGGCCGTCGCCGAGACCGACGACGAGAACCTCCGTACCGCGGCGATGCACCTGCAGTGCCGTATCCAGATGTGGAGCGGCCGGCCGGCGCAGGCCCGGGACCAGCTCCTCGACCTGGCCGAGCGTACGGAGGAGAAGCACCGTGCGTGGTCGGCGGTGATGCGCTCGCAGGCGGCGATCGTGAGCATCGCGCTGGGGGAGCAGCGCCTTGCCGCAGCGATGGCGCGACGGGCGGAGGAGCTGGTCGACGGGATTCCCGACGAGTTCGCCCTGCCCGTCCTCGTGGCCCAGGCGGTCACCCAGGCGATCAACGGCGAGTCCGGGGCCGCCCGCGCCCTGCTGGATCGCTGCGCCCCGCACCTGCCGAACTGCGATCCGCTCTCGATCGACCAGCTGCTCGTGCTCGCGGCCCTCGCCTACGCCTCGGTGGGGGACACCGCAGCCGCCCGGCACTGGTTGGAGACCGCGGTTCGCAGGACCCGCAGCGCGCAGGCGGCCGGGCTGCTGCCCTTCCAGCTGTCGTGGCTCTCGCTCGTGTGCTGGCTCGACGGCGACTGGGTCGCCGCCCTCGCCAACGGGCATGCCGCCGTCCACATCGCCGAGGAGACCGGTTGGGCCACCGAGCTGCCGAACTGCCTCGTCGCGCTGGCCACGGTGGAGGCGACCCTGGGGCAGGACGCCGAGGCACGGCGGCACGCCGAGCTCGCGGCCCAGCTCGGCGCGGAGCAGTCCGAGGCGCGGGTGTTCGCGGCTCACGCCGCCCGCGTGGTCGGCCTGCTCGAGCTCGGCGCGGCGCGCCCGCTGGAGGCCGCCGAACAGCTCGGCGTCGCAGGCGAGTTCGCCCTCTCGGCGAAGATCGGCGACCCGGTGCTGTTCGACTGGGCGGCCAACCTGGTGGAGGCGTACTTCCGCTCGGGACAGCCGGAACAGGCCGCCCGCGCCCAACGGTCGGTGGAGAGGGAGGCCGAGGGGACCGGTCGGGCGGCGGAGCTCGCCGTCGCGGCCCGCTGTCGCGGTCTGCTCGCCGGTTCCCTCGACGAGGGCAGGCGCGAGTTCGACGTGGCGCTGCGCTGGCACGCCGAGTCCGCGCAGCCGTTCGAACAGGCCCGAACGCAGCTCTGCTACGGCGAGTTCCTGCGTCGCCACCGGCTGCGCAGCGAGGCGCGCGTCCAGCTCTCCAGCGCCCAGGCCGCCTTCTCGCGGCTCGGTGCGGCGGTCTGGGCGCGGCGCGCGGAAGCCGAACTGAAGGCGAGCGGCGTGAAGTCGAGTGGCCTCCGATCGCGCAGGCGCGAACCGAGCGCGACCCAGGAGCTCACCCCTCAGGAGCTCCAGGTCGCGCTCGTCGTCGCGGAGGGTGTCACCAACGCCGAGGCCGCGGCGCGGCTCTTCCTCTCGCCCAAGACGATCGAGTACCACCTGTCCAACGCGTACCGGAAGCTCGGGGTCCGAACGCGCACCGAGCTGACCCGCCGGGTGATGGCCGGCCTGCCCGAACAGCGCCCCGATCCGCCCCCGTTCACCGGCGCCGACGCCGGCGCCGCCGCTCGGACGGCGGCGGATCCGGCGGCGGAGGCGGCGCGTTGAAGAAGACGGCGAGCTGGGCCGGCATCACACGGGCCGAGCTCATGTCGAACTGCGCGCCGGTTCGCACCAGCGCCTCGGCCACCAACCCCGAGCAGGTGAACGAGCCGTCCAGGAAGAACACGAGCCGGGATCCCGTGAAGGCCCACAGCGTGATGCTGATGTTCGCGAGGAACGCGTAGGGCTTCCTCGCCTCGCGGGCGAACTTCACGAAGTCGACGACCTTCTGGCGGTCGGCGTCCGACGTCGTGATGCGAACCACCTGGTAGACCTCGTTGTCGATGACGTACTTCTTCAGCGATGACTCGCTGACCCCCTCGCCGACGGCCTCGATGATGTCCCCGGACTCGGAGGTGACGAGCGCAGCGTGCGTGTAGCCCGCGTACCGCTTGTCGTCGCCCTGCAACCTCAGGTTCTGCCCGAACTTGATCAGGCGGTGGTTGATCCCGTGGGCCCGGCTGAGCAGGAAGTCGCCCGGTTGGAATCCCTGCACCGGCTCGCCCGCAGCCCCCTCACCTCCCGAGACCGAGTGCTCGGGGAGATGCAGACGAAGACCTCGTGTCCTCATCTCAGCTCCATCTCTCGACGACGACCGCGGGCAGCAGGGTCAGATGTTGATCGTCGACCGACAGCTCCGACACTCCGGAGGCCTGGTCGAACGCGATCACCCGGTAGAACACGAACGGCAGGAGGCCGAGGCGCGCCCAGACCTCGCCCGGCATGGACCAGCACGCGCCCGTGGCGAACACGCTGTCCGCGTCCCCGCCGTAGAAGTAGTTGCACGGCGTGCGGTGAACAATGCTCTGCATGAGACGAAGATCCGCGGCCAGCTCGACCATGTAAAGCGGCAAGCCGGCCGTGTCCACGGTGAACCGCGGTGGCGGGCCGTTGGCGGGCCATCTGTCCGGACCCGAGATCGTGGGCTTCACCGTGTCGGTCGTGGGGGATCGTTCTGTCACCGGGCCCGGGCCGCGCAGGTGGACTCGGGCGCGAAACCTGCCTGCTCCAGCCGTTCACGCAGGACGAGCAGGGCCCTGGCTCGCGTCGGCCCGACGCTTCCCAGCGGCACGCCGGCCACCTCCGCGGCGAGCGCGTAGTCGATCCGGGGCCGGTAGAAGAGCGTCTCCACGATCGTGCGCGGGCGGGGGGTCAGTGTGTCCACCGCGGCCCGGACAGCGCGGCGCACATCGGACGCGACCGCCTCCGCCTCCGGCCCGGGCGACGGCTCGACCACTTGCGCGGCGGCCGCCGAGTCCAGGAACTCACGGCGCGCCCGCGCCGGCAACCCCAGGCTCTCCCGGTACGCGATCATCTTCAACCACCCTCCGAATCGTTCCGGCTCCCGCAGCGAGTGGAGTTGCTCGACGGCCCGGAGCCAGGTGTTCTGCACGGCGTCGGCGACATCGGCCTCCTGCAACCGGAAGCCGCTCGCCGTCCTCTCGACCATCCCGCCGTACCGCAGGGTGAGTTCTTCCCAGGAGCGGGCATCACCCGCCTGTGCCGCCGCCACCAGTTCCGCGACCTCGTACCCGTCCAGCCGTTCCCGCATCGCTGTGCTCCCTCGGATCCGCAGGTCACCGAGGTTAGGAAGGCGGCGGGAGTGTCGGACCCGGGACAACCCGGGGCTTCTGCCGGGTCGAGCGGCCCGGGGTTCGGCACGGGATCAGCCACGGCCGGGGTAGATCGCAGCGACGAACGCGGCGTCGGTGGCGGAGAGGCGGTGGTTCTCCGGGAAGGTCCGGCGGTCGAGCGTCCACTCCGGCGGGTAGGCGTAGAGCATGATCGACTTCGGGTCGAAGGCGGTGAAGTTGGTGACGGTGGCGTCGTAGGTCTTGAAGACGTTGTGGTCCACCATCTCCGGCGACCACTCGTTGGGCGGGGCGGCAAGGGCGGCGTAGACCGCGGGCCTGTCCCACCGGATCCCCGCGACGGGGCTGGAGTGCTCGTGGACGAGACCGATGGCGTGCCCGAACTCGTGGCGGGCCAGGCGGTCGACCCGGGTCGAGGAGATGGCCTTCGGGATCTCGGAGAGGCACATCGTGGGCCCGTCGGCCGGGAACAGCTCCGGCACCAGTGCATCGGTGCCCAGCGCCGACCAGTTCCCGCTGCCCTCGAACGTCACCCGGATCTCCGCCGGGCCGTCCTCGACCAGCTGGAACGTCAGGTTCGCGTGCTCCGTCCACGCGGCTGCCGCCGTCACCACGCGCGCGGCGAGCTCCGGTGAGTCGAGGAACCGGACCCGCAGGACCATCCCGGTAGGCCAGTAGCGCAGCCGGTGTCCCGCCCCTTCGAGAGCGCTGCCGTCGTTGTCGGCCCGGACCGCGACGGCCCTGTCGTAGGAGAGGGTCTCCAGCGCGAGCGGGACATCGGGGTCCAGACAGACGAAGGACGGGTCGGTCTCGGTCATCGCGGTGCGCTCCGGGTCTCGGGTGGGTGTCGCGGCGTCTGCGCCCGTCACCGGGTGCTCCCGGTAGGGCCGCCGCTGGGCGCGCTCTCCACCGAGGCCCGGGTGGGTTCCTTGCGGTGCACCCGATCGTATCCGGGCGTACCGGTCTCCGGTGGGTCCGACGTCAACGGGGTGCCCGGCGGCGGCGTCGTCTCGGGCGGTGGCGGGGTCTGCTGCGGCTCGGTCGTGACGGGGTCGGGGGGCAACGGTGTGCTGCTGGGCACCGGGGTCATGCGCGCTTCCGTGGCATCCGCCGACGACACCACCACCTGCAGCATGCCGGCGACGGCGACCGTGCCGACGACGGACAGCACCAGCCGCAGGCGTGTGCGCCGGAGGCCGTTGACCACCATCCACACGGCGATGACCGTGGTGAATCCGACCAGGGTGATGGTGACCAGATCGAGAATCGTCACACGGACAAGAGGGATCGCGTTCCGCCGGAAATACGCCGTGCCGACGCGGTATTTCCGATCTCCGCCCGGCCCTCTTCGGTGGTGGAGGAATCCGGACGCGGGAGGGCAGGCAGGTGACGGATGCGGCGTATCACGTCTGGGCGGTGCTCGACATCGAGCGGCCCGAGCACGCCGGGTCCCCGCGGATGCGGAGCCTGCGCGGAGACCTCCAGGCGCTCGTCGCGCGCTCGCTGGTCGACGCGGCGATCCCCGAGGTCGTGGTGGTGCCCGGCAGCGCGCCGGAGCGACTCGTGCTCGGGTTCGTCCCCGAGACGCGCCCGCAGGTGGTCGCCACGTCCTTCCCGCTCGCGCTCGCCGAGCGGATCACCAAGCGAAACCACGACCGGGGTTCCGCCGACCAGCTGCGCATCACCGTCGCGCTGCACGACGCCCGGGCGGCCGGGGCGTTCGCGGAGGTCCTGTGGATGGCCGATGCGCCGGTGCTGCGGCGGGTGCTGGCGGCCTCGCGGCGCTCGGTCGTCGCGCTCGCCGTGTCGGAGGAGTGGTACGCCGACGTCGCTCCGGCAACCGGATACCGGCGGGTCCGCTCCGGCACCGGCACCTTCTGGATCCACGTGCCCGGTTGCTCCGTCCCGCCCGGCCTGTCGCCCGCGGACGTGCCGCTCCCGTCCCCGCCGCCACACCGACCGGGAGGCCGAACGGTGAACGTGACGATCCACGGGCCGGGCGCCTGATGGCGACCCCTCCGACGCCCGGGGGCGACCCGGCCAAGCCACGACCGCAGCAGGCCCCACCGGGAGGCGGGGCGTCCCCGGCCCCGGCCGGTGGTCGCCCCGCGCCGCCGCCCGCCCAGCAGCCGGGGCCGGACCTCCACGCGCCGAGACTCCGGCCACCGGTCAACCCGCAGGCCGGCCCCACCCAGGATCCGGCTCCTCCCGGCTCGCCCGCCGGGCGGGGACGCGCGAGCCAGCTCGCCGACGCCGAGCGAACCCTCGCCGGGGCCGCGTCGGCCGAGCAGCAGGAGCTGGGCCGCCGGGCGGTCAACGAGCTGTTCGGCTTCCCGGACGTCGAGCCGTCCACGGCCGGCGACACCACCGTGACCGTCTCGGTCTACCCCGGACACGACGGCGCCACGGTCAGGGCCCACCGGGTGCCCGTCGAGACGATCGAGCGGCCGTACGTCCCGGCATCGGGGTACGGAGCGCTGAGTGCCGCCGTCGTCGACCCGCAGCGGCGGCTGGTCGTGGTGCGGGGCCGGTCGGGCTCCGGCAAGGCCGCCGCACTGCTGCACGCCCTGACCGGCGGCGTGGGCGACGTGACGGTGATGAGGCTCGACACCCGGACCGACCTGGCCACCCTGGCGCCCGCCCAGCTGCCCGACTGCCAGGTGATCGTGCTCGACGACCTCACCGCGCAGCACCTCGACGCGCTCGACGAGAACACGGTCGACCGGTTGTCCGCCGAGCTCCTCGGCGCGAACCGCTGGCTCGGCCTCACCGTCACCGACGACCTCCCG
Source organism: uncultured Pseudonocardia sp. (assembly GCA_964247105.1). Classification (GTDB taxonomy): domain Bacteria; phylum Actinomycetota; class Actinomycetes; order Mycobacteriales; family Pseudonocardiaceae; genus Pseudonocardia. The sequence goes on from CAXTTN010000026.1 coordinate 8,380, forward strand.
ATCAACTCGGCCGTGGAGGCCGTGGTCGTCGACATCGGGGATCCACCGACCCCCCGCCAGGTGTTCGACAGACTCCTGGAGTACGGGCTCGATCCGGCGCCCCGCGAACGGCTGCTGGCCGATCCCGCCGTCGCGCAGCTCCTGGACGAGCAGCTGACGCCCGCGACGGCGCTGCGCCGCGCCGCCCGGCTCGCGCAGCGGCTGTCACGGCCCGGCCACGAGCCCGCCGTCCTCGTGGCCGCGGTCCGCACCCAGATCGACGACCGGGACCGGGACGAGTGCGTGCAGTGGTTCCGGACCCTGCCCGGCCTGCGGGCCCACTGCATGGCGCTGGCGCTCGCCGTGCTCAACGGCCAGCCCCGGGAGGAGGTGACGGCCGCCGCCGACCGGCTGGTGGAGCTGATCGCGCCGCGGCCCGACCGGCCCGAACCCGGCCCCGCGGTGGACCCGTTCGGCCAGGACGCCGGCGTCCCGCTCGCCACCCTGCGTGCCGTCGCGACCCCGGCCACGAGGACGAGGGCCGAGGGCGAGATCCGGATCACCGAGCTGCGCTACCGGGACGCGCTGTTCCCGTCCTGGGTGCTGCGACACGCCTGGGACGAGCACGACTCGGCCCGGGCGCACGTCGTCACCTGGCTCCGGGAGCTGGGCGGCCACCCCAACCAGGATGTCCGGATGCGGGTCGCCGCCGCCGTCGGCGTCCTCGCGACCGGCGCCTTCGAGTTCGTCTACGCGCAGATCATCAGCAGCTGGGCCCGCGACGACGACGAGACCCTGCGTGACAGCGCGGCGCTCGCGTTGGGGCCGCCGTGCCGCGACGAGCAGCTCCGCCACACCGTGGGCACCCTCGTGCAGGGCTGGCTCGGCACTGCCGACGAGCCGTTGCTGCAGGCCACGGCCGCGCGCACGTTCGGAGGCGACGCGGGCCTCGCGCGGCCCAGCCACGCACTGCGACAGCTGGCGCTGCTGGCCGAGGTCGACGACATCGCCGTCGCGGTGGCCGTGGCGCGCAGCCTCGGCGAGCTCGTCGTGCAGGGGACGGCCGCGCTGGCCGGGCGGGTGCTCGCCGACATCACGGGATGGGTGGACCAGCGGCGCACGAGGCTGCAGCTGGTCGGCAGGCTCGCCTTCCTCCGCCTGACCTACCTGCGCGGCGCGCCCACCCCGGCCGGCGGGAAACCTGACCCCGCGGTCCGGTCGGTGCCGACGCTGCTCGTGCTGGCGCTGGGGGACCGGCGCATCCTGGGCCGGCTGACCTGGCTCTGGGTCGACGGCCTCAACTCGTCGGACGCGCACGCCTGGATGCAGACATCGCTGACGGGGTGGGCTGCGTCGGTCGAGCAGGACCCCCGGGCCCAGGCCGTGTTCCTGGATCTGGTCGCGGCTGCCGCGGCGGACCGCAGGACGGCGCGCAACCTCGTCCGAGCCGCCGAGGGATGGCGATCCGATCCCGGGACACGGTCGGTCGCCGATGCAGTTCTCGCCCAACTGACGGGAGTGGTTCCGCATGGCTGATCCGCAGCCACTGATCATCCAGAAGCTCGAGTCCAACCTGATGACCGCGCCCCCGCGCACGCGGCCGGACGCGGTGTTCGTCCTGAGCTATCGCGACGGCAGCATCCGCACGTTCCGGGGCGGCCCGGGATTCGGCGACCGTTCGGGCAGCAAGTGGTGCTTCGTGGTCGACACCTCGCAACGTTTCAGCAGCGGCGAGCTGCAGATCCCGGCCCGCGGGGACGTCTCCTACTTCCAGGTGTGGTTCGACGCGGGCTGGCAGGTGAACGACCCCGAGGCGATCGTGCGCGACAACATCGAGATCGGCGAACCCGTGGTGGCCGGCTTTCTCAAGGACGCGTTCTGGAGCCGCGGCCGCCGGTTCGACCCGCGCGACGTCCAGGGGGTGGAGGAGGAGATCGTCCGGACGGTCCGCCCGCCCCTGGTGATCGGCAGCGGGCTCGCGTTGACCGCGCTGACGGTCCGCTTCGCCATGGATCCGCGCCTGCAGGGCTACGGCGTCGACACCGAGGACGACGTCCACCGCGGCCGGCTGGAGGAAGCCAGGATGCACCGGCTCCGCAGCCTCGTCGACGACGACGAGTCGTTCCTGCTCTACCACCTCGTGCAGCACCGCGACGACACCGGCACGGTCCTGCAGATGATCACCCAGGCGCGGGAGCGCAACGAGCAGCTGCGGCTGGACCTGCTGGACCGGATGCTGAAGGAGGGCTTCATCCAGGACGGCGACATCGGCCCGCTGCGCGACAGCATCCTCAGTGGTGGCGGCCTGCCCGCGCTGCCCACGGGCACGCGCGGCGCCACCCCGCGCCCGGTGCCCGCCATCGCCCCGTCCCCGAGCACCCCGTCCCCGAGCACCCCGCCCCCGGCCGCTCCGTACCCGATGGTCGTCCCCGGCGTGGCGGTCGGGCCCGATCCGGACGGGCCCCAGGATCTCCCGCCGGCAACCCAGCCGGATCCGCCCCCGACCGGCGTGGTCGGCTGGCGTGACCTCAAGAACCGCCAGCCGCGCCCGTGACCGGGCAGCGCGTGACTTCCCGGCAGCGGGACGCGGCGTTCCGCTTCGGCGCGTTCGTGCTCGCCGTCGTGCCGCTCGGGCTGGTGGTGTTCGTCGTGGCCCGCCACGCCATACCGGGCGTGCTCGCGCTGGTCGCGGGCATGATCCTCGGAACGGCGATGGTGCTCGCCGTGCCGGGCCCCCCGCGGGCGCCGCGCCTGCCCGCGCCACCGCCACCGCCGCCGCCGCGGCCCCTCGATCCGGGGCCGGACCAGTGGGAGACCGCCCGCCCGGACCAGGCGCCGCGGCGGTCCGTCGGCCCACCGGACCGCGGCGGGCCCGCGGTCCGGCCGGTACCCGCCGGCGTCGCGGTCGCCGAGCGTCCGGATCCGTTTCGTGAGGGGGGCTACGTGCTCGGTGCGGGATCGAGTGCCGGCCGGGCCCCGTGGTACCTGCCGGTCCGCTCGGGCCAGCCCGGCATCGCTGTCGACGCCGCCCGGGTGGGCGACCTCGAGGTGCGTGCCGCGTCGGTGATCGGCCCGGCACACCGGTGCGAGGATCCGGCCGTCGCACGCCAGGACGCCTACCAGCTGACCCGCGACAGCCGGGCCAGGCACCTCGTGGTCGCGGTCGCCGACGGGCTCTCCAACAGCGCCCGGTCCGAACTGGCGGCGAGGGTCGCGGTGAGCACCGCGGCGCGGGAGCTCGTCGCCGAGCTCGACCGGCTGGGCGATCCCGGCCAGGTGGACGCCCGGACGCTGTTCACGAAGGTGTCCGGCGAGATCACGGGCACCGGCCGCGGGCAGGGGGTGTCGGAGCGTGACCTGTGCTGCCTGCTCGTGGTCGCCGCCGTCCCCACCGCGGCCGAGCCGGACGGCTCCCGTCGCGTGTGGACCGCCCAGATCGGTGACGTGTCGGTGTGGACGCACGGCCCGGCGTGGTGCCGGCACACCGGCGTCACCAAGTCCGGGTTCGACCGCAACACCGTCTCGGCCGTCCTGCCCTTCCACCCGGGCGAGGTCGTGGTCAGCACCGTCCGGGTACCGCCGGGGCACGGGGTCGGCGTGCTGACCGACGGGGTCGGTGACCTGCTCAGCGACGTCGGTGACGCGCCCGCGTTCTTCGGGGACCGCTGGGTCGCGCCGCCGCACCCGGCCGCGTTCCTCGCCGACCTGTGCGTCGACGCGCCGGGCCAGGACGACGACCGCACGGCCGTCGTCGTCTGGTGCGGGACACAAGGGAGCGCTGTGCGATGAGCAGCTGGTCGGAGGGCCCGTTTCAGCGGGTGGAGCAGCTCGGCGGGCTGCGCCCGGGGCGGAAGCTGAGCGAGTTCCGGGGCCAGTCCCGCCGGGTCTGCGTGCTCGACTCGCACCCGGGCTGGATCTACAAGGAGTACAGCGGCGAGGCGCAACCCGACGCCGAGCAGCTGGACCGCCTCATCTCCTTCCCCGGGCCGCTCACCGGTGCCGACCGCGAGCTCGTCGATCGCCACGCGAGCTGGCCCACCTCGCGTGTCGTGACCGAGACCGACACGGTGGGTGTGCTCCTGCCACAGGCACCGGACACCTTCCAGGCCGTCATGAGCCTGCCCGGCGGGCCGCGCGCCACGACGCTGGAGATCGACTTCCTGGTCCAGCGCGACGAGGTGCTGGTGCTCCGCGGGATCCCGCCACAGCCCCTGGCCAACCGCGTGACGATCTGCTCGTCGCTGGTGGCGATGGCGGCGCTGTTCGAGCGTCACGGCATCGTCTACCTCGACTGGTCCTACGCCAACGCGTTCTGGAGCACGCGGGACCTCTCCGCGTACGTGATCGACGTGGACGGCTGCTCGTTCGGACCCCGCCCCCAGATCGACACTCCCGGCTGGGAGGACCCCCTCGTGCCTCAGGGGTCCCCCGCGGGCCACCCGACGGACCGCTACCGCGTGGCGCTGATGGTGGCCCGCTGCCTCACCGCCGAGCGCACCCCGGCCGCGCTCGCGGCGCTCGAGGGGTTGGCGAGCTCCCAGCCCTCGTTGCGGCCGGTGCACACGCTGGTGGCGCGCGCGCTGCAGACTCCGGACCCGCAGGCGCGACCCCCGGCCACCGAGCTCGCCGCCGCGCTCGCGCACGCCGCGGGCCACATGGCGCCACCGGTCCCCGCGACGTCCGGCGGCGGCTCGACGAGCGGGGTGATCGCCTGGGTTCCCGTCAGGCGCCCCGATCCGGCCACCCGCCCCACGCCGCTCCCGACCCCCCAGCCCGTGCCCGGACCGCCGGCCCCCTGGACGAGGCCGATGCCGCCCGTGCCCCAGCCGGCGTCGGGCATGAGCGGCGGGGCCAGGGCGACGCTCATCACGGTGGCCGTGCTGGCGTTCTTCTTCCTCGTCGTCCTGCCCATCCTGTCTCGCCTGTAGCCCGAGAGGAGCTCCCGTGACCGCGCCGAACCAGACCAAGGTCAAGTGCCTGCCGACCTACATCCTGATCGACACGTCCAGCTCGATGAAGCCGAGCCAGGACACCCTCAACGAGACGGTGGAGTCGCTCTACGACGAGCTCATCATGCGCCCGAGCATCTCCGACTTCGCCTGCATCTCCATCATCACGTTCAGCACGGACGCGCACGTGGTGCTCGGGATGACCGACATCCAGCAGCTCACGGCGCTGCCGCAGCTGGAGTGCGCGGGGGTCACGAACTTCAACCGGGCGTTCCAGGTGGTGCGGTCGTGCATCGACCGCGACGTCGACCAGCTCAACGCGGCCGGCCGTGCGGTGTTGCGGCCGGTGGTCTTCGTCCTGACCGACGGCCAGCCGACCGACGACACCGGCCACATCACGCAGGCGTGGCGCCAGGACTACGACCGGCTGGTGGACCCGTCGTGGCGCCGGCACCCGAACATCGTGCCGTTCGGGTTCGGTGGTGCCACGGTGGACGTCCTCAAGGACATGGCGACGATCGACGGCGGGGCGTTCCTGGCCAGGGACTCCACCAACTCCGACGCGTTGCGGAGGATCTTCGCCACCCTCCTGAGCACGCTGGTGGCCTCGGCGCAGAGCAGCGAGCTCCGGCTCCCGACGGAGGTCGACGGCTTCGTGCGGGTCAACCAGGACGTCATCGACTGATCAGGTATTCGGGGGATCCCGGCACCCCTCCTTAAGAGCGTGGCCATCCGCGCCAGGGCGCGCGAGCTGTTCAGCGGATTCCGGTCCGCCGACGCGTCGACGCCGGGGCCGGAGAGGCCGCGGTTCACCCGGCGCGTGGTCGTGGCGATGGGCCTGGGCGTGGTCGTCGCGCAGGTCTGGGTGGCGCTGGCGTTCGATGGGTTGGACCTGCCACTGTCGCTGTACCTGCCGGCCGCCATCGTCGTGGGCGCTGGGGTCACCGTGGTCAACGGGCGGTACGCGTGGCCGAAGGATCCGACGCAGGCCGCCACGCAGCAGGAACTGTGGGGTGTGCCCACGACGAACGGCGCGAAGGCCCCGCGCCGGGGCACGCGGCTGCGCCTCCCCGGAGCACGGTTCCTGGTCTCCGTCGTCGTGGCGTTCCTGGTCGCCGAATGCGCCACGATGATGTGGTACCGCGGCGACGTCGCCGAGCGCGTGCTCGCCGACCGGTACGCCGCCTTCCGTGCGACCCACGCAGGCTCGCCGGAACGGTTGCGCGTACTGGAGGGCGACGAGGCCGAGCTGACCGTCGCGCTCGGGCGCACCGTCGACGGGGATCCCGCCGTCGCGGCCTTGACGCAGGAGTTCGCGCGCGTGCAGGCGGACCTCGACGCCACCGAGCAACTCCTGCCGTGCGGCTCGGTGGTGCAGTGTCCGTCGCGGTACGTCACGCGCCTGGGGAAGCGGGACGACCTGCGTGCCCGGCTGAGCACGGTCGGCGGGCAGCTGCAGGTTGCCACCGACCGGTTCCGTGCCGGTCACACCGCCCAGGTCGACCAGCGCACCGCGGTCCAGGCCGAGATCCGCTCGGCCCGCTCCGGGTACTACGACGCCGTCGCGCGTCTCCTGCGGGGGAACGACGGTCCGGCCACCGCCGGCCGGATCCGGGCTCTGGTCGCCATCGAGGACGAGCGGCTCGCCGTCGCCGTGGTCGTACCGGGAGCGCTCTTCCTCGCAGGTTTCCTCATCGATTTCGGCGGCCTGTGGATCGTCGCCCGTGGGAGGTCCGGACATGAATGACGACGGGTCGGAGCCCGCGACGCCGGTCGTGGTGTCGCGGCTGCTCACCGAGGCCAGAGAGCTGATCAAGGGCAACCAGGACGTGATCGCCGAGGCGGGGCTCGAGCAGGCCTGCGCCAACATCGCCGAGGTGGCGACCGTCGTCGGGCGGCTGCAGGAACGGGTCCGTTCCTACCTGTTCCTGCAGGAGGCGTTGTACGCCGACTACGACCACCAGGCGGCGCTCGCCGTCATCGGTGGGAGTGCCGGTGCCTTCGTCGACACCTTCGCCAAGCTGATGATCATCGACGACGCCGAGGGGTCCGGCCAGGAGCTGCGCGTCGAGCTGCTACGGCAGTCGGAGGTCGCGCTCGACGGTCGTGACCGGCTCCGGTCCGCGTTCGCCTCGGTGATCAACCGCTCCGACCACCTGACGCGGCAGCAGAAGACGACGCTGATCGCCGAAGGCGACGAGTCGAGCATGACGATCGACGACGTGATCGCCGTCCTCGACAACCTCATGAAGACGGTCGACAAGTGCGACGCGGCGGTCGGCGACACCGCGGTGAACCAGGCCTGCCTCGTGGCGGCGCTGACCGCCAAGTTCGTCCGCGACACGCGGTCGGCCGAGGTCATCGGCCTGGACCTGTGCGACGCGCTCGCCGTCAACTTCAGCTTCCGGCGATCCTTGGTGGAGCTCGGCGAGAGCGCGCTCGTCTTCCAGGCCGCGCTCACCGTGATCCTGGTCAGCGCCTACGCGGGCGGGGATCGCGGCTCGGCCGCCGTCGCCGTGTTCGAGGACCAGCGCGACCGGCTTCGCGCCCAGGAACGCGTCATCCGCGGCCTGCTCGACAAGGCGCGCCGGGTGTTCCTCGACGTCGTGGTCGCCGTGAAGCCGCCCGACGACACCGACCGCGCCCGGGCTCGCCGGATCTCCGACCAGCTCGCGGTGAACCTCGGCACGTTCAACAACAGGGACGAGAGCGAGCTCGCGGCCGAACGTGCCCAGGAGGCCCAGCAGAAGAGCGAGCTGGCGGCGGGCCGGTCGGGTGCCGAGCACCAGGCCGCCGCGTTCGAGGAGTACAGCCGCCAGCAGCAGCGGCTCGGCGACCGCTTCCGCTGGGCGACGATGATCCTGCTCGGGCTGCTGGTGGCGGCGGCGGGCCTGCTCGCCGGCTTCCTGCCGGAGATGTCCCCGACCGAGATCGCGGTCAAGGTGTCCGTCGCCGTCCCGGCGGGCGTGCTCATCGGCTACGTGGCCAGGGAGGCCGCCCGCCACCAGGCCAGGGCCACGCGGTTCGGCGACCTGGCGGTCAAGCTGCGCACCCTCCCCGCGTTCATCGCCGAACTCGACACGCCCGACCGGCGCAGGTTGACGCGCACGCTCGGGGCGCAGGTCTTCGGCCGGCCGGGCCCGCTCGCCGAGGACGAGCTGCCGCCCGCCGGCGTCTACGGCGAGCTGCTCGCCGTGATGAAGGGACTCACCGAACTGCTGAGGGCCCGCGAGCGGCCCGGGGACGGCGGCAAGGGTTGACATCGATGTATCTGCGCCGCTCGCCCCGGCCTCTTCTGTCATGTGAAGGCACACCGGTCGTGGTCGGCCGCGCCGGTCGGGCGGGCGCGCTGTGACTGACGGCGACGACCCGTACGACTTCGGCCCGCCGTCGGCGCGGCCGCATCCCGGCGAGGTCTACGGCGGCGGGTCCTACGGCGGTGTGGACCGTTCCGGGGGCGATGCCGGTTGGCAGCCGACCCTCACCAGCCCGGTGGAGGACTTCACCCGTGTCGACCACGGCCCGGCCGTGGTCGACCCGTACGTCATCGTCCGCACCCCGCTGGTCTGGCTCCTCGCCGCCACCGTGCTGGGTCTCGCGGGCGCCGCACTGGCCCTGCTCCTCGGCGAGCAGATCGGCATGGCGCTCGGCGCCTGGGTTCTCGCCGGTCCGGTGGCGATCGGGCTGCTCGCCGTGCACTCGTTGCGCGACACCGCCCTGCGCACCCGGCTCGGCTACGACCCGCGCACCGCAGCCACCGCGTTCTACGCGGTGGCGATCGTCGCGGCCGCCGCGGGGATCACCGTGAGCGCGGTGCGCATCGCCGAGTGGGCGGGCAGACTGTGATCCGCCGGGCCGCCGGTCTGCGCGCCGCCCTCGCCCTCGCGGCCGTCGCGTCCGCGGCGCTGAGCCTGTTCGGGCCGGCCGTGGCGGCGGCGGTCCCCGCCCAGCGCGCGGCCGATCCCGCCGTCGAGTCCTATGGCGCGTGCCTGCGCGGGCAGAAGTCCGGTGACCTGTTGGTGCTGATCGACGAGTCGCGCAGCCTGCGCGCCACCGACCCACAGAACGCCCGCGTCAACGCGGCCACCTACCTCCTCAACCAGATGAGCGTCCTCGCCGGCCGCGCCCACATCGACCTGAACGTCGCCGTCGCGGGTTTCGCCGACACCTACGAGGTCAGGCGGGACTGGACGCCGCTCACGGCGCAGACGGTCCTCGGCCTCAGCGGTGACGTGGCCGCGTTCGCCGACCGGAACGACGGGATCAGCACCGACTACTGGATGGCACTGAACGGCGCCCGCACGACCTTGCAGAACCGGCCGCCCACCTCGACCGGGGCATCCCGCTGCTCGGCGGTCGCGTGGTTCACCGACGGCATGCTCGACATCGAGGCCCGCGCCGACGACGCGTTCGGCACCAGGAAGCCCTACTCGGGCGATCTGCGGATCACCACACCGGAGGCTGCGCAGCAGGCCACGGCCGCGGCCGAGAAGGGGATCTGCGAACCGGGCCTGCTCGCCGACCAGCTGCGGACGTCCGGCGTCGCCATGTTCGCCGTCGGGCTGGCGCCCAAGGACCAGCCGCCTCCCGACTTCCGCCTCCTCACCTCCATCGCCACCGGCGCGTCCAACGCCCAGGGGCCGTGCGGCAAGCAGGTGCGGCCGCAGCCGGGGACGTTCCATCTCGCGTCCGACCTGGACGATCTCTACTTCGCGCTGGACGACATCATCGAGCCCGATCTGACGCCGGCCACCGGCATCTGCCCGGCGGGCGACGTCGAGTCCTGCGGTGACCAACACGAGTTCGTGCTCGACGACTCGATCGAAGCCGTGCACATCCTCGGTGGGTCCGTCGACACGCCCGGGATCACCGCCCAGCTGGTCGGGCCCACCGGGCAGGCCGTGCCGTTGACCCCCAAGGCGGTGGGCCGGACCACGCGGGGAGACCAGGGCGGCGTCGGCCTGTCGTGGACCTGGCAGTCCGACCGTACGGTCACCGTCGACATGGACCGAGGTGCCGGGACGGCCCGGTGGGCCGGAGTGTGGGACCTCGTGTTCGTCGATCCGTCCGCGGCCGCACCCGTGGGCGCATCACGGTCCAACATCCACATCTACGGTGATCTCACGCCGTCGTGGACCAACCAGACCGACCAGCCGCTCAACAGCGGGAGCGTCGTGCCCGGGGTGAAGATCGGGCTGACCAGGACCGACGGTACGCCGGTGGATCCGCAGTCGCTGCGGGGCTCGGTCTCGGTCTCGGCGTCGGTGGTCGGGCGGGACGGAACGCAGGCCGTCGTGGCCACCGCTCTGGACAAGCGCACCCTCGGCGACCCGGTGGACCTCGACCTCCGCGCGATCCCGCCGGGCCCGGCGACACTGCGGCTCACGTTGAACCTGACCACCGCCCCGGCGGTGCGGTCGAAGGACGGGGTCACCGTGGGCGGCACCGTCCTGGTACCGCGCGAGGTGGACCTTCCGCTGAAGATCGAGACGCCGGTCGGCCTCCCGAGGCTGGGCGGGCTCGTCGACTTCGGGACGGCCGACGGCGTCACCGAGGTCGCGGGCTCGCTGGCGGTCACGGGCCCGGGCTGCGTCTGGGTGGGAGGTCCGGCCGTCAGCACGACCGCGCCCGCCGGCGTGTCGGTCGCGGTCACGGCCGACGCGGCCACCTCCGGTCAGGCGTGCCTCCCTCTGAAGGAGGGTGAGAACGGCGTACTGGCGCTCCACCTGCGCACGGACCAGCTCGGCAACGGCACGGCGCGCGGGACGATCCCCGTCTCGATCTCGCCGCCGGGTGAGGTGGACAAGGCGCAGGTCGTGGCGGTCGCCTACACGGCCGATCTCCGCAAGCCGTTCAAGACCACCAACTTCGTGCTCGCCCTGCTGGCTGCACTCCTGCTCGGCCCCGGCATCCCCATCGGCCTGCTGTACCTGCTCAAGTGGCTGACCGCCCGGATCCCCAACCGCGGTCTCTACGCCCGGCGCATCCCCGTCGCGGTGGAGAACGGCCGGCTCCTGCGCGACGGCGAACCGTTCGAGCTGCGGGGCAGCGACTTCGTGACGATGTTGTCGCTCGGCCGGAACGGCGCTCGTCGGATCGACGCCGACGGGGTGCCGCTCGTAGCCCGCACGGGCTGGTCGCCGTTCGGCAGCGGCCGCGTGGTCGTGGAGATGCCGGGCTACGTGGCGGCGTCGTCGGAGGATCCCCAGCCCCACGGCGACCGCGCGGCGGCGCACCTGCCGCTCGCCGTCCACAACAAGTGGGTGGTGCTGCACGATCCGCACGGGCCGCGGGACCGGGCCGAGGTGCTGGTGCTCCTGGGTGCCGAGGCGTCGCCCATCCAGCGGGACGACCTGGCGGAGCGGATCGCGGCCGAGGTCCCCGGAGTGCTGCCGCGCCTGCGACAGGCCGCGGCGGCGTCCGGCCGGACCGGCCCCCCCTCCGCCCCCGGGCTGCCCGAACAGTCCTGGCCGGTGTACGCGGAGAGCGGGTACGGCCCGGGCGGTCAGGCGGAGAGCGAGCAGCCGACGGTCACCCGGCCCGAGTCCTCGGGGTCCGGCGGGTACGGCCCGAGCGGCTACGGACCCGGACCTGCGCCCGGGCCGGGCGGGGGCCCGCCCCGGTCACCGTTCGACTTCACCACCTGATCGGCCCGTACGACGAGTTCTCGGAGGCAGCCTTGAGACGGTTCCTGGTGGTCGGATGCGGTGGTTCGGGTGGTGCGACGGTCGCCTACCTGATGGATCAGCTGCGCTCCGACCTCGCTGCCTACGGCGTCGAGCGGCTGCCGCAGGGCTGGCAGTTCGTGCACATCGACGTCCCCACCACCAGTGATCGGGGCCCCTCCGGGCTGGGCAGCGTCGAGGAGCAGGGCGGCACCTACTTCGGCTGCGGCCCCGCAGCGGCCGCCTACAGCGTGCTCGACACCGCGGTGAGCAAGCAGCTCGCCAGCACCGCCGCCGTGGATGCCATCGGCACGTGGGCGCCCCGGGATCCCGAGAAGGTGACCAACCCCGTCTCCGACGGCGCGGGCCAGTACCGCGCCGTCGGGCGGATGATCAGCCTGAGCAGGTCGTCCGCGATCCGGCAGGTGCTGCAGGTCGTCTGGGACCGGCTGGGCCGCCCGGACACGAAGAGCGAGATGCGCAACCTGTCGGTACCCGGGCTCGGCACCTACGACGACAACACGCCGATCGTGATCGTCGTGTCGTCGATGGCGGGAGGTGCCGGGGCGTCGATGGCGCTCGACGTCTGCCGCCTGCTCACTCTGAACCCGCAGCTCGACCCGAAGCTGATGGGCGTCTTCATGGTGACGCCCAACATCTTCGACGCGCTCCCGGAGGCGAGCCGCACCGGTGTCCGGCCCAACGCGCTCGCGATGCTCGGCGAGATCGTGGCCAGCCAGACCGGTGCGGCGCGCCGGCACGACGTGGCCACGCTCCAGGCGCTCGGCCAGCCCGGCGGTGAAGGCGTGGCGATCCCGTTCGCGCGTGTCTTCCCGGTGGGCCGCTTCGCGGGCGTCGACCGCACCCAGTTCGGCGACGGCAGCCCCGAAGCGGTGTACCGCGGTCTCGGTCGCGGGCTGGCCGGCCTGATCATGAGCGAGGCGGCCACCACCCAGTTCGTCCGGTTCGACCTGGGCAACACCGCGTCACCCAACGGCGACCGCAGCCTGCTCGGCTGGGGGAGCAAGTGGGAGGACCTGCCCTGGGGGTCGTACGGGTTCGCGAGCCTGTCGATGGGCCGCGACCGCTACCGCGAGTACTCGGCACAGCGCATCGCGTCCAGCTGCGTCGACCGGCTGCTGCACGGGCACCTGCAGGAGGGCGACCGTGCGTCGTCCAACGAGCAGGTCGCCGCGCTGCTCGACAGCCAGTGGGCCGGGGTGTGCCGCCGGTCGGGGCTCCCGCCGACCGAGGCCGACGTCCACAGCTGGCTCCGGGGGTACGCCTTCCCCGATGCGACGGTGCAGTCCGAGGCGCGGACGCTGGTCCAGCGCGATCTGGAAACACAGATGCCCCAGCCCGACGGCCTTCAGGCGGCGCAGTGGGTACCCGCGCTGCGCCGCCGGCTCGAGTCGCTGTCGGCCGAGATCCGTGGCAAGGCCAACGCCGTCGCGCTCCGCCTGGCGTTCGACTGGCACCAACGGCTGATCGACGAGGTCGAGCAGGTCGTGGCCGCGGCCGTCGCCGAGCTGGGCCTGCCCTATGCCGTGGCCGTGGTCGAGCGGATGGCGCGCCACTCGCGGGAGCTCGTCGGACCGGCCGCGGCGCGACTCGCGGGAATGCCCCGTCCCGACGTCACAGCGGTGCCGGCCACGGTCGATCCGATGCTGTCGCGGTTGAAGGGGCAGGTGGCCAACGGGCGCCAGCTCGTGCGGCTGGTGCTCGACGGCTGCCGCACACAGGTCGCGCTGCAGGTCGAGGCCCGGGCCGCGGAGTACGTGAGCAAGCTCATGCCCCAGTTCGCGATCGACGTGCTCGACCCGCTGCGCCAGGCGTTGGGCGATGCGCAGCTGCTCCTCGAGAACGCGGTCGCCGCCGGGATCACCGATCGCGGGCTCGCGCGGCTGAGCACCGACCAGGTCCCGGCCTGGCCCTCGGACAGCGACCAGCGGGTTCCGTCCCGGTTCGACGAGGCCGACAACGAGGTGCTGCTGACCAGCTCCACGCACTTCATGTCGCAGTACACCTCCGACATCCGCCGCTCGGTGACGGGCGGGAGCTCCCCGAACTTCCCCGACGCACGGTCGCAGGTGGTCCGGCAGGTCGTGTCGGGGCTGTGGGAGACGACCGGGGGCCGGCGGTCTCCCGGTGGCCTGCTGCAGCGGCGCGCCGAGTGGCGTTCGCGCGTGTTCCAGGACGACCCCGGCACCGGTCTGGCGATCATCCCGTCACACACCAACTACGACCTGCACGTGCGGGCGCCGGAACTCCTGGCGAGGGCCCGCCTGTTCGTCGACCGCCCCGGTGAGTCGTTCGACCGCTTCTGCCGCCTCTCGATCACCGACTTCGTGCGCGGAGCCGATGCCGCCGAGGCCCAGCTCGACCGCAGGCGCAAGGAGGTGCTGGAGAAGTTCGTCGAGGCACTGACCCTCGCCCGGCCGCTGATCAGCGTGAACAACACCGCGCTGCAGGCCGTCCACCAGGGTGCCGACATCGTCTACCGGTACAAGTTCTCGGAGGTCCCGTTCGACGGGTTGCCCTTCGCCGAGGAGCTCACCCGCGTGCTGGAGACGAGCCCCATGATCGATCAGCCGAGCGTCGAGAACCTCGAGCGCGCCGTCACCGACACGGCGGGCGTGACGCGCATCGACATCTTCGGCTCCTACCCGAACTACTCACCGCTGGTGTTCGACGCCGTTCTCGGGCCGGTGGCGGAGCAGTGGGCGGGTGTCGGGGACATCGGGCGCGAGTCCTTCTGGCAGTGGCGCCGGGCCCGGCCGCTGGACGCCGCGCTGCCGATGGGCGACGAGGAGCGGCGGGCGATGGTGGCCGGGTGGCTGTTGGGCCAGGTCATCGGCTACATCCGGATCCCGCAGGCACCGTTCACCCAGCCGGTGCAGGTCTGGGACGGTGTCTCGCGGTGGGTGCCGTTCCCCCACCCGCTTCTGACGCCCCCGAACCGGTTCGTCGCGAAGTACGACTGGCTGCCCGCTGTGCTGGAGTCGGTGCTCGTCGCGATCGCGCGCTCCCACGAGGCGCCCGTGATGGCGTCGCTGCGCCCCTACCAACTGCTACGCGGGATCTTCGACGACGCGGCGCAGGGCCCGGCGGGCGGGATCACGCGGGACAGCCAGTCCGCGCGGCGCAACATCGCGGCGTGGCTCGCCGCCCCCGCCGGTTCGTGGGGAGCCCCGTCGTCGGTGGCCGGGGCCGACGCCGCGGGATCCGTGGACGAGCGGGCCCTGCTGGCCACCGAGTGGCTGGTCAGGATCCGGGACCTGGCCGGCGAGCACTACATGGCTCCGGGCCGGGACGGGGCGCCCGGTCTCGGCGCCTTCTCCAGTGTCGACAGCCGCGAGCTGGCCTCCGCCACCCCGATGTTCCGCGACATCGCTCCCGATGTCTGGTGGGCCAGCCGGACGCTCGTCGCGCTGGTGGAGGACGAACGCGCGGCCGCCCACCGGCCGGTCACCGGCACCGGGCAGCGCACCGGCGAGCCCGCCGCCCCGGTGGGGCGTGCCACGCCTCCCGACATCGGGATCTTCTGACGGTGGCCGCCCTGACCGTGTTCCTCGCCCCCGACGGTCCGTCGGACGGTGTGCTCGACGTGCTCACCGACCTCTCGGCGGCGGGCCTGCTCGACCCGTTCCTGTGGGTGCGGGAGTCGCAGGTGGAGTCCTCGGCGGACATCCGTGCCACGGCGATCACGTCCGGCCGGCGGAAGGGCGTCTCGCTCGGCGACGTGATCCTGGACGAGGTGCTGGAGCACGACCGCATCCGGCTCTGCGTCGTGGTGCCGATCGCCTGCGGCGGGACGGTGGTGCCCTTCCCCGTCGAGCAGCGGGTGGCGGAGATGATGGCCCACAGCGGCTCCGCGCGGGTGACGCGGATCCGCTGTGTCATCGCGCGCCCGGGCAGCGCGGCGCCGGACACCGACGTGGCCCGGCTGGGCTGGCACAACGTCATGGTCGCCCCCGAGGAGGCGCACGGCCCCGGCGGGCAGCGGCGTGAGCTGGGCGCGTCGACGGACCCTTCCGAGGTCGGTCAGCACGCGGCGCCGGTGGTGGCGGGAGTGATGGCGCTCTGGTCGGGCCAGGAGGGATGCCCGCTCGACGTGCCCCCCCAGGAGGGGCTGCGCGTGGTTCGCGCCTTCTACCGTCGCATCGACGCGGGACCGGTCGAGCAGGCCTTGCGCGAGCGTGTGCTCTCCACCGGCCCCGAGCTGCCGACCCCCCGGGGGTGGGCTGATCCGGTGGTCCACCTGGACGACCCGACGGAGGCCTGTCGGGAGATGGCCGACCGGCTCTGGGCCCGGCACGTGGGCGAGCTGGTGGGGCGGCGTGAATCGCCCAGGAACGCGGACGTCGTCGACCTCAACGGGCGCACGGCGCTGCTCTGGCTGTGGAGGTTCGTCCTGGCGGCCCTGCGGAACTGGCCCGCGGACTGGCTCACGGGCCGGCGCAACGAGCGGGCGGTCGCGGACGCCAGGCGCCTCCAGCGGGTCGTCCTGGGCGCGGGCTCGGCCTATGCCGTCGTGGTCCGCGGCATGACCGAGGACAACGTCCCTGCGGGTTGGCGCGATGTCGGGGTGGTGGCCGCCGACATCGACGAGCGCCTGGTCGCCGAAGGTCTGGCCGACTACCGGCCACCCGCGGAGCTGGCCGAGATGTGGGTGGACTACCGCAATGGTGCGTTCTCCCTGGTCGACGGGGGCGACCGGCAGGGCATGCCGCCGCGCCAGCTCAACGACGGCAGGCGCGCGATCCTCCGGTTCGCCGACGACTGCGTTCCGACCCCCGAGCGGCGTTTCACCGGTGTGCCGGGCCAGGTCGCTGCGCGGGTCGGGACGGAATCCGTGCAGGCGGGCGACGTGTTGGGGGCCCTCCTGCTGCGGGACCGGCTCGATCACCTCGCGGGCGCCGAACCGATGCAGGCGCAGGCTGCCGGGGCCGTGATCGGCGACCTGACGGACTGGCTCAGACGCCATGAGCGCAGCTACTCGGTGCAGGTGGGCAGGCGCATCGCCGGGGCGCTGCAGCGCACCGTCGAGGAGATCAAGCGGTACCTGGTGGTGCTGGAGCGTGCCACGCGCGAGGATCCGGCCGAGCCGACCTGGCGTGAGAGCCGGGCGCTCGTCCTGTGGATCCGCGTCCTGGCCGTGCTGGCCGTGCTCGGGCTCGTCGCCGGTCCCGTTCTGGGTATTGCGGGGGTGGTGAACACCCGCGTGGCGGTGACCATCGCCGGCGCTCCCGTGCTGTTGTGGGTGGTCGTCGTGATCGCGGCGTTCGTGGACCAGCAGCGGCGGATCTTCCAGGAGATCAACCGGCGGCGCAGCCTGATGAGCGAGGCCGAGGCCGCCCGGGTCAACCTGCGCCAGGCCGTGAGCGACGTGCGCCGCCTCCAGGACGCCTACGAGCAGTACCTGGTCTGGAGCCACATCGTCGGCGCACTGCTGCAGCGCCCCTACGGCCCGCCCGTGGCGAGCCGTGCCGGGTCACCACGGATCGCGCGCGGACTGCCCCGCACCACCCGGGTCGCCCAGGCGATGACCGACGACCGCGAGGTCGGCTTCGCCGCCGACGCCCTGCGGCCGGACCAGTTCGAGATCAGCTGGTTCGGCAACCTCTGGGACTCCCACGTGCACGACGCGGTCGAACGGCTCCGCCTGCACCAGTTCGCCGACCGGCCCGACGACATGACGCGACTGCGCGGCCGGCGGGTCGCGGACACCCCGCTGCAGGCGTGGGCCGACCTGCTGGAGCGCGAAGGAACCAGCCGCACGGCCGGTGACAGGGCCTGGGCGGAGCGGTTGCGCTCGCTCGACGGGAAGCACGCCGGCCTGGCCGGCCGGCTGCTGTCCTCGGTGAGGGTGACCGAGGGCGGCGACCGGAGGACGGTCGCTCTGGAGGAGTTCCTCGCCGCGGTCAACCAGCCCGACGAGGCCGTGCGCGGCCAGGAGTTCGCGCCGGCGCACTTCCGGGAGGAGGCGCGGGCCCAGCAGTGGACGGCCGTGGAGTTCCAGCACGCCCAGCGGTCCCCGATCGGGCTCAGCCGGGTGAGCACGCTCGTCCAGTTCGGGTTGGTGCTCCCACAGGGCCACTACGTCGTGACCGCCACCGGGCCCCGACCCGTCCCGGAGGTGCCGGCCCCTCCCACGTATCCCGGTGATCCGCCGCCGGCGACGCCGCCAGTGGATCCGGCGGCGACGCTGCGCCCCGTGGCCGGTGGCCTCGTGCCGCCGGCTCCGGACGGTTTCGCCTAGCCGCGCCGCATCACGAGAACGGGACGACGATGGTCAAGGACAGCGTGGACAAGCAGGCCCGGCGGATCCAGGTGCTGCTCGACTGGCGTGGCCGGGCGCTGTCGGCCGGGCATGCCGTCCCGTCCACCGCCGACGTGACCCGCATCGCGCAGACCGGGGAGGTCTGGCCGGCGGGCATCGATGTCGCCGTCGCCGAGCCGTGGCGCCTGACGATCGCCGAGATCCTCCACCAGGTGCAGTTCGGGAACCTCGACCCGATCGGCAGCCTCGCCTCGGAGCTGCGCCGCCCGTCGGGGGAGGTCGTGGTCGGCAGCGGGCAGCGGGCCCGTACCGACGGCGAAGGGGTGGACCCCGTCGTGGTCGCCCTCCGACGCTGGCGGGAGGAGCAGCAGGACCGGCCGGCCCTGCAGGCGCTGAAGGACAACCACCTGGTCAACATCGCGCGCACCCGCAGCCAGACGGCTGTGGAGATCGCACGTCACCTGCCGAGGTCGCTGGCCGAGCTCGCCACCGAGATGTCCGCTGTGATCACGGCCGCCCGTCGCGGCGGGGAGAGCGGACACGGGGATGAGCGCTCCACCACCCGCGTGACGCGTTCGGCCTCGCCCGCCGCGCCCCCACCCCCGCCGATCCACCCGCCGCCGATCGAGCCGCCCGCCGGGCCGCCGCCCGGCGATCCGCCTCCGGACCCGAGCGACGAGGAACGGCTGAAGGCGCTCGATCTCCGGGACGGGGACTACGCGGCCGACCCGCCGCCGCACGCGATCCGTCGAAGGGGGCTGCTCGACGGTGGTACGGCCCTGAGCTGGCCGCAGGTCGACGGCGGTGGCGGTGTGGTGCTGTACCGGGTGGTGTCGATCGACGACTTCGAGGCGCCCCGGCGGCCGCAGGACGCCACGCCGATCGCGGTGACGACCCGGCTCGTGCACGTGGACGACCGGCCCTTCGAGGGTGCGGCGCGCCACGTGCAGGTGTGGTGTCATGTCGGCCGGTCGGAGAAGGAGGCGGCGGCGGCGCTTCCGGCCCTGCACGCGGGCATGGTGGACGTGGCGCCGCCGCGGGACCTGTCGGTGCGGGAGGACGGGGGCCATGTCACCGGCCGCTGGGGGGTGTTCGACCGCGTCGAGCGCGTCGAGGTGGCGCGGTACGACCGCGACGACTGGGGCCGCCACGACGCGCAGCCGACCCGCCTGGAGTGGGGCGACGGCAACAAGGGCGGGTTCGTCGACGAAGACGTGGTGCGCGGCCGCCGCTACGTCTACACGGTGGCGACCGAGGTCGTCGTCGACGGCGGGCGGTTGCTGTCGGACCCGGTGGTCGTCGACCTGACCGTGGCGGGCGTCCTGGCCGCGGTCGACGACCTCACGGTCGTCGAGCGCGGCGACCGCGTCGACCTGTCGTGGACGACGCCGCCCGCGGGGGAGGTCCGCATCCACCGCACGCCGGAAGGCCCCGCCGCGGGGGCGACGACCCGGCCCCTGCTGGCCGCCGAGCTGGAGACGAGCGCAGGCCTGCCCGCCAACACCCGGCTCGACTTCCCTCAGCGGCACGGTGTGGACGGGCGCACGACGGTGGCCGGCGTGGCGTTCCTCGCCGGGATGACGCGGATGTACCTGACGCCGGTGACCGTGCTGGGCGGGCAGGCGCAGGTCGGCAGAACGGTGCCGAGCGTTCGGCTGCCGCTGCTGGAACACGCGGTCATCGTGGAGCGCACCCACAGGCAGGTCCTGACGTTCCAGTGGCCGCCGGGTGCCGACGCGGTCTGGGTCTGGGTGGGCGGCCGGGACCACCCCGCGGACGTCGCCATCGTGGGCACGCCGGAAGAGATCACGGTGGAGCAGTACGAACGCCAGGGCGGGATGCACTTCCGCCACGTCCTGCCCTCGCGCGGTTGCTCGGTACACGCCGCGGCCGTGGCCTTCAGCAAGGGGCGCAACGTGATGGGACCGCGGGCGTCCCTGCTGTACCCGGGGCTGGCGAGGCTGCGCTACACGGTGGGGGCCGCACGCGACAAGGCCCGGCGGCCGCAGCGCGTGACGGTACAGATCTTCGCCGATGTCGACAACGCCTCCGCGCCCGCCTTCGTCCTGGTGCACAACCCCGACCGGCTGCCGCTTCACATGGACGACGGCCGGCCTCTGCCGATGTCGCCGGCGGGGGATCCGGGCGCGGTGGGTGGGGTGCGGTTCCGGCCTTCGCACCTGGCGGTCGAACCGCGCAACGCGAAGTGGTCGGCGGACGTGGCGGGCCTCACCGGCTACCTGCGGCTCTTCGTCTGTGTCACCGCAGAGCGGCAGGCCACGGTCGCGTTGCTCGACCCGCCCGTCGCCGCGCTCCGCCTCGACGCGCCGGACGCGGCCCGATGACGCGTCCTGGCCGGCCGGTGACCGGGGCGCCGGCATCGACGGCGGCCGCCGGCCCGCCGGCCGTCGCGGCGCCGAGAACCCGCTTCGCACAGCTGACCTACAGCTCGTTCGACCGCGGGGACGGAAGTGCGGGTGGCTGGCAGGTGAAGGACACCAGGGGTGGGATCACGCTCGCCGAGCAGCGCTTCCTGGTGTCCGGCATCGCCACCGCGCTGGACGACGGGCGGCGGATCGCGGCGATCCCGACGGCTCCGGAGCTGGAGGCCCTGCCGCGGAGGCTCGTCTACGCTCCGGGACCGGACGGAACGGCGGCGTACTGGCACACCGCCGTCGCGGGCCCGGACTCGTCCGGCCGTCCGGGGAACGTGTTCGCCCACGTCCTGCTCGACCGCGAGCCGTCGCTCCCGACCCCGCCGCTGCGCCCCAGCGACCTGGTGTTCTCGCCGCGGTGGCTGCGCCCCTTCGGTTCCCAGAGCGTCCTCGCCACCTCGCTGGACGCGGTGCCGCCCCCACCGTGGCCGGACGTGGTCCTCGGCCGCCCCGAGGTGGTGGCGTTCCTGGTCGAGGAGGCGACCTGGCGCCCGGGTGTGCTGGCCGCGCTCCTCGACGCGGTGCACGCGGCGATGGCGGTGCCGGCCGGCCCGCCCGTCGTGCTCGCCGTCGCGGAGCCCGCCCGCGGGTCGTACTGGATCGCGGCGGTGTCGCACCTGATGTCACCGGGGACGAGCCGACGCCTGTTCTGGTCGAGCCTGGAACGTGCCGCGGGTCTGGCCCGCCTCCGGGACAAGCGCATCGCGCTCGCCGTGTTGCCCGCCTCCGAGCTCGATGCCGTCGAGAGTGTCGACGGGCTCGTCGTCATCGTCGACGGCGAGGAGTCGGTGGAGCTCGGCGACCTGCACGGATTGCCGCATCGCACGCGCCCGCACGACTGCCCGATCCGGGTGACCCCGTGGTCGGTGGTCGCCGCGCTGGCCGTGCAGGAGCCCGGGTTGGCCGAGCGGGTGCTCGAGCAGAAGGACCGCATCGCGGCCGAGGCGGGCGACCGCAACCTGCCCTGCGGCTGGCCGCTGGCGGTCGCCGTCCTCGAGCACGCCGACGAGCTGGGCGACGCGCAGCGCGAGGCCAACCAGCTGATCACGACCGAAGGCCGCGATGTGCCGATGCCGCCGGCCGTCCAGCGCCGGATGCGGTCGCTGCAGGTCGGCCCGTGGGGCCGCACGGCCGAGCTCGCGCTGGCCGAGGTCGAGGCGATCGAGGCCGGCCGCAGCTCGGTGACGCGCGAGCTCGGCGTCAACGTCTACGCCCGGCTGGCCCTCGACGACCGGGACTGGCTGCTGGCCCGGGAGCCGGGCCGCAGCCGGCCGGTCATCGCCCCGGAGTCGCTCGATCCGGAGCTGGTGGACCGGGCCTGCGCGGTGCTCGACGCCCTGACCGCCGAGGCCGGTTCCGCGCCCGACCGGACGGCCCCCGCGGCCGCGGCGCTGCGAGTGATCGACTTCGCGCTGGGGATCGGGCTCGACGCGGTGCCGGAAGGGCAGAGCCGGTCCCTCACCGATGCCGTGCTCCGGGCGCTGAACGACCTGGTCGGCCCGCTGCTGCTCGACCCGGTGCAGGGTCCGAGCCTGGTGGCGCTGGCCGGTGCCGTGCTGGAGCCCGCGCAGAAGGTGTACGTGCGGCCGTGGGTGGACTGGGTGCTGGGCGGACCGGGCGTGCCGCCGCTCGGCCGGCGGCTGACGCCCGACGTGCTCGCCTGGTTGTTCCCCGAGCCGCCGGAGCCGTCCGTGCCGGCCTACGCGGACACGGGGATCAGCCCGACGCTCGCCGAGCTGGCCGTGCAGCTGACGAGGATCGTCCCTGATCCCTCGGCGTTCCGGGCCCTCGCGGCCTGGGTGGCCCTCGACCCGCCGGGGAAGGACACCCGCCGGCAGCTCACCAGGCTGTCCGGCGGCCCGGTGTTCACCTCGGCCGACCTGCAGGCGCTCGTCGCGGCCTACGGCCCGCTGCTGGTGGCGCCCCTCCTGCTGCCGTCGCTGCTGGCAGTGGCCGACGACGAGGCGTTGCGGGACACGGTCGGGCGGCTGCGTGGCGGGTCGCTGGACCCGTTCGCCACGGAGGACGGCACCGTCCGGGCTGTGCTCGCGGCAGCGGAGCTTCGGTACCGCGCCGCCGGCTGGCCCCGGGGAACCGCGCGCGACCTGCTCGACACCGCGGCATCGGTGCTGGCCCGGCCGCGCCGGCTGCCCCTCGCCGCCGACGTGACCGACGTGCTGATCGCCGCCCGGGTCGTGGAGCTCGTCGGCGGCGCCGCGAGCACGCCCGACCGTTCGGCGCTCTCCCGCTGGCTGGCCGAGGAGGCCGCTCCCGGCGGGCTCGTGTCCGCGCGGGTGGCCGGGCACGTCGTGGCGGCGGTGCGCGCCGGGGCGGTGGCGGAGGTCGACGTCGCGGTGGCCGCGCAGCTCACCTCCGGCCAGTCCGAAGCGGACCGGGCGGGCCGTCCGGCCTGGGCCGATGCCGCGCCTCTCCGCGTCGCCGCGGCCGAGCGCCCGGAGTCCCTGCTCGACCACGTCGTCCGGTGGACCCTGGCCCGGCGGAGCCCGGACGACATCGCGGACCTGGTCCGCCGAACCCGCCACGCCGTGGCGGGCCACCTGCGCAAGCCGGAACCCGACCACCGCTACGACGCCTTCGCCGCACGCTGGTGGCGGAACCTCGGCACCGCCGAGCCGGTCGGAACGGCATCGTCGCATCGGGAGTGGTTCGCATGACATCGAGGAACGGACGGGTGCGATGACGATCCTCCTGGAGGGTGACGGCAGCACGACGATCGACCGGCGGCCCGTCACCGTCGCCGTCACCGGCCTGCCGCCGTCAGCGTTCCGGCTGGTCGCGATGGACGCCGAACGCGAGGCGTTCGGGGTGATCCGGCAGCGGCCGGGCGTGATGGTCCTTCCGCGCGTGGACCGCGCCCTGACCGTCCGCCTCGTTCCCGAGCAGGCGGCGGCGTTCGCCGCCGGCACGGTGCTCGGGGTCCGGATCACCACCGAGGCCACGTCCGACTCCGCGGGAGACGACGTGGTGGTGCAGGCAGTGGACGTGTCAGGCCTGCCGGTCCGTGACGTGGTGGTCATCGACGTGGTCGACGCGCAGCGCCTGTCGGTCACCGCCAACCGCGTCGTCCGCGACGAAGCGCTGGGCCTGCTGGCCGGCAAGGCGCGTGCCGCGGCGCGGGCACACATGCGCGAGGCGACACCGGAGCCGGTACACGTTCTCATCGCCGTCGACATGTCGGCGTCGATGGCGGAGGCGTTGGCCCGACACGGCGTGGAGGCGGTGATCGACGTGGTGGCCGGGTTGTCACAGGTCGTCGGTGCGGGCCGTGAGCTGGAGGTCTGCCTGCTCGCGGGCCGTCCCGTCCCGGTGCCGGAAGTCGGCATCCGCGAGCTGGCCTCCGCCACGCGGTCGGCCATCGACCGAGCCGGCCTGGGCTGTGGCTTCCGCTCCGCGCCCCCCGATCTTCCCGTGCGCCCGGCGTCGCTGACCTACGTGGTGACCGACGCGGTGCCGGCCGACGTGGCGGCCCTGCGAGCCGCGAACCGGCCCGGTGACGCTCGCCATCTGGTGATCGTCGGCGACGCGGGCGAGCCGGACCCGCCGGAGGCGCGAGGTCTGCCGATCACGCGTCTGCAGCAGGCGCCGGCCGATCTCGACACGTCGACGCAGCTGCTCGACGACCAGTCGCAGCTCGTCGAGCTGGTGGGGTCGCTGCTGTCCGGGCTGCGACCATGACCCGCCCCACGTCGGTCAGCCGCTGCCCGAACTGCTTCCTGCAGCTGTCGGGCGCCGGAATCGTGGAGAAGTGCCCGCGCTGCGATGCGATCATCCCGGTCGGCTGGCAGCGCGGCGGCACCACGTGCGTCGTCATGGCCGGGGCCCGGTACACCGGCAAGAGCATCTTCATCGGTGTGATGATCAAGCAGCTGGAACAGTACGGGGGTCTGAAGGGAATGGACGTCGCGCCCGCGGACAGCTGGACCCGCCGGGTCTTCGAGGAGCACTACCAGAAGCCGCTCTACGTCCAGCGCGGCATCATGCAGGCCACGCCGTCGGTGACCACCGACGATGCCTACCAGCGCAATCCGCTCGTGTTCACGCTCACGACCCGCATGGGGCTCACCCACCACCTCGTCATCCGGGACGTCGCCGGCGAGGATCTGGAGGAGCTCGACGCCACGCGTGCCGCCTCGATGAGCTTCTTCCGCGAGGCCGATGTCGTGTTCTTCCTCTTCGACCCGCTGCAGATCCCCCACATCCGCACCAAGCTGCGCGACTACGTCCCGGCCCAGAACTGGGGCATGCCCCCCAAGTCGGTGCTGGACGCCGTCCTGGACCTCACCGGCCAGGACGGACCCAGGATCGGCGTCGTCCTGTCGAAGTTCGACGCCGTGCAGATCCTCCGTACGGTGGAGGGTGGCGGCGAGTGGGCGAGCATCATGCGCAACCCCGGTGCGGCGTTCTTCCGCGACCGCGGACCCGCAGCCAGACCGGACCCCGACGACGGTCTCCTCCTGCACGAGGAGATCCGCAGCCTGCTGCTGAAGCTGGACGCGGGCGCGTTCGTCGCCGCCGTCGAACGGCGAGCCGGT
Organism: uncultured Pseudonocardia sp.; assembly: GCA_964247105.1. Classification (GTDB taxonomy): domain Bacteria; phylum Actinomycetota; class Actinomycetes; order Mycobacteriales; family Pseudonocardiaceae; genus Pseudonocardia. Next base: position 33,244 of record CAXTTN010000026.1, read on the forward strand.
GGTGGACGCCCGGGCGGGCACCGGTTCTTCGCCGTGTCCGCGCTGGGCGAAGCACCCGACGGCCAGGACCTCAGCGTGCGCGGCATCGCCCCCTTCCGCTGTCTGGATCCCCTGCGGTGGGCGCTGGCCCCTACCGGGGTCCTCGGGTGACGCCGACGACCCGGGCCTGGTGCCGCCGTTCGGGTTCGCCCCCGTTCTCACGTGCGCTCACCGGATGTCCACCACCCGCCACTGCCCGGCGATACGCCTCAACTGGCTCTTCACGGTGGGAGTCTGGCCGGCGACCTTCGCCGACCAGGTGAGCGTCGCGGTGTCTCCGCTGATCGCGACGTCGGACACCGCGATGGTCGCCGCGATGCCCTTGACGACGCTCGCCACCTGCGGCACCGCGTAGATCGTGGAGAGCGCCTGCTCGCAGGTGGTGACGGGCACTCCCTGCTTCCGGAGCTTGGCCAGGAGCGCCGTGGTCGTCTCCGGCGCGTTGAGACGGCACGCGGCCGGGAAGTTGCGATCGCCCAGCAGCCGGTTGTAGGTGACGAAGACGGTGGAGGGATCGGGGGCGGCCGCCGCGCGTGCGGCCGGTCTCGGTGAGGCGGGTCGCGGTGCTGCACGTCCCGCTGCTGCGGATCCCCCTGCTGCACGTCCCGGTGCTGCGGGCCCGGGCGCTGCCGGTCCGGGTGCTGCGGATCCCCCTGCTGCACGTCCCGGTGCTGCGGGCCCGGGTGCTCCGGGTCCCCCTGCTGCGGCTCCCCGCGCTACGGGTTGCCGTGCCGCGGGTTGCGGAGTGGCGGGACCCGGGGCCGTGGGGTTCTGGTTGTCGCCGGTGAGGCCGGCCACGCTCGGGGCGGCGGTCTCCGTGGCGCCGAGTTGCTGGTCCTGCGCCGCCGGAGCCGGTATCGGCTGCATCGACGCATCGCCCTCCTGGCCCGGGTTGCCGCAGGCGGCGAGGGCGCCGGCGATCATGAGGGCGGCGGCCGCGCCTCGGACGGTTCGCATAGGGGACGTTCCCTGTTCTGTCGGGGGGACGTGCTCGTCGCCGGAGTGTCCCGCCGGACGCCCGTTCCGCGGCGTGCCTCAGAGCGCCGGATCCGGTGCGTCGATGCTCAGATGGGACGGGCGGGACTGTTCCACGTCGGCGACCTCGACGACCGATCCTGCTTGATGTAGTACTGCTCCATGAGCGTCGCGGCGAGCTGGGTGATCGGTGGCCACCAGACCGACTTCGCCCGCAACACCGCCCGGGAAGGTGTCACCTTCGCCGAGCTGTTCGCCGAGAACGTGCACGGCACGCTGGACGACGCCGACATCTCCCCGTCCGAGGTCGGGGTCGTGCACGTCGGCAACGCGTTCGGCCAGCTGTTCACCGGCCAGGGCCAGCTCGGGGCGATGCCCGCCACCGTCGAGCCCGCGCTGTGGGAGGTCCCCGCGGTCCGGCACGAGGCGGCGTGCGCGTCGGGCTCGATGGCGCTGATCGCGGCCATGGCCGAGATCGAGGCCGGCCGTTACGACGTGGCGCTGGTGATCGGGGCGGAGATCGAGCGCACCGTCGGCGGCGAGCTGGGCGCGCAGCACCTCGGCGCGGCGGCATGGATCGGGCACGAGGGCCGGGAGGCCCGCTTCATGTGGCCGCACATGTTCGACCGCCTCACCGACGAGTACGACCGCCGCTACGGCGTCGACGACCGCTACGTGCACGCCATCGCCGAGATCAACATGCGCAACGCCAAGCTCAACCCCAACGCCCAGACCCGCGGCTGGACCTTCTCGGCGGCGAGTTTCACCGACGACGACGAGGCCAACCCGCGCGTCGAGGGCCGGGTGCGGCGCACCGACTGCAGCCAGATGACCGACGGCGCGGCGGGCGTCGTCGTGGTGAGCGACCGGTACCTGGCGGCGCACCCCGTGCGGTCGAAGGCCCGGATCCTCGGGTGGGGCCACCGCACGGCGGGCCTGTCGCTGCAGCAGAAGCTCGAGCGCTCGGCGGGCGATCCGTACGTGCTGCCGCACGTGCGGCGCACCATCACCGACGCGTTCACGCGCGCCGGGATCGCCGGCGTCGAGCAGCTCGACGCGATCGAGACCCACGACTGCTTCTCGATGAGCGAGTACGCCGCCATCGACCACTTCGGCATCACCGCGCCGGGCGAGAGCTGGAAGGCCGTCGACTCCGGCGACATCTCCCGCGACGGCCGCATCCCGATCAATCCCGGCGGCGGCCTGATCGGCGGCGGCCACCCCGTCGGCGCCACCGGCGTGCGGATGGTCCTCGACGCCTACAAGCAGGTCACGGGCCAGGCCGGGGAGTACCAGGTGCCCGGCGCCCGCACGGTCGCCACCCTCAACATCGGCGGCAGCACCACCACGTGCGCGAGCTTCGTCGTGGGAGCCGGTTAGTGTCCTGAGTCGGCAATTCGCCTGTAGTGGTTGGCGACGCTGTCGAGGATCTCGTGGGCGGTCCTGG
>CAXTTN010000027.1:0-5588 GCA_964247105.1 uncultured Pseudonocardia sp.
TGAAGTCCTCCTGCTGCAGCGACACGATCTTCTGCTGCAGCGTGCGGATCAGCTCCAGGCCGGTGCGGTCGCCGACGTGCGCGAGGCGCGGGTAGGTGTGCCCGCCGAAGTTGCGCTGGCTGATCTTGCCCTCGGGCGTGCGGTCGAACAGCGCGCCGTAGGTCTCCAGCTCCCAGACGCGGTCCGGTGCCTCCTTGGCGTGCAGCTCGGCCATCCGCCAGTTGTTGAGGAACTTGCCTCCGCGCATGGTGTCGCGGAAGTGGACCATCCAGTTGTCGTTGCTGTTGACGTTGCCCATGGCCGCGGCGCACCCGCCCTCGGCCATCACCGTGTGGGCCTTGCCGAACAGCGACTTGGAGATGATCGCCGTGCGCTTGCCCTGGCTGCGGGCCTCGATGGCCGCGCGCAGCCCGGCGCCGCCGGCGCCGATGACGACGACGTCGAACTCGTGCTTCTCGATCTTCTCGGTCCCATCGTTCTTCGATGTCACGGTTACCCCACGATCCGCAGGTCGGAGAACCACCCGGCCGAGACGGCCATGATGTAAAAGTCGGTTATTGCCAGTGTCGCAAGCGTTGTCCAGGCAAGCTGCATGTGCTTGCCGTTGAGCCGGCTCACCTGGCCCCAGAGCTTGTAGCGCACCGGGTGCTTCGAGAAGTGGTTGAGCCGCCCGCCGATGATGCTGCGGCAGGAGTGGCACGACAGCGTGTACGCCCAGAGCGCGATCACGTTGATCAGCAGGATGATGTTGCCCAGGCCGAGGCCGAAGCTCCCGTCCTCCTTGACGAACGCCCTGATCGCGTCGTAGGTGTTGATGATCGAGATCAGCGCCGCGATGTAGAAGAAGTAGCGGTGCAGGTTCTGCCCGAGCAGCGGGAAGCGCGTCTCACCCGTGTACTTCCGGTGCGGCTCGGCCACGGCGCACGCGGGCGGCGAGAGCCAGAACGCCCGGTAGTAGGCCTTGCGGTAGTAGTAGCAGGTGAGCCGGAACAGCAGCAGGAACGGCAGCGTGAGGCTCGCGTAGGGCAGGAACCACACGTCGGGCAGGAAGCGGCCGAAGTGCGCGGACGCCTCGACGCAGCCGTTGGACACGCACGGCGAGTAGAACGGCGTCAGGTAGTTGTACTCCGCGACGAAGTAGTCCTTCTGCATGAAGGCGCGCACGGTCGCGTAGATCACCCACGCGGCGAGGCCGGCGAAGTTGAGCAGCGGCGGGAGCCACCACCGGTCGGTGCGGAGTGTCCTGGCCGCGATCTGCGCGCGGCCTGCGGACGCGTCGGTGATGGATGACACGACAGTGGGTCCTCGTCTTCCGCGATGGGCAGTACCGAAAAGCTGGTGCGGAGGGTACGACGGACACGTCCCCACCTGCGCGCTCAGGGTCCATACCGGACTACGCGGTGGTCCAATGCATCGCTTCCACGTCGCCCATGCCCTCTGGGTATGCACGTGCCGTCGACGCAGATCAGCCGCGCCGACGGCACATCGTCGGTGACCAGGGTCATACCTAGACGGGGCCCCTCGTGGTCGCGGCGATGTAGTCGCGGTTGAGCTGGGAGATGACGTCGAGCGGGATCTCCTTCGGACACGACACCGTGCACGCCCCGGTGTTGGTGCAGCCACCGAAGCCCTCCGCGTCGTGCTGCTCCACCATGCGCACGACGCGGGCGTCGCGCTCGGGCTGGCCCTGCGGCAGCTCACCGAGATGGGTGATCTTCGCGCCGAGGAACAGTGACGCCGAGCCGTTCGGACATGCGGCCACGCACGCGCCGCAGCCGATGCACGCGGCCGCGGTGAACGCGCGGTCGGCGTGCGGCTTCGGCACCGGGGTGGCGTGGGCGTCGGGGGCCGTGCCGGTCGGAGCGGTCACGTAGCCGCCGGCCTGGATGATCCGGTCGAACGACGAGCGGTCCACCACCAGGTCCTTCACCACCGGGAAGGCGGCCGCGCGCCACGGCTCGATCGTGATCGTCTCGCCGTCGCGGAAGTGGCGCAGGTGCAGCTGGCAGGCCGTGGTGGCCTTCTGCGGGCCGTGCGGGTGGCCGTTGATCACCATCGAGCAGGAGCCGCAGATCCCCTCGCGGCAGTCGTGGTCGAACGCCACCGGCTCGTCGCCCGAGAGGATGAGCTTCTCGTTGAGCACGTCGAGCAGCTCGAGGAAGGACATGTCCTCGTCGGCGTCGTCGACCCGGTAGCCGACCATCCGGCCCTTGTCGGCGGCGTCGGACTGACGCCAGATCTTGAGCGTGAGTCTCACTTGTAGCTCCGCCGGCTGGGGTGGACGTGGTCGAAGGTCAGGTCTTCCCTGTGCAGCACCGGCGGTTCACCCGGGCCCGAGTACTCCCACGCGGCGACGTAGGCGAACTCGTCGTCGTCGCGCTTCGCCTCGTGGTCCTCGGTCTGGCTCTCCACGCGGAAGTGGCCGCCGCACGACTCGTCGCGGTGCAGCGCGTCCAGGCACATCAGCTCGCCCAGCTCCAGGAAGTCGGCCACGCGGCCGGCCTTCTCCAGCGACTGGTTCAACGTTGCCGCCGAGCCGGGCACCTTCACCGTCCGCCAGAACTCGCGCCGCAGCTCGGAGATCAGGTCCAGCGCCTTGCGCAGCCCCTCCTCCGTGCGCTCCATGCCGCAGTAGTCCCACATGATGTGGCCCAGCTCGCGGTGGAACGAGTCGACGGTGCGCGTGCCGTCGATCGCGAGCAGCCGCTCGATGCGCTCGGCGACCTGCGCACGGGCCTCACCCACCTGCGGGTCGTCCGGCTCCACGGGCTGCAGGTGCGCACCGGCCAGGTAGTCGCCGATGGTCACCGGGAGCACGAAGTAGCCGTCGGCCAGGCCCTGCATCAGCGCCGACGCGCCGAGGCGGTTGGCGCCGTGGTCGGAGAAGTTGGCCTCGCCGATCACGAACATGCCGGGGATGGTGCTCTGCAGGTCGTAGTCGACCCACAGCCCGCCCATCGTGTAGTGCACGGCCGGGTAGATGCGCATCGGCACCTCGTAGGGGTTCTCCCCCGTGATGCGCTCGTACATCTCGAAGAGGTTCCCGTACCTGGACGCCACGGCCGCGCGGCCGGTGCGCTCGATCGCCTCGGCGAAGTCCAGGTAGACGCCCAGCCCCGACGGGCCGACGCCGCGCTTGGCGTCGCACACCGCCTTGGCCGCGCGGCTGGCGATGTCGCGGGGAACCAGGTTGCCGAAGGACGGGTACTGCCGCTCGAGGAAGTAGTCGCGGTCCTCCTCCGGGATCTCCTGCGGCGGCCGGAGGTCGCCCGTCTCCTTCGGCACCCAGATGCGGCCGTCGTTGCGGAGCGACTCGCTCATCAGCGTCAGCTTCGACTGGTGGTCGCCGGAGACCGGGATGCACGTCGGGTGGATCTGGGTGAAGCACGGGTTGGCGAACAGGGCGCCCTTGCGGTGCGCCCGCCAGGTCGCGGTGACGTTGCAGCCCTTGGCGTTCGTCGAGAGGTAGAAGACGTTGCCGTATCCTCCCGACGCCAGCACGACGGCGTCGCCGAGGTGGGTCTCGATCTCGCCGGTCACGAGGTCGCGCGCGACGATGCCGCGGGCCCGGCCGTCGACGACGACGAGCTCCAGCATCTCGTGCCGGGTGTGCATCTCGACGCGGCCGGCGTCGATCTGGCGCTCCAGCGCCTGGTAGGCGCCCAGCAGGAGCTGCTGGCCGGTCTGGCCCTTCGCGTAGAAGGTGCGGGAGACCTGGACGCCGCCGAAGCTGCGGTTGTCCAGGAGGCCGCCGTACTCGCGGGCGAACGGGACGCCCTGCGCCACGCACTGGTCGATGATCTGGACGCTCACCTCGGCGAGGCGGTGCACGTTCGACTCGCGGGCGCGGAAGTCCCCGCCCTTGACGGTGTCGTAGAACAGCCGCCGCACGGAGTCCCCGTCGTTGCGGTAGTTCTTGGCGGCGTTGATCCCGCCCTGGGCCGCGATGGAGTGGGCGCGGCGCGGGCTGTCCTGGTAACAGAAGCTCGCCACCCGGTAGCCCGCCTCGGCCAGCGTCGCCGCCGCGGAGCCGCCGGCCAGTCCGGTCCCCACCACGATGATCTTCATCTTGCGCTTGTTCACCGGGTTGACGAGCTTGACGCCGAACCGGCGGCGCTCCCAGCGGGTCTCGATCGGTCCGTCGGGGGCCGCCGTGTCGACGACCGGTTCGCCGACGGTGAAGTCGGAGTACATCGGGCTAACCCACCAATCCGAGGGTGACGGCGAACGGCACGGCCAGGAAGGCCGCGGTGAGCAGGACGGCGAACACGGTGGAGAAGGTCTTCTGGGCGTGCTGCCGGGAGCCGGTCGAGCGGCCCAGGGTCTGCAGCGCGCTCCAGACGCCGTGCCGCAGGTGCAGGCCGACCGCGATCATGGCGAGGGTGTAGGAGACCGTCACGTACCAGCGGCTCGGGGCGAAGTCGGCCACGACGTTGTCGTGGACGGCGCCGCCGACGCCGTTGGGGTTCAGCGTGCCCGTCGTGAGGTCGAGGATGTGGTAGACGACGAACAGAGCGATGATCACCCCGCCCCACCGCATCGTGCGCGCGGCGTAGGAGCCCGGTGTCCTCGGTGTGGTCGCGTACTTGACCGGCCGGGCCTTCGCGGCGCGGCGGGCCAGGATCGTCGCGGAGACGACGTGCAGCACAATCGACACCGTGAGCACCGCGCGGATGATCCACAGCAGCGTCGAGTACGGCAGGACGGGCTCGCCGACGGTGCGGAGGAACGCCGCGTAGTCGTCCAGTGCGCCCGACCCCAGGAAGATCTTCAGATTGCCGAGCGCGTGCAGGACGAGGTAGAGCACGAAGATCGCGCCCGACAGCGCCATCACGATCTTGAGCTGCAGCGAGGTGCGACGCCGCCGCCGATCAGCGGCGCGCGGGCGCTCCTGGACGATCACCATGAGCGCCAGGATGAGTACCGACTCCGCCAGCCGTCCAATGCATGGCGTGGCCGTGATCCATAGAGCTACGCTATCGGCATGACGCTGCAGCAGCTCGCGTACTTCGTCGCGGTCGCGGATGTGCGCAGCTTCACCAGGGCGGCCGACAGCATCGGCGTCGCCCAGCCGACGCTGTCACGCCAGCTCAGGGCACTGGAGAACGAGCTGGGCGCCCCGTTGATCGATCGGGGCGGGCGCGACGGCCCGGTTCTGACCCCGGCGGGCGAGGCCGTGCTGCCGCTGGCCCGCCGGATGCTGGCGGACATGGAGGGCGCCCACGTCGCCGTCGCCGACATCGTCGGCCTCCGGCGCGGGCGGCTGCGGGTCGGGGCGACGCCGTCACTGTGCATCGGCGTGCTGGCGGACGTGCTCCGGGTCTTCCACGGGCTGTACTCCGACATTCGCCTGGAGCTGGTCGAGAGCGGGTCGCAGCCGCTCGTGCGCGCGCTCGTCCGCGGTGAGCTGGACGTGGCCATGGTGATCGTGCCGTCGGGCGGGGTCGACGCCGCGCTGCACACCACTCCGCTGCTGCGCGAGCGGCTGTCGGTCGCCTCGCCTGCGTCGGGCCGGGCACCGTCGTCGCGCGGGTCGATGGGCATGCGCGAACTCGCGCGCCGCCCGTTGATCGTGCCCCGGCTCGGCT
>CAXTTN010000027.1:5598-34497 GCA_964247105.1 uncultured Pseudonocardia sp.
CCGTGCAGGGTGGCGAGATGGACGCCGTGCTGCGGCTCGTGGAGGCCGGCACCGGGGTGGCGGTCGTGCCCGATCTCGTGTTCGCCGGCCGGCCGCGGCTGCGGCGCACCGTGCTCACCCCGCCGCTCTACCGGACGGTCGCGCTGGCGCGCCGGTCGGATCTCGTGCCGACGCAGGCCATGACGGCGTTCCGCAACACCCTGCTGACGTTCCTGTCGGACCTGGCGAGCGCGGGTGGTCTCCCCGGCGACGTCCAGGTGCTGCGGCGGCCGGACGAGCCAGGGTGGTGACCGGTGACGTGCTTCCTACCGCGGGGGCTTCTTCCCGCGTCGTGACCGCGTCGTGACCGCGTCGTGACCGCGGCCGGGACCGGGACCGGGACCGGGACCGGGACCGGGACCGCTCAGTCGAGCGGGTCGGTGCCGAGCTCGTCGATCTCCGCGCCGTGGGCGGCCAGCGCCTCCCGCACCACGCGGTAGGCGATGCCGCCGCTGTAACCCTTGCGGGCGAGCATGCCGACCAGCCGCGGTGCCGCCTTCTTCCGCTGCTCGGGCGTGTCGGCGGGCACGGTGCGCAGCTTGCGGTCGACCAGCTGCCGCGCCCGGCTCTCCTCGGACTCGGCGTCGACCTCGGCGAGTGCCTCCCCCGCCACCTCGTCGTCGACGCCCTTGCGGCGCAGCTCCATCGCGATGGCGCGGCGGGCCAGGCCCTTGTTGTTGTGGCGCGAGCGCACCCACTGCCCGGCGAAGGCGGCGTCGTCGATGAGGCCCACCTCGTCGAACCGCTCCAGCACGGTATCGGCCGCGTCGTCCTGAACGCCCTTGCGCCGCAGTGCCTGGGCCAGCTCCTGTCGGGTGCGCGCCCGATCGGTGAGCAGGCGCAGGCAGATCTCCCGGGCCACCGCGACCGGATCCGCATCGGGATCCAGCTCCGGCGGGCCGGCGGACCGGCCTGTGCTCCACCCACCACCGGCCCGTGCTCTCGTGCCGCGGCGCCGCTCGGTGGGGCCGTCCTGGGCGGCGCTGTCCTGGGGCGCGCCGTCCTGGGGCGCGCCGTCCTGGGCAGCGCCGTCCTCCGCCGGGGCGTGGCCGGTGGCTCCCACCCGGCCGGTGGACCGCTTCCGGGTGGCGTCCCGCGCGACAGCGCCACCTGATCCCGGCCGGGGGCGGGCGGTACGCCCCCGCACGGCCGCGGTGAGATCCGCGACCCTCGCGGTAGGACTCGCCTGCGCCGGCGGCCGATCGGGACCCGACAGGCCCGCCACCGGAACCGCGCCGCCCGGCGGCGGAGTACCGGGCCCCCCGTCGCGGAGCGGGGCGACCGGCGCGGGCGCCGGCACGTCGAGCAGGGCGTGCGACACCGTTGCAGCCGGCTCGTCGACCGGCTCCCCGTCGACCGGCTCCCCGTCGGACGGATCGCCGTCGGACGGATCGCCGTCGGACGGATCGCCGTCGGACGGATCGCCGAACCGGGCCACGGGTGCCGGCCCGTCGGCCCGATCCGGCTCCTCTCCCCCGAAGCGGGCGACGCGCGGCCGGCCGCGCCGGGCGTCGTCCTGCTCCGGCGCCATGCTCAGAAGTCGACCGGGGCGGGCACCGGCTGGGCATCGGCGTCGAGCACGGCCCCGATGCCGAGCTTCTCCTTGATGCGCTTCTCGACCTCGGCGGCGACATCGGGGTTCTCGCGGAGGAACTTGCGGGCGTTCTCCTTGCCCTGGCCCATCTGGTCGCCCTCATAGGTGTACCAGGCCCCCGACTTGCGGACGATGCCCTGCTCCACACCCACGTCGACGAGCGAGCCCTCGCGGCTGATGCCGACGCCGTAGAGGATGTCGAACTCGGCCTGCTTGAACGGCGGCGCGACCTTGTTCTTCACGACCTTGACGCGGGTGCGGTTGCCGACCATCTCGGAGCCGTCCTTGAGCGTCTCGATGCGCCGGATGTCGAGGCGGACCGAGGCGTAGAACTTCAACGCCTTTCCTCCGGTCGTCGTTTCCGGAGACCCGAACATGACCCCGATCTTCTCCCGCAGCTGGTTGATGAAGATCATCGTGGTGCCGGAGTTGCTCAATGCTCCGGTGATCTTGCGCAGCGCCTGGCTCATCAGCCGGGCCTGCAGGCCGACGTGGCTGTCGCCCATCTCGCCCTCGATCTCCGCGCGGGGCACGAGCGCGGCCACGGAGTCGATGACGATGATGTCGAGGGCGCCGGAACGGATCAGCATGTCGGCGATCTCGAGCGCCTGCTCCCCCGTATCGGGCTGGGAGACGAGCAGGTTGTCGGTGTCGACGCCGAGCGCCTTGGCGTAATCGGGGTCGAGCGCGTGCTCCGCGTCGATGAAGGCCGCGATGCCGCCCGCCGCCTGAGCGCTGGCCACGGCGTGGAGCGCCACCGTCGTCTTTCCGCTGCTCTCCGGGCCGTAGATCTCCACGATGCGGCCGCGCGGCAGGCCGCCGACGCCGAGCGCGACATCGAGCGCGATGGAGCCCGTGGGGATGATGCCGATCGGCGGGCGGGTGTCGTCGCCGAGGCGCATCACCGAGCCCTTGCCGTGGTTCTTCTCGATCTGGGCGAGAGCGAGCTCCAGCGCCTTCGTGCGGTCGGGTGAAGTCATCGCCGGTCTCCAGGCTGTGTAGTGACGTGTCGGAAACGTGCTGCCGTCGACGGTAGGGGGACCCACCGACAAAATCCGGACGCGATGGCGATCTGTGGATGGCCGCACCGCGATGTGGACAGACTGTAGCGAACACCTGTTCGATCAGCGGCGCCGACACGCCGGATGCGCTCAGCGGCGCGCAGGCGGGACGTCGTAGACCTCGCAGACGGCCGACCAGATCTCGCGCGGGTCGTAGCCGGACTCCAGCGCCTGCTCGACAGTGCGGCCCCCGAGCTGCGAGAACACGTGGTCGCGGGACACCGAGGCGGCTCGTGCGGCGCCGAACTCGCCCTCCATCAGCTCGCGGAAGTAGGTCAGTCGCACCCGCGCCAGGCTAGAGGAACTGCTCGCGGGTGCTTCGGCGGTCTCGGGAGGCCGACCCACACCCCCCGTCCCGACAGCACACCCCCCGTCGAGAAGGGGTTTCAGCGCAGAAGGGGGGTGTGAGGGCCCGGCGCGGCACGGGATCGCCCCCGACCCCACCTCCACACCCCAGGTTCGCGCCACACCCCCCGTCGCGAACGCACACCCCCCGTCGAACGGGGGTCTGACGTCACACGGGGGGTGCGATGCACCTGTGACCGGGCCCCGGGGTGCGCGCCGGCCGCGCAGCCGAACGTCCACGAGGGCGCCACGTCGGGCCGGGCCGGGCGAGCTTGCGAGCGGCGCCGGTCGTGGCACGCTCTCCAGCATGACCGATCTGCTCCCCGGGGTCTGGGACGCGCTCGGCGGCGATCCCGCCGAGCTGCACCGGCTCACCATCACGGGCCCGCCCGTGACGCTGACCTCGACGTTCCCCGTCACCGACGCCGGCGCCGCCGCCGTGGGCGCGAGCCTGCTGGCCGCCACGACTACCGAGGACGTCGGGCTGGACACGCGCCAGCTCGCGATCGCGGTGCGCAGCGAGAGGTACCTGCTGCGCGACGGGCGGTCGCCGGGCAGCCCGTTCGACCCGCTCTCGGCGTTCCACCGCACCGCCGACGGCTGGATCCGCCTGCACGCGAACTACGCGTGGCACCGGGCCGCCGCGCTGCGCGTCCTGGGCTGCTCGGAGCAGGACGCACCGGCCGCGATCGCCGGGTGGAAGGCCGTGGAGCTGGAGACGGCGGTGCACGAGGCCGGCGGGATCGCGGGCGCGGTGCGCACCGAGGCGCAGTGGCGCGCGTCGTTCGGCCCGCCGCCGCCGCTGGTCGAGCGGCGGGTGCTCGGCGAGGCCCCGGCCCGGCCCGCGCGCCGGCCCCGCGTGCTCGACCTCACCCGCGTCATCGCCGGCCCCGTGGCCACCCGCACGCTGGCCGTGCACGGTGCCGACGTCCTGCGGCTCGACGCGCCCGACCGGCCGGAGATCCCGCTGCAGTACTGGGAGATGCTGCCCGGCAAGCGCAGCGCCCTGCTCGACCTCGCGGCCCGACCCGACGTGCTGGAGGAGCTGCTCGCGGGCGCCGACGTCGTCGTGACCGGGTACCGCCCCGGCGCGCTCGACCGCTTCGGCCTGTCGCCCGAAGCGCTGGCCGAGCGGCATCCGGGGCTGGTCGTCGTGACCCTGTCGGCGTGGGGGCATCTCGGGCCGTGGGGCGCTCGGCGCGGTTTCGACAGCATCGTCCAGGCCGCGTGCGGGATCGCGCTGGCCGAGGGGACGCCCGACGCGCCGGGCGCGCTCCCGGCCCAGCTCCTCGACCACGCCACGGGCTACCTCGGCGCGGCGGGCGCCCTGCTCGGGCTGGCGCGCCAGCGCCGCGAGGGCGGCACGCACCACATCCGGCTGTCGCTCGTCGGGACGGCCGGGTGGCTGCAGTCGCTCCCCCGCGGGTTGCAGCATGGTGGCCTCACCCCGACGTCGTCGCAGCAGAGCCACCATGCTGCGGTCCCGGATGTCGACCCCACCCCGTACCGCGAGGTGCTCGACGCACCGGACGGGCGGCTGACCATCGCCACCCCGCCCGGCACGGTCGGTGGACGGCCGTTGAACTGGCCCGGTCCCGCCCCGGCCTTCGGCGTCGCCGAGCCGCGGTGGGTGTGATGGACCCGACCGGCTTCTCCTCCCCGCTGGGGCAGGTCGTGGTGCTGCTCCTGCTGCTCACGTCGTTGACGCTGCTGCTGCGGCGGCTCTGGCTGAACCGCCGCCGGTAGCGTCGGCCCCGTGCACCTCGCCCAGCTGAACATCGGCCTGCCGGTCGCCCCGCTCGACGGGCCGCAGCTCGCCGGCTTCGTCGAGAACCTCGAGCCCGTCAACGCGCTCGCCGACGCCGCGCCGGGCTTCGTCTGGCGTCTCCAGACCGAGGACGGCGACGCCACCGCGATCCGGCCCTACGACGACGACCGGCTGATCGTGAACATGAGCGTCTGGACCTCGGTCGAGGCGCTCGCCGCGTTCGTCTTCTCCGGCGCGCACCGCGCGATCATGAGGCGCCGGCGCGAGTTCTTCGTGCCGATGCGGGAGGCGTTCCAGGTGCTGTGGTGGGTTCCGGAAGGCACGACGCCGACGGTCACCGAGGCGCAGGAGCGGCTCACCCACCTGCGGGAACACGGTCCGACCCCCCACGCCTTCACCTTCCGCACCCCGTTCCCGGCGCCCGGCGGTCCCGCGGTGCGGGCGGACGACGCCTGGTTCTGCCGGGCGTAGTCGCCGCGAAACTGTCGGACCCCCCGCGCATGATGGAGGCATGACGGCGCTCGACGGCTTCTCCCCCGCCACCCGTGACTGGTTCACGGGTGCCTTCGCCGCGCCCACCGCCGCGCAGGAGGGGGCCTGGAGCGCCGCCCAGGCCGGCCGGCACGCGCTGGTCGTGGCCCCCACCGGCTCCGGCAAGACGCTGGCCGCGTTCCTCTGGGCGCTCGATCGGCTCGCCGCGGAGCCACCGCCCGCCGAGGCCCGGCACCGTTGTCGCGTCCTGTACGTCTCGCCGCTCAAGGCGCTGGCCGTCGACGTGCAGCGCAACCTCCGCTCGCCGCTCACCGGCATCCGGCAGGCGGCGCAGCGGCTCGGGCTGCCGGTCCCGGACATCACGGTCGGCATGCGCACCGGCGACACCCCCGCCGACGAGCGCCGCTTGTTCGCCCGCACCCCGCCCGACGTGCTGGTCACCACGCCGGAATCGCTGTTCCTGATCCTCACCTCGGCGGCCCGTGAGTCGCTGCGCGGCGTGCAGACGATCATCCTCGACGAGGTGCACGCCGTCGCGGGCACCAAGCGCGGCGCGCACCTGGCGCTGTCGCTGGAGCGGCTCGACGAGCAGCTCGAACACCCGGCCCAGCGCATCGGGCTCTCGGCCACGGTCCGCCCGCTCGACGAGGTCTCCACGTTCCTGGCCGGGGCGCGGCCGGTGGAGATCGTGCAGCCGCCGATCGCGAAGGTCATCCAGGTCAGCGTCGAGGTGCCGGTTCCCGATCTCGCCGCGCTCGACGAGCGGCCGGCACCGGGCAGCTCCGACGAGGAGGTCATCGGGTCCGCGGCCGGCACGGCGCAGAAGCCGTCCATCTGGCCCGCGGTGGAGCGGCGGCTGCTGGAGCTGGTGCGCGAGCACCGGTCCACGATCGTCTTCTCCAACTCCCGGCGGCTGGCCGAGCGCCTGACGTCGCGGTTGAACGAGCTGGCCGCGGAGGAGGCGACCGAGGCCGTCGAGCTGGACGCCTTTCCCGCCGAGGCCATCGGGCAGTCGGGGATCGGCGGGGGCGCGCCGCCGGTGGTGGCGAAGGCCCACCACGGCTCGATGTCGCGCGAGCAGCGCACGCTCGTCGAGGAGGAGCTGAAGGCCGGCCTGCTGCCCTGCGTGGTGGCCACGTCCAGCCTGGAGCTGGGTATCGACATGGGCGCGGTCGATCTCGTGGTGCAGGTGGAGGCGCCGCCGAGCGTGGCGTCGGGGCTGCAGCGGGTCGGCCGCGCGGGACACCAGGTCGGGGCGGTCTCGAAGGGCGTGGTGTTCCCCAAGTACCGGGGCGATCTCGTCTCGTGCGCGGTGGTGGCCGAGCGCATGGCGGGCGGGCGGATCGAGTCGATGCGCTACCCGCGCAACCCACTCGACGTGCTGGCCCAGCAGATCGTCGCGATGGTGGCGCTGGAGCCGTGGTCCTACGACGACCTCGCCCGGGTGGTGCGCCGCGCCGCGCCGTTCGCGGCCCTGCCCGATTCCGCGCTCAACTCCGTGCTCGACATGCTCGCGGGCCGCTACCCGTCGGAGGAGTTCGGCGAGCTGCGCGCCCGCATCACCTGGGATCGCGTCACCGACCAGCTCGTCGGGCGCCCCGGCGCGCAGCGGTTGGCGGTCACGTCCGGGGGCACCATCCCCGATCGCGGCCTGTTCATGGTCATGACGCCCGGTGGTGCCGACGGGGCCGGGTCGCGCGTCGGCGAGCTGGACGAGGAGATGGTCTACGAGTCGCGGGTGGGCGACACGTTCCTGCTCGGCACGTCGAGCTGGCGCATCGAGGACATCACCCACGACCGCGTGATCGTCACCCCCGCGCCGGGCGTGCCGGCGCGGATGCCGTTCTGGAAAGGTGAATCGATCGGGCGCCCGCTGGAGCTGGGGCGCGCGGTCGGGGCGTTCGTGCGGGAGATGTCGGCGCTGGCCGACGAGCCCGCGCGGGAGCGCGCCACCGCGGCCGGGCTCGACGCGTGGGCCACCGACAACCTGCTCGCCTACCTGCACGAGCAGCGCGACGCCACGCGCCACGTCCCGAGCGATCGGACGATCCTCGTCGAGCGCTTCCGCGACGAGCTGGGCGATTGGTGGCTCGTGGTGCACTCGCCGTTCGGGTCGCAGGTCAACGGGCCGTGGGCGCTCGCCATCGCCGCGCGGATGCGCGAGCGGCAGGGGGTGGAGGTGCACGCCGCCGCGGCCGACGACGGCATCGTGCTGCGCCTGCCGGACGCGGTCGACGACGCCGGCGCCGAGGTCGTGCCGACGGCGGAGGACGTCCTGCTCGATCCCGGCGAGATCGAGCAGATCGTGGTGGCCGAGCTGGGTGGCTCGTCGCTCTACGCGTCGCGGTTCCGGGAGTGCGCGGCGCGGTCGCTGCTGCTCCCCCGCCGCGATCCCAAGCGGCGCACGCCGCTCTGGCAGCAACGGCAGAAGTCCGCGCAGCTGCTGGCCGTGGCCGGGCGCTACGAGCAGTTCCCGGTCACGCTCGAGGCGATGCGCGAGTGCGTGCAGGACGTCTACGACCTGCCCGGCCTGCGCGAGCTGATGGCCGACGTGCAGGCCCGGAAGGTGCACGTCGTCGAGGTGGCCACACCGGCGCCGTCGCCGTTCGCGCGCAGCCTGCTGTTCGGCTACATCGGGATGTTCCTCTACGAGTCCGACGCGCCGCTGGCCGAGCGCCGGGCCGCCGCGCTCTCGCTCGACTCCACGCTGCTGGCCGAGCTGCTGGGCTCCGAGGCCATCCGGGAGCTGCTGGATCCGGAGGTGCTGGCCGAGGTCGAGGCGTCGCTGCAGCGCCTGGCGCCGGATCGGCACGCCCGCGACGCCGAGGGCGCGGCCGATCTGCTGCGCTTCCTCGGCGACCTGACCACGGCCGAGGCGGCGCTCCGGGGGATCATGGAGGAGTGGCTGGTCGGGCTCGAGTCCACGCGGCGCGCCATCCGGGTGCGGATCGGCGGCGAGGAGCGCTGGCTCCCCATCGAGGACGCCGGGCGCGTGCGCGACGCGCTCGGGGCGGCGCTGCCCGTCGGGGTGCCGGAGACGTTCACCGAGCCCGTGGCCGATCCGCTCGGCGACCTCGTGCTGCGCTACGCCCGCACCCACGGCCCGTTCCCGGCGGCGGCGTGCGCGGCCCGGTTCGGGCTCGGTGTGGCGGTGGTGGCGGGGGTGCTCGACCGGCTGGTGGGCTCCGGCCGGTTGGTGCGGGGCGAGCTGCGGCCGGCGTCCGAGGGCATCGACTACTGCGACGCCGAGGTGCTGCGCCGCCTGCGCCGGGCGTCGCTGGCGCGGCTGCGGGCCGAGGTCGAGCCGGTCGAGCAGCAGGCGCTCGGCCGGTTCCTGCCCGCCTGGCAGGGCGTGCAGACCGGCGCCGAGGGCTCCCGGCGCGGGCGGATGCGCCGCGCCCCCGGGGCGGAGGACGTGCTCGGCGTCGTCGAGCAGCTGGCCGGGGCGCCGCTCCCGGCCAGCGCCCTGGAGTCGCTGATCCTCCCGGCGCGGCTGCCCGGCTACACCCCGGCGCTGCTCGACGAGCTGACCGCGGCGGGCGAGGTCACCTGGACCGGCTGCGGCACCCTGGCCGGGGGCGACGGCTGGCTGGCCGTCGCGCCGTCCGACGTGGCCGATCTGCTGCTGCCCGAGCCCGAGCCCGATGTCGCGGAGACACCGCTGCACCGCGCGGTGCTCGCCGCGCTCGACGGCGGGGGCGCGCTGTTCTTCCGGGAGCTCGCGGAGCGCGCCGGACGGGCACTGGTCGATGACGGCGAGCCCGTGCCCGCCGACGACGCCGTCGTCACGGCCATCTGGGATCTGGTGTGGGCCGGGCTGCTCACCGGCGACACGCTGGGTCCCCTGCGGGCTCGGCTGAGCGGCGCGAAGGGCGGGGGCACCGGTGCGCACCGCCCCCGCCGCACGGCCTCCCGGGGCCGGTACGCGCAGCTCCGCGCCGGACGCCCGGCCATGCCCAGCCGCGGCGGGCCGCCATCGGTGGGCGGGCGCTGGGCGCTGGCCGTCGAGCGCGAGCCCGAGCCCACGCGCCGTGCGCACGCCCGGGCCGAGGCCTTCCTCGAACGCCACGGGGTGCTCACGCGCGGAGCGCTCGGCACCGAACGGGTCACCGGCGGTTTCGCGGCCGTGTACCGGGTGCTGCGGGCGATGGAGGATTCCGGCCGGGTCCGGCGCGGTTACGTCGTGGAGGGCCTGGGCGCGGCGCAGTTCGCCGTGCCGGGCGCCATCGACCGGCTCCGGGCGATGTCGCGTGTGGACGGCGCGCCCGAGGCGGGTGAGGCCCTCTCGCGGGTCGTGCTCGCCGCCGCCGATCCCGCCCAGCCCTACGGCGCGGCGCTCGGCTGGCCCGCCACGATCGGCGAGTCCAAGCACCGGCCCGGGCGCAAGGCGGGTGCGCTGGTCGTGCTCGTCGAGGGAGCACCCGCGCTGTACGTCGAGCGGGGCGGCCGGTCGCTGCTGTCGTTCACCGCCGAACGCCCCGTCCTCGACGCCGCGGCCCAGGCGCTGGCCGGAGCGGTGCACGAGGGCTGGCTCGGGTCGCTCGCGGTCGAGCGCGCCGACGGGGTCGGATCGCTGGGGTCCGAGCTGGCCGAGGTGCTCACCGAGGCCGGCTTCCGCGTCACGCCGAAGGGCCTGCGCCTGCGGGCGTGATCGGGTCCCCGGTCACGGCGCGACCGCGCGCGACGCGTGCTCCGCACCGGGACCCGACCGCGCCGGCCGCCGTGATCGTCGTTGCGGGACCCGGAGCGGCGCTGAGCGCGGTTCGGCGTCCCCATGCGACGATCACCATGACCCGCACCGTGCGCGTGCGGCGGAACGCCGGTGATCGTCACTCCGGGGCGCGCAACCGCTCCCACCGCGGCTACCCGCCCCCGATCGCTGATCGTGCGCCGGCGGGATCGCTGTTCCCTGAGGTCGTCCGGTGCGGGAGACTCCCGCGGTGCAGCCCGACGACCCCACCGGTCCCTCGCTGGAGAAGGAGCTCGCGGAGGAGCAGCGCCGCCGCGGCCAGGCCGGCGGTGGCACCGGTGATACCGGCGACTCGGCGTCGTCGGCCTGCGACGTCATCAGCTGCGACACCCCCAGCTGCGACCTGCCGGACTGCGACCTGCCGGGGTGCGACGGTTGTGATGGCTGCGACGGCTGCAACCTCCTGGTGCTCGTGCGCCTGTCGTCGCTGCTGCTGGTCGCGGCGGCGGTGATGCCGGAGACCGGCGGCCGGGTGCTGGTGCGGGCCCTGCTCCGCGCCTACCGGCGGTGGCTCACCCGTTTCACCCCAGCGTGCCCGTCCACCCCGAGCTGCAGCGCCTACGCGCTCGCCGCCGTCGAGACCCGCGGGGCACGGGTCGGGCTCATCGCGACGGCGCACCGGATCCGCCGCTGCGGCGGGTCGCTCGGCGTTCACGCCCGGGACGGCGCGGGCGGGGCCGCGAGCAACCGGCCGACCAGGTCGACGTAGCCGACCACCACGTCCTCCAGGCCCAGCTTGCCGTCGTCGTGGAACCAGTTGCTCAGCCCGTTGAGCATGTCGCAGATCGCGAACGCGGCGAGGCGGGCGTCGGGCACCCCGAACTCACCGGTCGCCATCCCGGCGGCGACGACGTCGCGGACCCGCCGCTGGTAGTAGCGGCGGTGCTCGTCGATCGCCGCCCGGTGCTCCGGGGTCAGCGCAGCCAGCTCGTGCAGGCCCACCAGGTGCTCCACCCGCCTGCGGTGCAGGTGCTCCAGGTGGGCGCGGACCAGGGCGGCGAGCCGCCGGGTCGGGGTGCCGGGCGCGTCGAGCAGCGGGAGGTTCTGCTCGTTGGGCTCCTGCGTGACCGTCAGGCAGATCGCGTAGAGGATCTCCTCCTTCGACGCGAAGTGGTGGTAGAGGCTCGCGCCGCGGATGCCGACGGCCTCCGCGACGTCCCGCATGCCGACGGCGGCGTAGCCGCCGCCCGCGAAGGTCCGTGCCGCGGCGGCGACGATCTCGTCCCGCCGGGAGTTCACGGCACTGCCCTGCGCAGCTCCCGCTTGAGCACCTTGCCCTGCGCGTCCACCGGCAGCTCGGCGACCAGGTGCACGGCCTTGGGCACCTTGAACACCGCGAGCTGCTCGCGGCAGAACGCGATCACGGCGTCGGGATCGGGCGCAGCACCCGGCTTCGGCACGACGAACGCGGTGACGGCCTCGGACCAGTAGGGGTCCGGGCGGCCGACGACCGCGGCCCGCAGCACGTCGGGATGGGTGTGCAGGACCCGCTCGACCTCCTGCGACGACACGTTCATGCCGCCCGACTTGATCATGTCGGTGAGCCGGTCCTGGAAGAACAGGTTGCCCTCGGCGTCGACGCGGACGATGTCGCGGGTGTGCAGCCAGCCCGAGCCGAGCGCGGCCGCGGTCTTCTCGGGGTCGCGGTGGTAGCCCAGCATCACCGACGGCGAGCGGCAGATCAGCTCGCCGATCTCCGCGTCGTTCCCCTCGGCGTCGACGACGCGGGTCTCCAGGTGGGTGACCGGCCGGCCGATCCAGGACGGGTCGCCGCCGGGGATGTCGTCGAGCGTGGCGAACCAGCCGACCGTGCCCAGCTGCGACAGCTCCGACTGCCCCCAGTACGTGCCCCACCGGACGCCCGGCGCGGCCGCCGACCAGGCCTCGACGGCCGCCGGCGCCACCTGCCCGCCGTAGGTCATGCACCGCCGCACGGCCCCGACGGCGTCCGCGCCGAAGCCGGGCTGCCCGGCCAGCGCCAGGTAGAACGTGGGGGTCTGCGCGATCACGGTGACCCGCTCGCGCGCGATGATCCCCAGGGCCGTCGCGGGATCGGCCGTCGCCGGCAGCACGAGCGTCGCGCCCATCAGCGTCAACGTGGTCATCGAGCCCAGGCCCGCGATCGTGAAGAACGGCATCACGAACAGCCACGTGTCCTCGGGGCCGGTCTGCAGGCCCCAGCTCCACGCGGGTGCGGTGGAGATCAGGTAGTTGCGGTGCGGAATCAACACGCCCTTGGGCGCCGACTCGGTGCCGGAGGTGTAGACGAGCATGGCCACGTCGTTCTCGTCGACGTCGGCGTCGGGTTCGGTGTCGGGCAGGTCCGCGAGCAGCGACGGGCCGAACACCAGCGGCGCGCCGGGCACCAGCGGCTCGAACTCCTCCGATGCCACGACGACGGCCGGCTGCGCGTGGTCGATCTGCTGGGCCACCTCCGCCTTGCCGAACAGCACGTTGACGACGGTCAGCGCGGCGCCGACCTTGAGCGTTCCGTAGTACAGCGCCACCACGTCGACGCTGTTGCGGGCCATCACCGCCACGACGTCACCGCGGCCGACGCCGTGGCGCAGCAGCAGGTGCGCGTAGCGGTTCGCGGCCGCGTCCAGCTCGCCGTAGGTCGTCTCGGTGCGGTCGGGCGCGTAGGAGACGAAGGCGACCTTGCCGGGCTGGTTGCGGGCGTGGCGCCGGAGCTGGTCGCCGATCGTCGCCCGGCCGAGGGCGGACCGGTGATGCGCGGAGGTCATGCGAACAGCGGCCGGTCGAAGGTCTCGGCGAAGACGATCTCCTCCACCGGCGAGCGGGTGAGCCTGGTCGGGAAGCCGTGGGCCGGGTAGCCGATGGCGATGTGCCCGGCCGTGATGAAGTCGTCCGGGATGTTCAGGAGCGTGCGCACGGCGGGCTCGGTGATGCACAGCAGCGTGGTGAACGCCGATGCCACGCCCTGGTCGCGCAGCGCCAGGCAGAGGTTCTGGACGGTCGGGTAGATCGACCCGCCGCCCACGACGGACAGCCGCCCCAGCTCGGTGTCCGTGGGGTGCAGGCCGGCCAGCTCGGCGCAGGCCACGACGATCGCGGGCACGCTCGCCAGGTTCTCGGCGAACCGGTCGGCGTCGGTCACCGACTTCGGCAGCGCCCCGACGTTGACGTCGCCGGACGCGATCCCGTCGAAGTAGGCCTTCCACAGCGGCAGGTCGAGGTCGGCGAGCGCCTGCTTGGCGGCGGCGTCGCGCACCACGATCCAGCGCATCGGCTGCCGGTTGCCGCCCTGCGGCCCGAAGCGGGCCGCGTCGAACGCGGCGTGCAGCACCTCGTCGGGCACGGGGTCGGGGCTGAAGTAGCGGCACGTGCCGGTGGTCCGCATGGCGTCGGTCAGCTCCATCGCCGGCCTCCCTGTCGTAGGTTAGGTTCGGTCCCGAGTCGCCTGCGGGCTCGGGAATCAGTGCAGGCAGGATGCTGCTGCGACGACACAACGTCAAGGCTTCGACTTTCACCTCCACCTAACCGCGGTTAGCCTGTGGTGATGAGTGCCCTCACCGAACCCACGCCCGGCTCCGCCCCGGACCGCGCGGCGCTCGCGGCGGCGCTCGAGCACGCGAACCTCCCGTCGCTCGTGCCGGTGCTCCACCAGCTCACCGGCGACCGGCGCTGGCTGGCGGAGCCGTACCGGCCCGCCCGCAGCCGCGGCATGGAGGACAACGACGGCGGCGGCTTCCCGGACGGCGTGCGGGCCGAGATCCGCGCGGCGGCGGTCGACGCGGTGCTGGCCTGGTCGGCAGGGCGCCCCGCGGCCGTTCCGACCCCGACCGGTGCTGCCCTGCTGGAGCTGCTGGAGCTGGCCGTCGGCGAGGACGTCCCACCCGAGTACGCCGCGATGGCCGCGCGCGACATGGGGTTCGACCCCGCCGAGCCGGTGCGCCCGGTGCCCGACGGCACCGACTTCCGCGTGGTGGTGATCGGTGCGGGCGTGTCGGGGATGCTCGCGGCGATCCGGTTGCGGGAGGCGGGCATCGAGCACGTGGTGCTGGAGAAGAACGACGACGTCGGCGGCACCTGGCTGGAGAACCGCTATCCCGGCGCGGGCGTCGACACCCCCAGCCACCTGTACTCGTACTCCTTCGCCCCGCGGAAGTGGTCCACCCACTTCGGCAAGCGCGACGAGGTGCTCGCCTACCTCCGCGACGTGGCCGAGGACCACGACCTGCGCCGCGTCATCCGGTTCGGCACCGAGGCCGTCCGCGCCGTCTACGACGAATCGCGCCAGCGCTGGACCGTCACCACCGCGGACGGTGAGTCGATGGAGGCGAACGTGGTGATCACCGCGACCGGCGTGCTGAACCGCCCGAAGATCCCCGACCTGCCCGGCGTGGCGGACTTCGCCGGACCGATCTTCCACTCCGCCCGCTGGCCGGAGGACCTCGACGTCACGGGCAAGCGGGTGGCGATCGTCGGCACCGGGGCGAGCGCGATGCAGATCGTGCCCGCCATCGCCGGGCGGGCGACGAGCGTGACGATCTTCCAGCGGTCCCCGCAGTGGGCGGCCCACAACGACGTCTACTTCGCCGGCATCGACGACGCCGTCGCGTTGCTCATGGAGCACGTGCCGTTCTACCGGCGCTGGTACCGGACGCGGCTGTCCTGGAACACCGGTGACCGCGTCCACCCGGCCCTGCAGGTGGACCCGGACTGGGAACACCCGGAACGCTCGGTCAACGCCGCCAACGACGCCCACCGGCGCGTCTTCACGCGCTACGTGCAGGCCGAGCTCGCCGGCCGGGACGACCTCGTGGCCAAGGCCCTGCCGCAGTACCCGCCGTTCGCCAAGCGGATGCTGCTCGACAACGGCTGGTTCGCCGCGCTGCGCCGCGACGACGTCGCTCTCGTCCCCGAGGCCGTCGCGGCGATCACGCCGGGCGGGGTACGGGGAGCGGGCGGCACCGAGGCCGAGGCCGACGTCGTCGTGCTCTGCACCGGCTTCGAGGCCCACCGGGTGCTGCACCCGATCGACGTCCACGGCCGCGACGGTGGCACGTTGGCGGACCTGTGGGGTCCCGACGACGCGGACGCCCACCTCGGCATCAGCGTCGCCGGGTTCCCGAACCTGTTCCTGACCTGCGGTCCGGGCACGGCGCTCGGCCACGGCGGCAGCCAGTTCACGATCATCGAGTGCCAGGTGCGGTACATCGTCGAGGCGCTCACCACGATGGTCGACGAGAAGCTGGGCGCCGTGGAGGTGAGCCCGGAGGCCCACGCCGACTACGTCGCCCGCCTGGACGACGCCCACGCGCGGATGATCTGGACGCACCCCGGGGTACGCAACTGGTACCGCAACGCGGACGGCCGCGTGGTCAACACCCTGCCCTGGCGCATCGTGGACTACTGGGAGATGACCAGGACGGTGGACTGGGCCGACTTCACGACCGAACCCCCCGCCTGACCCCGGCATCGCGCGGGCTCCTCGCTGCTCGGAGGGTCCGGTGCCGTCGACGAGCCCGCGGAATGCGGCGCGGGCCTATCGACGTCGGAAGGTGTCCTGCTGGCCGTACACCGTGAGCTGCGCATTGCCGATGGACAGCTGGACCACGTTGCCCTTCTGCGTGACCGTGACGGTGAAGGTCAGCTCGGGCGTCTGTGCGTCCGGTATCGTCGTGACCTCCACCGTGTCCGGGCCCGCCTTCCGCAGGGAGACGTTCACGGTGTGGTCGACACCGGACAGGTCATCGGGAACGGACACCTTCCCGTCCTGCACGGGAAGGCTGAAACCGGTGTCCCCGCCGGCGAGGCCGCCACCCTCGATGAACACGTTCAGCGGGTTGCTCTGGCTGTTCAGCGTGGCGACACCCGGGGCCGAGAGATCACCGATCCCGGCGACCCTGGGGACGGTTCCCGTCGAGAACACACCGTGAGGAGAAGCGACGCCGACGGAAGCCGAGGCCGTAGGCGACAGCACCAGGGCGACCGTACTGCCGACCACCGCGGCGGAGAGTACGGCTCCGGCCGCCATGAGCTTCTTTTGCACGTCTTCAACCTCCGAGAAGGGGCAACGGGCCACGCGATCATCCGCATCACGGGCTGGGGTCCACGAGTCCATCGTCACGCAGGGCGGATGCGGCGGGCGGCCATTCCAGCGCCACCACCGCGACACCGTTGCGCAGCTGCGACCCCGGTTCACGGCTGAACCGTTCGCCACCGGCGGGGACGGTGTGCGAGCGTGCGGGCGTGATGACCGTTCCCGCGCCCGCGTGCGCGAGCTGGTTCGCCCCGGACCGGCCGGGCCCGGCGATCTACCAGCACGGGCTGCACGCCGGGGTCGGCCGCGTGCGCGCCGACCGGTGGCCCGATCCCCGGGCCGTGCTCGCCGAGCTGCCCGGCGGCAACGTCGCGTTGCGCGGCGATCCCGACGCCGCCGACCTGACCGGCGTGGCCGGGCTCGTCGAGGCCCCGCCGGAGTGGCTGCCCGCCCTGCGCGCGGTGGCCCCCGCCACCCGCGTCGTGCTGCGGGTGATCGCCGAGCTCCCGGACACCGCGGACGTCCCGGAGCCCTCCGGTGTCACCCTCCTCGCCGCGTCCCACGCCGCCGCGCTGGCGCGGCTCGAGCCGTCGCTCTCCTGGATCCACGACTCCTGGGGCGGTGCGGCGCGGCTCGCGGCGGCCGGGCTGGCGCGCGCCGCGGTCGCCGACGGGCGGGTGGTGGCGGTGGCCGTGCCGTTCTACGTGAGCGACACCTACGAGGACATCGGCGTGGTGACCGTGGAGGGGTTCCGCGGCCGCGGGCTCTCGACCGCGTGCGCGGCCGCGCTGGTCGCCGACATCCGCGGACGCGGGCGCCGCCCCAGCTGGTCGACGACCCCCGACAACGCGGCCAGCCTCGCCGTCGCCGCCCGGCTCGGCTTCGTCCACCACCGCGACGACGTGCTGTACGCGGTGCCCGACTCCCGGTCCGCGCCCGTCGGCGCCTGACCGTCAGCCGCCCGCCGGCGGCGCGGCGTCCTCGGCCACCCGGCGCGGCAGGTCGCCCGGCTGGCATCCCGGCGCCCCGCAGAGCGCGGCGAGCGTCGTGAAGCGCACGGCCCTGCCGCGGCCGTTCCCGAGCACCGCCGGGTTGGCGGGCGTTGTCCCTACGCCATCCGCGAGCTCACCCGCGGACATCTTCCGCCTGGCCGGCATCACGTCGATGTCGACGGCGATCGGCATCAGATCACGCCGTCCAGCTCGGCCTCCATCTGCGCCGCCTCGACGTCGCGCGCGACGGCCCGGGCGAGCACGCGGTCAGCGGGAGCGACCCGTCGGGCCCCGGGCTACCGTGTCGCCATGCCCGAGGGCGACACGGTGTACCTCGCCGGCAAGCGCCTGCGCGCCGCGCTCGCCGGCCGCACGCTGCTGCGCGGGGAGCTGCGCCATCCCCGGCTCGTCGAGCAGGATCTCGCGGGCCGCACGGTGCTCGACGTCGTCTCGGTGGGCAAGCACCTGTTCACCCGCTTCGACGACGGCCGCAGCCTGCACAGCCACTTCCGCATGGACGGGTCCTGGCACCTCTACCGCCCCGGGATGGCCTGGCGGCGGCCCGCGCACGAGGCCCGGGCGGTGCTGGAGAACGAGGAGCGCGTCGCCGTCGGCTTCGCGTTGCACGACCTGGAGCTGCTGCCGACGTCGGAGGAGGACCGGCTGGTCGGGCACCTCGGACCCGACCTGCTCGACCCCGCATGGTCCGAGGAGCACGCGGCGGAGGCCCTGCGACGCTTCACCGCGCGCGGCGACTCCGAGGTGGGGCTGGTGCTGCTGGAACAGCGCGTCATGGCCGGCGTCGGCAACCTCTACAAGACCGAGGTGTGCTTCCTGCGCGGGCTCTCCCCCTGGACGCTCACCCGTGACGTCGCGGATCCGGCCGCCGTGATCGCGCTGGCCCGCGAGCTGCTGGTGCGCAACGCCGACCGCCCCGAGCAGTCCACCACCGGTGACCTGGGACGCAACCAGCACTGGGTGTTCGAACGCGGCGGCAGGCGGTGCCGCCGCTGCGGGACGCGCATCCGCACCGCGGAACAGGGGGACGGCATCTACGCCCGCATCGCCTACTGGTGCCCGACCTGCCAGCCCGGTCCGACCCCTCCCCCGGCCCCGCGCCGCCGGTGACGCGCCACCGCCTGCCGTTGCCCTGATCCCCTGCCCGGACGACGGCGCCGCCCGGCCCCTGGTGGGGCCGGGCGGCGCCGGTCGTGCGGTTGGAGATCAGGCCGTGCCGGGCTGCTTCTGCGTGTTGATCTGCGGTTGGGCCGGGGCCGGGACGGAATCGCCCGCGGTGACCTCACCGGCCACGGGCGTGCCGTGCAGCGAAGCCCGGATCTGCTCCAGGCGACTCGATCCCGCCATGTCGATGGCCGAGGCCTGCACCTCCATCATGCGACCCTGCACCGAGTTCTGGGCGAGCTCGGCCGAGCCGATGGCGTTGGCGTACCGCTTCTCGATCTTGTCGCGGACCTCCTCCAGCGACGGGGTGTTGCCGGGCGCGGCGAGCTCGCTCATCTGCTGCAGCGACCGCGCCGCCTGCTCCTGCATCTTCGCCTGCTCCAGCTGCGACAGCAGCTTGGTGCGCTCGGCGATCTTCTGCTGGAGCATCATCGAGTTGCGCTCGACCGCCGTCTTGGCCTGCGCCGCCGCCTGGATCGCCTGGTCGTGCAAGGTCTTCATGTCCTCGACGGACTGCTCGGCCGTGACCAGCTGCGTGGCGAACGCCTGCGCGGACTGCTCGTACTGCCCGGCCTTGGCCACGTCGCCCGCGGCACGCGCCTGATCGGCGAGCACGAGGGCCTGCCGGGCCGAGGCCTGCAGCTTCTCGATGTCGCCGAGCTGGCGGTTGAGCTTCATCTCCAGCTGGCGCTGGTTGCCGATCACCGCGGCCGCCTGCTGGGACAGCGCCTGGTGCTGGCGCTGAGCGTCCTCGATGGCCTGCTGGATCTGCACCTTCGGATCCGCGTACTCGTCGACCTTGGACGAGAACAGCGCCATCAGGTACTTCCAGGCCTTCGTGAAACCGTTGGCCATCTGCTCCGCCCCTTCGAAATGCGTCTACCTTCGGCCCCATCGTGGCACCGGACCGGCTCGGCTTCCACCGTGGGCCGACGATATCGGGGATCTTCCGGAGGGCGCCGTCGGGGCGACCCTGAGCCGAGGCTACCGGTCGGGACGGGTGCTGACACGGCTCGACGCCCGCCGCAGCGCGACGGGCGTCGAGATCGGATCAGGCGGCGGCGCGGACCCGGGGCCCGGTGAGCGGCAGCGGCGCCGGGGACGCCGCGAGCGGATCGGGCGCGCCCGCCAGGCGGAGGTCCATGTGGCGCAGCCCGATCGGACGCCGTGCGGCGGCGACGGACGCGGCCATGGCCTCGGCGATCGTGTCGGCGGCGTCGGTGAGCAGATCGGGCAGCGAGATGTCGAGCGCCTCGCAGATGGCGGCGAGCAGCTCGCTCGAGGCCTCCTTGCGGCCGCGCTCGACCTCGGACAGGTAGCCGAGGCTGACCCGGGCCCGCCGCGAAACATCGCGCAACGTGCGCCTGCGCTCGGTGCGCGCCCGCCGCAGGGTGCTGCCGATCGCCTCCCGCATCAGCACCGCCATGCGAACCTCCTCGTGCTCCACCGGCATGCGCCGGTCAGATCACCGTACCGACTCACGGCGCCCCGCGTCGCCGTCCGCGGCGCGCGTCCGCGTCCGCCCAGGGCGAACACCCTTATGCCGACGCGGACGCCGAGCGGAGCCGGGCGGCCCGCAGCACGTAGTCCAGCCCCGTGACGACGGTGAGCACCAGCGCCGCGGCCAGCACGATCCAGCGCACGATCTCGAACGGGTAGGAGGCGCCGAGCAGGTCGAGCGGCAGCACGTAGAGCCCGATCGCGACCGTCTGGACCAGCGTCTTCGCCTTGCCGCCCCAGCTCGCGGGGATGATGCCGTGGCGCAGGACGAGGAACCGCAGCAGCGTGATGCCCACCTCGCGGCCCATGATCACGATGGTGACCCACCAGGGCACCAGTTGCGGGAAGAGGATCGACAGCCCGATCAGCGCGGCGCCGGTGAGCGCCTTGTCGGCGATCGGGTCGGCGATCGTCCCGAACGCGGTGACGAGCCCGCGCCTGCGCGCCAGCTCGCCGTCGAAGCGGTCGGTGATCGCCGCCACGGCGAACACGCCGAACGCGGTAAGCCGCCAGCCGAGGCTGGTGCCGCCGTCGGTGAGCAGCGCGGCCAGGAACACCGGCACGAGCAGCAGCCGCACGCCGGTGAGGACGTTGGCGATGTTCAGCAGTGGCGGTGGACCCAGGGGTGGGCTCATGTCCCGAGCCCGCTGCGCGGAACCGTCTCCCGCGGCGCGACGATCAGGTCGGCGCCCTCGGTGCCGACCACCTCGGCGCGCACCATGTCGCCGATCGCGAGGCCCGACCCGCGCTCGACGACGCACTCGCCGTCGACCTCGGGGGCCTGGTGCGCGGCGCGGCCGGTGCACTCGAAGTCGTCGTCCTCCTCGGCCTCGATGAGCACCGTGACCTCGGTGCCGACGCGGTCCTCGGCCCGCTGGGCCATCAGCTCCTCGACGAGCGAGGTGATCCGCTCGACCCGGGCGCCGATCTCCTCGGCGGGGATCTTGCCGTCGTAGTGCTCGGCCTCGGTGCCGTCCTCGTCGGAGTAGCCGAAGACCCCGACCGCGTCGAGGCGCGCCTCGGTGAGGAACGCCTCCAGCTCGTCGACGTCCGTCTCGGTCTCGCCCGGGAACCCGACGATGACGTTGGACCGGATGCCGGCCTCCGGCGCGAGCGCGCGGATGCGCGAGCACAGGTCGAGGAAGTCGGGCCGGGAGCCGAAGCGGCGCATGCGGCGCAGCACCGTCGGGCTGGCGTGCTGGAACGAGAGGTCGAAGTAGGGCGCCAGGCCCGGCGTGGTGGCGATGACCTCGATCAGGTCCGGGCGCATCTCGGCGGGCTGCAGGTACGACACGCGGATGCGGTCGATGCCCGGCACGTGCGTGAGCCGCGGCAGCAGCCGCACCAGCGCCCGGGTGCCGCCGGGCAGGTCCTTGCCGTAGGACGTGGAGTTCTCGCTGACCAGCACCAGCTCGCGCACCCCCTGCATGCCCAGCCACGCGGCCTCGGCCACCACGTCGTCCGGCGGGCGCGAGATGAAGGACCCGCGGAACGACGGGATGGCGCAGAACGCGCAGCGCCGGTCGCAGCCCGAGGCCAGCTTGAGGTTCGCGACCGGGCCGTCCGACAGCCGGGTGCGGGCGAGGTTGGGCACCCAGGCATGGCCCGGGATCTCGACGTCGCCGGCCGCGGCCGGGCGGTCGACCGGCGAGATCGGCAGCAGCGTGCGCCGGTCGACGGGCACGTGCGGGGCCGGCGCGTGCCCGCCGATGACGTCGGAGAGGCGCTCGGCGAGATCGGGGTAGGCGTCGAAGCCGAGCACGGCGTCGGCCTCGGGGAGCTGGTCGGCCAGCTCCTTGCCGTAGCGCTCGGCCAGGCACCCGACGGCCACGACCTTGGCGCCGTTCGCGACGGCGTCCGACCCAGAGGCAGCCAGCAGCGTGTCGATGGAATCCTTCTTGGCCTGCTCCACGAACCCGCAGGTGTTGACGACGATCACGTCGGGCTTCTCGTCGGTCTCCACCAGCTCCCACCCGGACCCGGTCAACCGGCCGGCGAGCTCCTCCGAGTCGACCTCGTTGCGGGCGCAGCCCAGGGTGAGCAGGGCAGCACGACGCGGTGCGGTGGGTCGGGGCACGGACACCAGCGTATCCGCCCGCCTGTGATCTACTCTCCGGCCGTGGCAACGGTGGCCGTGCGGCGGGCCAGGACCGCCGACGTGACGACGATCAAACAGCTGGTGGACGGCTACGCCGGTCGGGTCCTGCTGGCCAAGGAGATCGTCACCCTGTACGAGTCGGTGCCCGAGTTCCTGGTGGCCGAGCTGGACGGGGAGGTCGTCGGCTGTGGCGCGCTGCACGTGCTGTGGGAGGACCTCGGCGAGATCCGGACGGTCGCGGTGCACCCCCGCGTCGTCGGGCGCGGGGTGGGCCACGCGCTCGTCACGGCGTTGATCGCGGGCGCCCGCGAGCTGGGGCTGCGGCGGCTGTTCGTGCTGACGTTCGAGAAGCAGTTCTTCTCCCGGCACGGCTTCGCCGAGATCGACGGCACGCCCGTCGAGCCGGACGTGTTCGCCGCGATGCTGCGCTCCTACGACGCCGGGGTGGCCGAGTTCCTGGACCTCGCGCACGTCAAACCCAACACGCTGGGCAACGTGCGCATGCTCGTCCACCTCTAGCCGCGAGTCGACCGATCGAGCACGCCGAAGTCGCCGATCCGGCACGGGCTCGATCGGCGGACACGGCGTGTCGAGAAGGTCGACTCGCGGGTGGGGTTACTGCTGCAGGAGGGCCTGGATGTCGAGCTGGATCTGGATGGTCGAGCCCACCACGGGCACGCCGCGGGCGAGCATCTGCTGCCAGTTGACCGTGAAGTGCTCGCGGTGCAGCTCGGTGGTGGCGGTGCATCCGGCGCGGATGCCGTTCCACTCCTGCATGCCCAGGTAGGTCGTGTCGAGCTGCACGTCGCTCGTCATGCCGTGCAGGGTCAGCTCACCGTCGATCAGCCAGCGGTTGCCGCCGGGCCGTGAGAAGCGGTGGCTGGTGAAGTGCAGCTTCGGGTAGCGCTCCACGTCGAGGAACTCCGGCGAGCGCAGGTGGACGTCGCGGGCCTCCACGTTGGTGAACACGCTGGCGGCGGCGATGAGGACCTCCACTTGCGAGTCCTCGAAGGGCTCGGCGATGCGGATCTGCCCGCTGAACTCCTGGAACTGGCCGTACACCTTGGACATCGCGATGTGCCGGGCCACGAACCGCACCGCCGAGTGGTCGGTGTCGATCTCGTAGATCCCGGGGGTCGGCACGGTGAGCGTGTCGTCCGGGAGGAGCGTGAGCTGGCCGAGCGGGCGGTGCATGCCCCACTCGACGTCGGTGCGCTCGTAGAGGCTCTGGTACCCGCCGGCCTCGGCCTGGATGCGGTAGCTGCCGGGGACGACGGCGGCGGCGAAGAAGCCGTAGGCGTCGGTGTCGGAGCGGGCCACCCGCTTGCTGGACCGGTCGAAGATCGAGATCTCGGCGCCGGGGAGGGGCTTGCCCTCGTCGTCGCGCACCTCGCCGCTGAGCAGGGCGCCCGTGAGCGGGATGGGCATCAGGGCCTGGCGTCCACCGCTGGCCGCGCGGTTGCCACCCCGGCGGCGCTTGCTCCAGAACATGCCGCTCACTGTGCCACGCGTTGTGACGATCTTGCGCCACGTACCTGCGGATTAACCCGGATGAGGTGAGAAGTGTCACGGCGAGTAGCTGAACGCTCACTCGTCCACGTTGGACTCCGGATCTCCGCCGCCGCGCATCAGCCACAGGACGCCCTCCAGCTCGTCGGGCTTGATGAGCACGTCCCGGGCCTTCGACCCCTCCGACGGGCCGACCACACCCCGCGTCTCGAGCAGGTCCATCAGCCGCCCCGCCTTCGCGAAGCCCACGCGCAGCTTGCGCTGCAGCATCGACGTCGACCCGAACTGCGAGGTCACGATCAGCTCGGTGGCCTGCAGCAGCAGCTCCAGGTCGTCGCCGATGTCGGCGTCGACCTCCTTCTTCTCGCCGGCCTTCTGCGCGGTGACGCCGTCGGTGTACACCGGCTCGGCCTGGTCCTTGGTGAACGTGACGACCGCGGAGATCTCGTCGTCGCCGACGTAGGCGCCCTGCATGCGCACCGGCTTGCTCGCACCCATCGGCAGGAACAGCGCGTCACCCATGCCGATCAGCTTCTCGGCACCGGGCTGGTCGAGGATGACCCGCGAGTCGGTCAGCGACGACGTGGCGAACGCCAGCCGCGACGGCACGTTCGTCTTGATCAGCCCGGTGACGACGTCGACGGACGGGCGCTGGGTGGCCAGCACCAGGTGGATGCCGGCCGCGCGCGCCTTCTGCGTGATCCGCACGACCGCGTCCTCGACGTCGCGCGGGGCGGTCATCATGAGGTCGGCGAGCTCGTCGACGATGCACAGGATGTAGGGGTAGGGCCGGTACTCGCGCTCGCTGCCCAGCGGCGCCGTGATCTCGCCGGTGCGCACCTTGCGGTTGAACTCGTCGACGTGCCGGACCTTGTTGACCTGCATGTCCTGGTAGCGCTGCTCCATCTCCTCCACCAGCCACGACAGCGCGGCCGCCGCCTTCTTGGGCTGCGTGATGATGGGCGTGATGAGGTGCGGGATGCCCTCGTAGGGCGTCAGCTCGACCATCTTGGGGTCGATGAGGATCATCCGGACCTCGTCCGGCGTGGCCCGCGACAGCAGCGAAACCAGCATCGAGTTCACGAAGCTCGACTTGCCGGAGCCGGTCGAACCCGCCACCAGGAGGTGGGGCATCTTCGCGAGGTTCGCCGTGAGGAAGTGGCCCTCGATGTCCTTGCCCAGCCCGACGACGAGCGGGTGCTCCTCCGCGCGCGCGTTGCCGCTGCGCAGGACGTCGCCGAGCCGGACCATCTCGCGGTCGGTGTTGGGCACTTCGATGCCGACGGCCGACTTGCCCGGGATCGGCGCCAGGATGCGCACGTTGTCGGTGGCGACGGCGTAGGAGATGTTCTTGGTGAGCTGCGTGATCTTCTCGACCTTGACGGCCGGGCCGAGCTCGATCTCGTAGCGCGTGACGGTCGGGCCGCGGGTGAAGCCGGTGACCTGCGCGTCGATGCCGAACTGCTCGAGCACGCCGGTGATCCGCTCGATCATGGCGTCGTTGGCGCTGCTGCGGGTCTTGGGCACCGGGCCGGTGGGCAGCAGGTCGCTGGGCGGGAGCAGGTAGGGCGGCTCGCCCTCGCGGCTCTGCACCGTCAGCCGCAGCTGCTCGCCGACCCCGCCCTCGGGCTCCGGCTCGACCACGGGCGGCGTCGCCGGGACGGCAGCGGGCGGCGGGCGCCGGCGCGGCGGCGCCGGTGGGGCCTCGACCACGTCCTCGACGGGCGGCGCGTCGGGGACGGGGACGGCGGGCTCGTCCTCGGCGAAGAGGTCGGCGACCTTCGCCGCCTGTCGCCGGCGGGCCGGGCGGCGCAGCGGGGCGACCTCGCCGGCCTCCTCCGCCCGAACCTCCACCGGGGCCGGCTCGACCGGCGCCTCCTCCGCCGCCGCCCGGCCCAGCAGCCGTCGCACCCGGTTCGGCACCTCGCGGAACGGCGTGGCCGTCAGCACGAGGAACGCGTAGGCCGAGAGCAGCAGGAGCACCGGGACCGCGACCCACGCCGTCAGGCCGGTGGCCAGCGGCGTGGCCGCGACGTAGCCGATGGCGCCGCCGCCCTCGGCCCAGCGCGACGGCGCGTCGGGCCGTCCTGTGACGAGGTGCACGAGACCCAGCACACCCAGCGCGAGCAGCAGGGTCCCGACGGTGACGCGCGGGCGCGACTCCGGATGGGGCGCCGTGGCGAGCAGCACGACCCCGACGGCGGCCAGCACCACCGGCAGCACGCCCGAGCCGAGGCCGACGACGAACCCGATGGCCGCCGACAGCCCGCGCCCCACCGGGCCGCCCGCGCCGAACCAGATGCCCGCGGCGCTGGTGACCGCCAGCACGATGAGGGCGACGCCCAGCCCGTCGCGGCGGTGGGCGGGGTCGATCTCGCGCGTGCGGCCCATCGCCCGGCCCGCGCCGCGCCCGAGCCGCGCGACCCCGCGGCCGACGGCGTCGATGCCGCGGTCGATGAGATCGGGGCCCTTGCGGGGCGGGGGCTTGCGCGGGGCGGGGCGGCGCCGGGCCTGCGGCTTGCGGCCGCCCCGGCTCGCCGACCGCGCTGTGGTGCTCCTGCCGCTCGCGGTCGTCCGTCCAGCCATGGAACCACGGTATAGGGCCCATCCCGCTGATTGGATGACCGACGCACCCCTGCCGGAAACCTGTACTTCGGAGCCAAGTGGCGGTCTGGAGGCGGTCTCCGACAGCCTTCTGGCTCCGAAGTGCGCCTTGTTCCTAGCCGTAGCGCTTGAGCACCACCCACGTGGTGGTGCGCACCGTCTCGCTCCACCCGGCGACGCGGTCCAGTACCGCGTCGAGCTCGGTCGCGCTCGGCGCCGTGACCAGCACGATCAGGTCGTACTCCCCCGTCACCGTCTCGATCTCGCCGACGCCGGGGAGCGCGGCGAGGCGCCGCACGTACGCCGCGACGTCCGGGGTGCGGATCACCAGCCCGACACGCGCGCGGTGCGCCGCGCCCCCGCCGGGCAGGGCGACCTCGGCGCGGTAGCCGCGGATCACCCCGTCGCGTTCCAGGCGCCGGACGCGGGCGAGCACCGCCGTGCGCGAGAGCCCGACGGCGCGTCCGAGATCGGCCATGGTGGAGCGGGCCTCGGCGGCGAGCAGGGACAACAGGCGACGGTCGAGGTCGTCGATCTGACGATCCGTCGGCGGCACGGGCCACATCGTGGCACTTCGCCGGGGCGATCCGACGCGCGGTGCCGAGACACTGGGGCCATGGCCACCATCGCACCGCACGACGTCCACGAGACGCTGCGCCGACACCTGCTGGTCGACGGCTTCGACCTCGTGCTGGACACCCGTGCCAGCCGCGGGTCCTGGCTGGTCGACGCGCGCGACGGCACCCGTCACCTCGACCTGTTCAACTTCTTCGCCTCCGCGCCCCTGGGGATGAACCACCCCGGGCTCGCCGACGACCCGGGCTTCGTCGCCGAGCTGGCGGACGTCGCGGTGAACAAGCCGTCGAACTCCGACGTGTACACGACGCACCTGGCCGGGTTCGTCGACACGTTCAGCCGCGTGCTCGGCGACCCGGGCCTGCCGCACCTGTTCCTCGTCGACGGCGGCGCGCTGGCCGTCGAGAACGCGTTGAAGGTGGCGTTCGACTGGAAGCGCCGCCACAACGCCGCGCACGGCAGGCCGGCGTCACTCGGTACGAAGGTGCTGCACCTGACGAAGGCGTTCCACGGCCGCAGCGGTTACACGCTCTCGCTCACCAACACCGACCCGGTGAAGACCGCGCTGTTCCCCGTGTTCGACTGGCCGCGGATCGACGTGCCGGCCATCCACTTCCCCGGTGACGTCGCCGACGCCGAGGCCCGGGCCCTGGCGCAGGCGCGGCAGGCGTTCGCCGACCACCCGCACGACATCGCCTGCTTCATCGCCGAGCCGATCCAGGGCGAGGGCGGCGACAACCACCTGCGGCCGGAGTTCCTCCAGGCCGTGCAGGCGCTCTGCGTCGAGCACGACGCGCTGTTCGTCCTCGACGAGGTGCAGACCGGCTGCGGCATGACCGGCACGCCGTGGGCGTACCAGCAGCTCGGGGTGGCGCCGGACGTCGTCGCGTTCGGGAAGAAGGTGCAGGTCTGCGGCATCATGGCCGGCGGCCGGGTGGACGAGGTGCCCGACAACGTATTCCGCGTGCCGTCGCGGATCAACTCGACCTGGGGCGGCAACCTCACCGACATGGTCCGCTCGCGCCGCCAGCTCGAGGTGATCGAGGACGAGGGCCTGATCGAGCGGGCCGCGCTGCTGGGCAAGCGCCTGCTCGACGACCTGCGCGCCGTGCCCGGCATCGGAGGAGTCCGGGGGCGCGGCCTGATGGTGGCCTTCGACCTCCCCACGGCGGAGGAGCGCAACGCCGTGCTCCGGCGGTTGCACGAGGCCCACGTGCTGATCCTCGGCAGCGGCGAGCGCGGCATCCGCCTGCGCCCGGCGTTGACGATCACCGAAGCCGAGCTAGCGCGAGCGGTAGCGGCGATCGCCGAGGCGGTGCGCTCCTAGCCGCCGCGAACGAGTGGCACTCTCGTCGGATAGGTTCGAACGAGAGTGCCACTCGTTCGGGTGTGGGGCCGGGCGCCGGTGTCAGCCGCCCAGGCCGCGGGCCAGGGTCGTGGCGATCAGGCTCGGGCGGCCGGTCAGCCGCTCCTCGTCGTCCGCCAGGGTCATCAGGCGCAGGCCGGCGTTGACCAGCAGCCAGCGCAGGGGTTCGGGCTCCCAGCGACGGCTCCGGTGGCCCACCCAGGGCAGTTCCGTGAGCGGGCCGGCCGTGCCCGTGATCAGCGCGGCCAGGGTGCGGCCGGCCAGGTTGGCCGTGCCCACCCCGTCGCCGACGTAGCCGCCGGCCCAGCCCAGCCCGTCGGCGTACCCGACGCCCGCGTGCCAGTCCCGCGCGATGCCCAGCGGCCCACCCCACGAGTGGGTGAAGTCCCCCTCCCCCAGGTCCGGGAACAGGTCGCGGGCCGCCGCGCGGAGCCCGCCGAACACCCGCTCGTCCCGGTCGAACGCCGGGTCGATCCGCGAGCGCCAGTGGTAGGGCGCGCCCCGGCCGCCGAAGACCAGCCGGTCGTCGGCGGTGCGCTGGCCGTAGACGATGAGGTGGCGGTGGTCGGTGAAGGTCTGGCCGCCGGCCAGGCCCGCGGCGTCCCAGAACTCCGCCGGCATCGGCCGGGTGGCCACGATCAACGAGTACACCGGCACCACCGACCGCGGCGCGAGCGACGCGCTCCACCCTTCCGTCGCCCGCACGACCGCACCCGCGCGGATGGTGCCCCGATCGGTGACCACCTCGCGGGCACCGACCGACCGCGCCGTGGTGCCCTCGACGATCCGCCCGCCCCGGCGCTCGACGGCCCGCGCCAAACCCCGCACGAGACGGGCCGGCTGGATCCGCGCGCAGTCGGGCGTGAACGTGGCACCGAGCACGTCCGTGGCCCCCACCAGCGCGGCCGCCTCGGCCGGGCCGAGCAGCGTCTCCTCCTCGTCGAGCCCCGCCCGCGCGCGGCGCCACTGCACGGGCGTGCGGGCGAGGGTGACGGTGCCGCCCTTCACCCAGTCGC
>CAXTTN010000028.1:0-15023 GCA_964247105.1 uncultured Pseudonocardia sp.
GTCCTTGAACGACCCCGTGGGGTTCATCCCGTCGACCTTGAGGAACACCTCGCACCCCGTCGTCTCCGACAGGTGTGGCGCCGGGAGCAGCGGCGTGCCGCCCTCGCCGAGCGTGACGATCCGCCAGCCGGGCTGGACGGGCATGCGGTTGCGATAGGCCTCGATGACCCCTGGCCAGCGCATCAGGTCGCTCACCTGACTCCCTTCCGTCCGAGGTCCTCGACCCGCAGCACGCTGTCGACGCCGTGCACGATGTCGAGCCCGGCCAGCACCTCCACCGTGGCGGCCAGCGCGGACTCCGGCGCCATGTGCGTGACCACGACCAGCCGCGCGGGCACCCCGGGCTCGGCGTCGCGCGTGTCGTCATAGGTGGCGCCGCCGCCGGTCTGGCGCACCGCGGCGATGCTCACGCCGTGCCGTGCGAACTCGCCGGCGATCGTCGCGAGCACGCCGGAGCGATCGGCCACGTCCAGGCTCACGTGGTAGCGCGTCGGCACCGATCCCATCGGGCGGACGGGCAGGCTCGCGTAGGCGCTCTCGCGCGGCGCGCGGCCGCCGACCACCCGGTTGCGGGCCACCGCGACGAGGTCGCCGAGCACCGCGCTGGCCGTGGGCGCGCCGCCGGCGCCCTGGCCGTAGAACATGAGCTGACCTGCGGCTTCGGCCTCGACGAACACCGCGTTGAACGCCCCGTCGACGCCCGCGAGCGGGTGCCCGGCCGGGATCATCGCCGGGTGGACGCGTGCCGAGACGGCCTCGGGCGCCTCGGCCGTGGCGGGGGTGCGCTCGCAGATCGCCAGCAGCTTGATCACGCAGCCCATGCCGGCGGCCGCGGCGATGTCGGCGGCGGTCACGTTGCGGATGCCCTCGCAGTACACGTCGGCCGAGGTCACGCGGGTGTGGAAGGCCAGCGTGGCGAGGATCGCGGCCTTGGAGGCCGCGTCGTAACCGTCGACGTCGGCGCTCGGATCGGCCTCCGCGTACCCGAGGCGGGTGGCCTCGTCGAGCGCGTCGGCGTAGCTCGCGCCGGACTCGGCCATCGCGGAGAGGATGAAGTTGGTGGTGCCGTTGACGATGCCGGCCACCCGCGTGATCCGGTCGCCGGCCAGGGACTCGCGCAGCGGGCGCAGCAGCGGGATGGCCCCGGCGACCGACGCCTCGTAGTAGAGGTCGGCCCCCGACGCGTCGGCGGCCTCGGCCAGCAGCGCGCCGTCCTCCGCGAGCAGCGCCTTGTTGGCCGTCACCACCGACTTCCCGGCCTTGAGCGCCTCCAGCAGCAGCGTCCGCGCGGGCTCGATGCCACCGATCACCTCGACGACCACGTCCACGTCGTCGCGGCCGACCAGTGCGGACGCGTCCGTCGTGAGCAGCTCGCCCAGCTCGGGGTGCTTGTGGGGGCGGCGCACGGCCACCCCGACCAGCTCGACGGCGGCCCCGGCGCGGGCGGTCAGCTCGTCGGCCTGCTCGCGCAGCAACCGCACCACCTCCGCGCCGACGGTGCCGCAGCCCAGCATCGCGACGCGGACGGTCCGGCTCGGGTTCACGCGGGTCCTCCGGCGCTCGGGGCGCGGCGGGGGCGCGGCAGAGTCATGATCACCATTCTGGGACGGGGGGCGGTGCCCACGGCGGCTCCGCGTCCCGGACGGCCGATCACGAGCGGGAGTCGGGCCGCGGGCCGGGTCCGGGCGGCCTCGCTGCGGGTGCGCGGACCGGTGATCAGCGCTTCGGGACGGCAGGCCGTGCTGAGCGCGGCTCGCGCCCCCGAAACGGTGATCACGGGGGTGGAGCCCGTGCCGCGGCCGGCCATGATCAGCGTTCGGGGACGGTGAGCCGCGCTCAGCACGGCTCCGCGTCCCGAGCCGGCGATCACCGGGTGCTCCGGGAGGACCGGGCACCGCGGCCGCGAGAGCCCGGGCCCCCGAACGTGCTCGACGCCCGTGATCAGCGCTCCGGGACGCCCGGCCGCGGATAGCGCGGCACCCCGTCCCGAGCCACTGATCATGGGGCGGGCGGCGCACGCGTGGGGGCCGGCCGTCGGCAGTGCACGTCCCATGGCGCCGATCATGGCGGCTGGGGCGGCGGTGCCGGGAGGGCCGGTGACCGGGTTCACCCGGCCACCTCCAGCCGGAACTGGTCGTCCTCGGTCTCGCGGCGCAGCAGAACCCGCGCAACGCCGTCACGCACCGCGACGACCGCCGGGCGGGGGAGGCGGTTGTACGAGCTGGCCATCGAGTAGCAGTAGGCGCCGGTGGCGGCCACGGCGAGCAGGTCACCGGGGGCGAGGTCGGCCGGCAGCCAGCAGTCGCGGACCACGATGTCGCCGCTCTCGCAGTGCTTGCCCACCACGCGCGAGAGCGCGGCCTCCCCGGTGCCGTCCCGCTCGCAACCGCGGGAGACCAGCCGGCAGTCGTACACGGCGTCGTAGAGCGCGGTGCGGATGTTGTCGCTCATGCCGCCGTCGACCGAGACGTAGCGCCGGTCGGTGGCACCGCCGAGCGGCACGTCCTTGAGCGTCCCCACCTCGTAGAGCGTGACGGTGCCGGGACCGGCGATCGCGCGCCCGGGCTCCACCGCGATCTCGGGGACGTCCAGCTCGGCCGCGTGGCACTCGCGCTTCACGATCGC
This sequence comes from uncultured Pseudonocardia sp., assembly GCA_964247105.1. Taxonomy (GTDB): domain Bacteria; phylum Actinomycetota; class Actinomycetes; order Mycobacteriales; family Pseudonocardiaceae; genus Pseudonocardia. The sequence goes on from CAXTTN010000028.1 coordinate 2,626, forward strand.
GTCCAGCTGCGCGGCCAGCTCGGGGACGTCGAGCGGGGCCTCCTCCGCGCGGTAGGCGATGCCGAAGCCGCCGCCCAGGTCGAGGGTGGTGAGGGCGACCAGGGCGTCGGAGCCGTGCTCCTTGTGCAGCTGGGCCAGGAACCGCACGACGCGGTGCGCCGCCACCTCGAAGCCCTCGGTGTCGAAGATCTGGCTGCCGATGTGGCTGTGCAGCCCCACCAGCGACAACCCCGAGGCCCGCAGCACCCGGCGCGCGGCCTCCGCGGCGTCGCTCGCCTCGCCGCCGGAGATCGAGAACCCGAACTTCTGGTCCTCGTGGGCGGTGGCGATGAACTCGTGGGTGTGCGCCTCCACGCCGACCGTCAACCGGATCATCACCGGCGCCACCACGCCCCGCTCGCAGGCCACGGCGTCCAGGCGGGCGATCTCCTGGAACGAGTCGAGCACCACCCGCCCGACCCCGGCCTCGACGGCGGCGACGAGCTCGTCGGTGGACTTGTTGTTGCCGTGCAGGGCGATCCGCTCCGCCGGGAAACCGGCACGCAGCGCGACGGCCAGCTCACCGCCGCTGCAGACGTCGAGCGACAGGCCCTCGTCGGCGACCCAGCGTGCCACCTCCACCGACAGGAACGCCTTGGCCGCGTAGTGCACCGAGGCGGCCCCGAACGCGGCGGCGAACTCGGCGGCGCGGGAACGGAAGTCGCTCTCGTCGACGACGAACAGCGGCGTGCCGTAGGTCTCGGCCAGGTCGCGCACGTCGACGCCCGCGATCCGGACCACCCCGTCCTCGGCCCGGGTGGCCCCGCGGGGCCACACCGACGGCGCGAGCGCGTCGAGGTCGGCGGCGTCGACGGGCCGCCGACCCGCGGTCTCCGGCGGCGCCGAGATACCGGCGTGCAGGGGGCCGGCCGGATGCGCCCTCATGATGACGCCTCCGCGGGAACGATCACGAGCCGTGTCGGTGGCGCCTCGGCGGGAACGATCACGTCGGCGCCGTTCACATCCGCTCCGGCGCGCCCACGCCCAGCAGCGCGAGGCCGTTGGCCAGCACCTGCCGGGCCGCGACGCACAAGGTCAACCGGGCGCGGTGCAGCTCGCCGATCTCCTCGTCGCCCATCGGCAGCACGCGGCAGCTGTCGTAGAACTTGTGGTACGCGGCCGCGAGCTGCTCGAGGTAGCGCGCCACCCGGTGCGGCTCGCGCAGCTCCGCCGCCGACGCGACGACGGCCGGGAACTCGCCGATCGTGCGGATCAGGTCGCCCTCGCGGGGGTGCACGAGCAGGCCGAGCTCCTCCCCCGGCGCCAGCCCGAGCTCGGCGGCGTTGCGGGCCAGGGAGGCGAGCCGCGCGTGCGCGTACTGCACGTAGAAGACGGGGTTGTCGTTGCTGCGTTTGGTGAGGACGTCGAGGTCGATGTCGAGGACCGAGTCGACCGACGAGCGGATCAGCGAGTAGCGCGCGGCGTCGACGCCCACGGCCTCCACGAGGTCGTCCATGCCCACGGCGGTGCCCGCCCGTTTGCTCATCTTGAGCATCTGGCCGTCCTTGAACAGCCGGACGAGCTGGCCGATCAGCACCTCGACGGTGTCCGGGTCGTCGCCGAACGCCGCCGCGGCCGCGCGCAGCCGGGCGATGTAGCCGTGGTGATCGGCGCCGAGCATGTAGATGCAGAGGTCGAAGCCGCGGGAGCGCTTGTCGAGGTAGTAGGCCAGGTCGCCGGCGATGTAGGCGGGCGTGCCGTCGCTCTTGATGACCGGGCGGTCCTTGTCGTCGCCCTCGTCGGTGGAGCGCAGCCACCAGGCGCCGTCGGCGAAGTAGAGGTTGCCGGTGTCCTTGAGCCGCTGCACCGCGACGCCGACGGCGCCCGAGTCGTGCAGCGACTTCTCGTGGAACCAGACGTCGAAGTCGGTGCCGAACGCGTGCAGCGACTTCTTGATCTCGGCGAACATCAGGTCGACGCCGATCCGGCGGAAGACCTCGTCGCGGTCGGGGTCCTCCAGCGCGCCCGGCTCGGCCGCGAGGACCTGCGCGGCGATCTCCCGGATGTACGCGCCGCCGTAGCCGTTCTCCGGGGTCGGCTTCCCCTGGGCGGCGGCCACCAGCGACTCGACGAAGCGGTCGATCTGGCCGCCCGCGTCGTTGAAGTAGTACTCGCGTGTGACCTTGGCCCCGCGTGCGGCCAGTATCCGGCCCAGCGCGTCGCCCACGGCGGCCCAGCGGGCGTGCCCCAGGTGCAGGGGCCCGGTCGGGTTGGCCGAGACGAACTCGAGGTTGGCGTTGCGGCCCGCCGCCTCGTCGCCCGTGCCGTAGGCGTCGCCGCCCGCCAGCACCTCGCGGACGATGCCGCCCTGCGCGTCCGTGGCGAGCCGGAGGTTGATGAAGCCGGGGCCGGCGATCTCGGCGCTCGCGATGCCGTCCTTGCCGGTGAGCTCCTCGACGAGCCAGCCGGCGAGATCGCGCGGCGGCACCCCGGCCTGCTTGGCGGTGCGCAGCGCCACGTTGGTGGCGTAGTCGCCGTGCTCGGGGTTGCGGGGCCGCTCGACGCCCACGTCGGCGGGCAGGGCCGCGACGTCGAGACCGCGTCGCGCGAGGACGTCGGACGCGGCGGCACGGACCAGTTCGGCGAGGAGGGCGGGGGTCACCGTCTGAGTCTAGGAGGTGCTGCTCACCACCCTCTCAGGTGGCGCTTCTAGACTCCTGCCCATGGCCAGCGGCAAGAACAGCAAGGCGGTGCGCAACGCGCGGTCGGTCGTCGTCTCCCAACGGTCCACCCCGTGGGGCATGATCGCCGGCATCCTCGTCGTCGTGCTGTTCGCGGGCGCGATCTTCGGCTACTACGTGGTGCAGAACAACGCGAAGCAGGCCAAGGCGGCGGCACTGGCGGAGTTCACGCCCAGCGCCGACAACAAGGATCCGTCCACGAAGATCCCCGGCGTGGTCGCCCAGACCTACACGGGCGGCCAGCACGTCCAGCCGACGCAGACCGTGGCCTACACCCACAGCCCGCCGTTCGGCGGCACGCACGACGGGTTCTGGGCCGCCTGCAACGGCGTCGTCTACCCGACGGCCGTGCGCAACGAGAACATGGTGCACGCGCTCGAGCACGGGTCGGTCTGGATCGCCTACAACCCGGATCAGATCACCGGTGCGGCGCTGCAGACGTTGACCGCCAAGGTGCAGGGCCAGCCGTACTCGCTGATGTCGCCCTATCCCGGCCTCGACCAGCCGATCTCGCTGCAGTCGTGGGGCCACCAGCTCAAGCTGTCGGACGCGAACGACCCCCGCATCGACCAGTTCATCCAGGCCCTGCGCACCAACCAGTACGCCTACCCCGAGCCGGGCGCCCGCTGCGACGCGCTCGGACCCGGCCAGTTCGACCAGGACAACCCGCCTCCGTTCGCCCCGGCGCCGCCGGTCAGCACGGTGAACAACACGACCGTGATGCCCGAGATCGTGGCCGGCGCCCCGGCCAGCGCCGTCCCGGACGCGGGCACGTCGGGCGGATGAGTACCGCCGATGCACTCGTTCCCGCGGAGGCGGCGTGAGCACCGCCGACGCACTCGTTCCCGCGGAGGCGGCGTGAGTACCGAGACGGTCCTCCCGCCGGTGGACGACGACCTGCCGCCCACGGCGCGGCGGGAGCCGGGCTGGGTGCGGCCGTTCGTCATCGCCGCCGCCGTGCTGGCGCTGCTTCTCGTCGGCACCACCGCGGGCCTGCTGATGGCGCGGTCCACCGAGGCCACCGTGCCGATCCCGGCCGCCGACTCGGTCGACGTCGGCTTCGCGCAGGACATGTCCGTGCACCACCTGCAGGCCGCCGAGATGGCCGCCTGGGAGCGCGACCACACCGCCAACCCCGACCTGCGCCAGCTCGCCTTCGACATCGAGTCCACCCAGACCGCGCAGATCGGCCGCATGCAGGGCTGGCTGGAGCTGTGGGGGGCGGCGGGGCAGCCCGTCGGCCGCGCGTACATGACGTGGATGACGGCCGAGGCGATGCACGGCATGACGATGAGCCCGAGCGGTGGCGTCGCCGAGATGCCCGGCATGGCGTCGGCGCAGGACCTCAAGAACCTGCGCGCCACCACCGGCACACCGCTCGACGTGCTGTTCCTGCAGCTCATGCTCCGCCACCACGAGGGCGGTGCGTCGATGCTGAGCTACGCGGCGCAGAACGCGGCGCAGCCGCAGGTGCGCAACCTCGCGGCGCAGATGCTCAGCTCGCAGACGGCGGAGGCCGACTACATGAAGCAGCTGCTCGCCCAACGTGGGGCCGCGCCGTTGCCGCAGTAGGGGTGCGCTAGTCTGGTTCGCGTCTGAGCCCCCGTAGCTCAGGGGATAGAGCGTCGCCCTCCGGAGGCGAAAGCGCAGGTTCGAATCCTGCCGGGGGCACCCTGGTCAGCCTGCTGGTCCAAGCAGGTGGACCGCTTCGCGTGGGGCCAATCATGGTGCGAGCCGTCCCAACCTCGCACCATGACCAGCACACGTCAGCCGTCGGGACGTCAGCGCGGTGAGATCGAGACCGTCGCCAGTGGCTCTCTGCGCGTGAAGGTCTATGCGGGCGTCGACCCGCTGTCCGGTAAGCGGCACTACCTCACCGAGACCATCCCGGCCGGGCCGAAGGCACTCGACGCGGCGAAGAAGGCTCGCACGCGGCTCATCGGTGGTCGACGAACGGTGCGAGCCACCCACCCGCGCCCGCGACGACGGCGCGATCCGCCTGCACGTGCGTCCGCAGCTCGGGCACCTGCCGGTCGCGAAGCTGAGTGGGTGTATGTAGTCGATGATCGTCGGTTCGGGACGCGCAGCCGCGCCGGGCACGGTTCCGTGTCCCCGGACGGCGATCATGGCCCGGCCGGAGCTGGTCGGGGTTCGGATCGACCGCGCCCCCGGCGCGCCCCCCGCCACGGCGATGCTCGACCTCGCGGCCTCCGCCGTCACCTCGCAGGGCTACCGCGACCTGCGAGGTGACGGCCCGGCCTGCAAGGTCGGTGGGCGCGGACCGAGGTGCTGGTCAGCCCGCCCGTGCAGCCGGCGCTCCTGCGGCTGCTCCGGCCCGTGAGCCGGTGGCCTCTCGTGGCGGACCGGCACCCTATCGATCACCATGCGAGCGACCCGCCGGCGGGGACGGCGGAGCCGGGCTCAGCGCGTGGGGGCGGAGTAGTTCAAGAACGTCGTCTCGGTGGTGTCCGTGGAGTTCGGGCCGTTGCCGAATCTGATCGTCGGGTTGTACTCCTGCGAAGAACTGGTGCTGGGCGTGGTGTAGGGGTCCAGCATGTACCGCCCGGGACCTCCCGGCGTCAGGACCCACTGGCCGCCGTCGGCGCTGATCGTGGTTCCGTCCGCCAACCTGACAGTCAGGCCGTCCTGGACCCTGCCCTCGATCTCGATCCTCGGGCCCGCGTCCGGGGGCAGTACGATCACGGCCGCATTCCCGGCCGGCGTCCTCACGCGGACGTTCGCGGTGCCATAGTTCGCCCGGTACGAGTTGCGCAGGATCTCGAATCTGGTCGCCGCCTCCTTGACCTTCCGTGCGGCACCGGCCTGCGCCACCACGTAAGGGGCGACGTTGCCCGACGACACCGAGCCACCGGGGCTCTCCGGCAGGCTCTGAGCCGAGGCGAGGGCCGGCACGAACACGGCGGTCGCGGCCACTGCGGCGACGAGAACCGCTTTTGCCGGGCGAGGACGCAGCAGCCGAGAAACTGCAGATGCGATCGGTCTGGGATTCATGGTGGAGTGGGCCTTTCGTGGGCTTGCATGGTGGTGGTTCAACGACCCGACATCATGTCGATGCCGACACCGGGTCGTGAGGGATCACCGAGGTCGTCTCGGAGTGTTCGGTGACGGTCGCGCCGCTGCGGAACCTCATCGCGCCGACAGCGATCCTCGCGGCGGGCCGATGAATCGTCACGATCGCCGCCGCTCGCGCTCAGCCGCGGATGTCGTCGATCCTGCGCGGCAGGGCGGGTGGAAGCCGGTCCGGGCTCATCGAGAGCCCTTCTTCACGCCGACCTCCCGCTGCTCCGCGGGGTACTGGCCGAGGACGCCACCCAGGGAGCAGGCCGAGTCGTACGCCCAGGTGGGCGAGCGGAAGTTCAACGACTTCGCGAGGAAGCCCTCGGCGAAGGAGTACTTGCGGGCCTGGGCCTTCTGTGCGGCGGGCAGCGCAGCGGCCTCGACGGCGCCGGTCGCCGGCTTCTTGGCGCTGATCGTGAAGGTCCGAACGACGTCAGAACCACCGATCGACGGTTCCGGGAAGCCGAGATAGACCGACTGGGATGGGTTGGATTCGGCGAGCGTCACCACGAATTTTCCCTGCCGGGGAAAGAAGTAGGCCGCCCCTCTGGTTTCCGAGTCGTCCGACCCGTCGGAGACCTGGGCCGCATACGCCTGGCACTGCCCGACAGGTCGGAAACTGCCGACGGTGACGGACAGGTCAGTGCCCCGGAAGATCCGGTTTCCCGGGTCGATGACGAACTTCCAGACACCGGAGAGTTGCTGGTCGACAGATTCGATCGGCTCTCCCTCCACGGTGCCCGAGCCCTGCGCGATGGAGGTAGGCGTGCCGGATGTGGGCATTGCTTCGGCCACTCCTACCGCAGCCACCATGGCCGTTGTGCCGGCAATGACGCCCACGGCGGTGAGGATTCCCTTCGCGGTCATTTTCACGAAGTGATATTCGGCTTCCGAGGAGCCTCGCGGTGGGCCCAGGAGAGGCGAGGTGCACCGAACCGTTGCCCTTTCGGGTGCCACGGGCACGTGCGCGGCAGAAGCACTCGTGGGTGTCGGTCGGTGGCACGACAGCGTTCCTGCGCCAGCTCGTGTGCGACAACTTCTCTCCCACCGCAAGGCCGAGGTCCGGGACCGCCGAGTTCAGTTGCTCCACTGGCGTTCGCCCGCACCCCCCGCACCGGGGATCAGGTACGGCCAGATCCCGCGCAGCGGGCCCCTGACGGGGTCGAGCGGATGGGGGTAGGTAAGGACGTCCACCACCGCTTGGCCTGCCTGCTCCAGAAGGTTCGGCCCCGGCTCGACCGCCACCGCCGGGGAGGGACCGCGGAAGGCGCCATGATCCCGGTCCACGCGACCCGCCGCGGCGGTCGGGGCCTGCCGCTGGGCGGGAGCCGGGTTCACGACCGCCCGTCGCGCAGGCGCCGGGACGGTGGCCGCGTTCCCGACCGCGCTCCGCGCAGGCGCCTGTCCCGTGGCCGGGTTCCCGACCGTCCTGCGCGCGGGTGCCGTGGTGCGCGAGGGAACCCTCTCGACCGGTGCCGTCGGGGTGGCCTCCGGAACCGGCGCGGGGGCGGGCACGAACACCGTGCCCTCGACCGGCCGCACGGGCGTGCCCACCGCCACCCGGAAGCGTTCCCGGGCGCCGGACGGGTTCCACTGCCGGTTGGCGGGGACCACCGCGGAGTAGGTGCGCGAGACACCGCCGTCGGGGTGCACCACCTCGGTCACGCTCGGCACGACCACGACGTCCTGCTGGCCGGGGTTCCCCGGGACGGGACGGTAGGTCACCGAACCCGGCACCGAACCCGGGCCGGCACCGGCCAGCGCCTCGACGCGCTCCCCGGTGCGCACCGTGACCGCGCGCACGGACGTCGCCGGGGTCAGCCCCGCCGCGGCGACGCGCTGGACCGAAGTGGTGCGACCGGCCGGGTTGTAGGCCACCGACCGTCCCAGGTCGGGGATCCACACCGTGGTCGTACCGTCCCCGTTGTCCCGCCGGGGCGACTGCACCACGGCGTCGGTCGTCGTGCCGTCGACCGATCGGAAGAAGTCGAACCGCCCGGGGGTCGTGTCCGGCCTGCCGTCGCCCACCAGGTCCTGGCCGCCCAGGTGCTGCTGCAGCCGGCCGTCGCTGCCGACGCGGGTCGCCCCCGGCTGTGCGCTCCCGGGGGACGGCCCGCCGCCGGCGGGTTGCCGCGCGGTGGACGGCTGCCCCGGGTCGGCGCGTTCGTCGGCCCCCGACCCGCCGGTGGGCGCCAGGACCTCCTCCTGGCCCAGGGGTGAGGTGAACAGACCGGGCGTGCCGTCGGGCGCCAGGAGGTGCCCGAGGCCCGTGTCCCGGCCGGGGAACATCCTGACGTCCAGGGCGACCTGCTCGGTCGGCGCCGCTCCCGGACCCCGGTTGGGGTCGAACTCGCGCGGATCGACCCGCGGGACGTCCGTGGTGGTCGAGTCCGGCAGCTCGACCGGCGGGTCGGGCCGTAACCGCTCGACGACGAGGTCGCCCCACGGGTCGGTCGAGCGGGGCAGCTCCGGCGCCACGACCACACCGCCGCCGGAACCGGCCGACGACTCCTGCGCGTCCTGCGGCGTGCCGCCGTCCTGCGCCACGGCGCCGCCGTCCTGCGCCACGGCGCCGCCGTCCTGCTGCCCGACGGCGACCCCGGACGCAGCGGGCACCTCGTCGATCGGCTGCGGACTCACGTTCAGTGCCCGCGCGGTCAGGTTGTCCACGATCCTGGGGATGCTGACGTGCGGAGACAGCAATGACGGAGCGACAGCCTTTCCCGCCTCCTCCTCGCTGAGGATGAGCGGCCAGGTCGGAGCACCCGAGCGCGGCACCTCGTCGCCCCGGGGCCCGGGGACGACGACATCCGACGCGGTCCGATCGACGCCCATCGCGTCCATCAACGTCGAGACGGCACCGAGATAGGTCGCGTACGCCGTCGTGGCCGAGGACGAACCAGGGTCCTCCCGCGCGGCCCGGATCGCCGCGACCCGGGCGTCCGTGGCCGCACCCAGCAACGCCCGCCGCTCGGCACCGCGCGGGAGATCGTTCGGGACATCCTCGGGCAGCGCCGCGGTCAGCACCGTGTTGACCTCCTGGATGGCGAGCTCCAGGCCCAGGACCGTCCGGGGGGACGCCGATCCGTCGATGACGTCCCGCACCGAGCGGCGCCAGTTCCCGACGAGCTCCTGTACCTGCGCCGGGAGCACGCCCGGCGGCACGATGCCCGTCAGCCCGTCGGTGAGCAGCCCCCGAGCCACGATGCCCTCGTCCAGGGGCGCGCACATCGCGTTCGCGGTGGCCGTGTCACCACAGACCGTGCGCAGGAAGCGGACGGCCTCGTCGACGTACGGGTCGCTGCTGCTCCGCAGCCGCGAGGTGGCCAGGTTCCGCCGAGCTATTTCGAGCGCCCGCGCCTCCAGCGTCCGCGACCGATCGAGGGGCTGGGCCAGCTCCGCCGCCTGGGCCGGGGTGAGCTCACCGGTCGACACCCCCAGATCCCGCAACGCCTCGGCGAACGCCCGGACCGCACCGGGATCGGGCCGGTAGGCGCGCTCGCGGCTCAGCTCCAGCAGCCGGGTGGCGGCCTCGATCGCCTCCGCCGACGCCGAGCCGAAGTCCGGCGTCCCACCGTCGGCGCGCGTCCGCAGCTGTGTGAACACGTTCACGAGCTGGTCACGAACCCCCGGGGCCTGGAAGATCGACTGTGCCCGGTCGGCCATCCGATCGAGCAGGGCCACCCGGTGGGCGCGGAGTTCTTCGTTCCGACCCGCCATGTAGTACTCGAGCCTGCGGCCGGACGGACCGTCGAGCTGCTCGAGGACCGTCGAGTTCACCTCGGCGGACGAGAGCGGCGCGAGTGGACGGACATCGGGGAACAGGAGTGTCGGCGGGAGGGTCGTGCCGTCGGCCCGGACACCCGCGCGGTTCGGGTCGGACCACCACGGGACGGCGCCGCCTGCGTAGGAGCCACTCCACGGCACCGGCGCGCCCTGGGCGACGACACCCGCAACCGGTTGCCCGGCATCGACGGGCACGGACGGCAGCCGGCCCGGAGGCTGCAGCAGGTCGAGCCGGGCCGTCGTGGGATCGCCGGTGCCCGTGTCGCGCTCCTCGCCGGCTCCGACGGTCGTGCCGTCGTGGAGCCCGGACGTGACGCCGGGGAGATCACCGCCGAACAGTTCGGAGCCGCCACCCCCCGAGCCGGACGGATCGTCGAACACCACGTCCGGGCCGGGTGCGACGCCGACGTCGTCCGGCTCCTCGGCCGATGCCATACCGGAGCCGAACACGACCAGCCCGGCGGTGCCCGCCACCACGGCGACCGCGGCCGCGCCGCGGGAGCCCTTCGACCTCTCCGGCAGCCAGTACGGGTTGTCCAGGGGCAGCAGTTCGAGCCATCGGTGACCTTCCGGCACCTCGCTCCGTCCCCCGTTCCCCGCCATCGCGCGGCAGATCCTACTCGTGCACGGGCCCGGCACCGAGTCGTGACGCTCCCCACGGCCGTGACAGCCGCGGTCGGCGGACCGCAGGTGCGCGAGGCGGGGCCCGTGCCCGGTCACCACGTCCCGAACGAGCGGACGCCAGCACCCCGGTGAAGGGCTCCCCGGTGAAGGGCGGGCTCGACGATCAGCGCTGCGCGGCGGCGATCACGTCGTCGACCTCGGCGGCGTAGAGCGCCTCCGGGTCGTCGAGGATCTGGGTGGTGTGCGCGTGCATCTCCAGGCTGAGGATCCCGTGCAGGCGGGTCCACGCCCGCACGGCCAGGACGAAAGCGGTGCGGTCGGCGTGCGGCACCTCGGCGAGCAGCGCCGACCAGCGCACGTTCGGCCGCAGCGCCGCCGGGGCCGGCGCGGAGGCACCGCTCTCGGAGCGCAACCGCCCGATGACACCGGCCAGCGCCGCCAGCGCGTGGGCCGCGGCGGATCCCGTGTCCTCCAGCGACGCGACGAAGCCCGGCACCGGGGTGCCGTAGAGCAGCTCGTAGAGGCCCGGGTGGGTCAACGCCCATTCCCGGTAGGCCGCGGCGTAGGCGCGCAACTGCTGCTCGGGTGAGGTGTGCTCGCCGACCGCACCCTCGATGGCGATGGACTGCTCGGTGAAAGCGTCGACGAGCAGCTCGGTGAGCAGGGCGTCGCGTGACGCGAAGTAGCGGTACAGCGACGGCCCGGCCATGCCGAGTGACCGCGCCAGCGCGTTGAGGCTGAGGCTGCCGGCCCCACCCGCCTCGGCAATCTGGCGGCGCGCCTCCTCCTTGATCTCCGCACAGGTCTGAGCGCGGTAGCGCTCGCGGCGCGACAGCGGCGGGTCGGCGGTGGTGGCGGGCGTCACCGGGCGAACGTAACATGCCGTCCGTTCAGCTACAAGCTCTAGCTAAACTGAGTGTCGTGCGCTATAACTTCTCGCATCGGCATGATGCTCTTGCCCAGATTCTCGAGGAGACCCGCCATGACCGTCCGTCCCGCCGCCACCCCCGCCCCCCGCCCGGCGGCAACCAGCACCCGCGCCGACCACGTCGTGCTGGGCGCCGGCGCCGTCGGTCGGGCGCTCGTCGACGCGCTCGTCGCCCGCGGCGTCGAGCCACACCGCATCCGCCTGGTCAGCCGCTCCGGCCCGGCCGCGCCCGCCGGGGTGCAGACCGCGACGGGCGACGCCGCCGACGCAGGCTTCGCGGCGGCCGTCGCGGCCGGCGCACGCGTCGTCTACCAGGTGCTCGGCCCCGCCTACCACCGCTGGGCGCAGGAGTTCCCCGCACTGCAGGACGCCGCGATCGCCGCCGCGGAGGCCACGGGCGCGCGGCTGGTCACCCTGGAGAACGTCTACCCCTACGGCGTCCCGCAGCGCGACACCGCCGGGCACGTCCTGCCGTTCACCGAGGACAGCCCGGTTCGGGCGCACACCCGCAAGGGCGCCGTGCGGGCCCGCATGCACGCCGACCTCATGGCCGCGCACGCCGCGGGACGCGTCGAGGTCGCGGTGGGCAGGGCGTCGAACTACTTCGGCCCCGGCAGCGGCATGAACGCGTTCAATCTCGGCGACCAGGCCATGCTCGCCGCCCTGACCGGCGGAGCCGTGCGGGTGATGGGCGATCCCGACCAGCCCCACACCTACAGCTTCATCCCCGACATCGCGGCCGGGCTCGCCCTGCTCGGCGAGCACCCCGAGGCCGCGGGCGCCGTGTGGCACCTGCCGAACGACCCCGCGACCCGCACCACCCGCCAGCTCCTCGAGGCCGCCTTCCGGATCACCGGCAAGGGCACCCCGCGGCTGCGGCCGACACCCCCGGCCCTGTTGCGCGTCGTCGGCATCGTCAACCCGCCCGCCCGCGAGGTGGTCGAGATGCTCTACGAGTTCGACCAGCCGTTCGTCGTCGACTCGAGCCGGATCGTCGAGCGTCTCGGCGCCGCCGCCACCCCGCTCGACGACGCCCTCGCGCGCACGCTCGACGCCCACCGCTGACCGTCCACGACGACCAGGAGACCACAGTGACCGCGTCTGTCGCCGCTGTTCCCACGCCGGTAATGCCCTCCGAGCGCTTTCTCGGCGCTCCGGTCCTACCACGCCCGGCGCAGGCCGCCGGGCTACGCGTCGGGGCCGGTTTCGCCGCCTTCTTCGGCACGCTCTGGCTCGTGCAGGGGCTGTCCGCCGCCGCCGGG